>DIEE01000164.1:9607-13132 GCA_002418465.1 Pseudomonas sp. UBA5782 | reverse complement strand
TGCGCGGGTGGCGCAAGGCCTTCAGCGCACGCAGGATGCCGGCGGTCACGAAGGGCGCGCTGCTGGCACTCAGGGCGGCCAGCAGCGGCGTGGCGGCGGCCGGGTCCTTGAGGTCGGAGAGGGCGTGGGCCGCGGCATTGCGCACCACTTCATCGTCGTCGCCCAGCGCCGCCAGCAGCGCGTCGGCGATCTCGGCGGCGTCGAACTCGTCGACCACCTTCGCCGCCTCCTGGCGAACCGAGGGATCGGGGTCCTTCAGCGCCAGGATCAGCAACTCGGCCGCTTCGGGCTCGCCGCTGTCGACCAGATCGAGCACCGCGACCCGGCGAATTTCCGGATCGTCGGAGGCCAGCTCGCCGGCCAGGCGCTGCAGTTCGGGATCGTCATATTGCTTCATAAGGTTCTCCGGCATGCGCAGCTGCGCTGATCAGCTCAGCAGGTAGGGAATGTTCACTTTCACGGCGTCCGTCGGGCAGTCGGCCTCGCACGGCATGCAGTACCAACACTCGTCGTACTTCATGTGCGCCTTGCCGGTCTCTTCGTTGATCCACAGGACATCCAGCGGGCAGACCTCGATGCAGACGCGGCAGCCCTTGTCGGCGATGCATTTGTCTTCGTCGACGATCACCGGGACGCTGGATTTATGGTTGGCCAATGGCATGAAAATCTCCTCGCACTCAGGCAATGGTTCTGTCGCGCGGGACCGGCACGGCCCGTTCCCGCGTCATGGATGGTCAGCCGTTGGCGGCTTTCTTGACCCGCAAGCGGTTGTAGGCATCCTTTTCCTCGCCCAGCTCGACCACGTAGTCGGCGATCGGGCGCTTGCCGTGGGCCATGTTGCCGTTGGCGTCCTTGAACAGGCGGCTGTGGTAGAACCACTCGGCGTTGTCCTGCTCGGGAAAGTCGACGCGGTAGTGATAGAGGCCCCAGCGCGATTCGGTGCGGTACAGCGAGGCGCGGGCGGCCATCTCGGCGCAGTCGATGATCGACTGGACCTCCAGCGCGCGCAGCAGCTCGTGCGGGTCGCGGGCGACCAGCTTGTCCACGTCGTCGCGCACGGCGAGAATTCGCTCCAGGCCGATCTCCATCTTGCGAGTCACCTTGGGTGGCTGCAGGTAGTCGTTCACCAGGCGGCGCACCTTGTATTCCATCTGCTCGGGCGGAATGCCGTCGGTGCGCGCCAGCGGTGCGCGAATCCGCGCCAGCTCGGCGGCGATGTAGGCTTCGTCCAGCTGCGGCTCGGCGCGGCCCTTGACGAAGGCGGCCGCGTTCTCGCCGCAGATCTGCCCGTAGACGAACGCACCGAGCATGTAGCTGTGCGCCACCGAGGCCATGTCTCCGGCGCCATACAGCCCCGGCACGGTGGTGGCGCCGGTTTCGTCGGTCCACACGCCCGAGGCGGAATGCCCGCTGCAGAAGCCGACTTCGGAGATGTGCATCTCCACCATGTTCTGCCGGTAGTTGGTCTGCCGGCCGTCATGGAAGCGCCCGCGGCTGGGGCGCTCGTTGGTGTGCAGCACCGTCTCGATTTCCTGGATGGTTTCCTCGGCCAGGTGGTCGAGCTTGAGGAACACCGGGCCGCTGCCCGATTCCAGTTCCTTGAAGAACTCCAGCATCATCTGCCCGGACCAGTAGTCGCACTCGATGAAACGCTCGCCCGCCGCGTTCGTCGTGTAGCCGCCGAGCGGGCCGGTGACGTAGGCGCAGGCCGGGCCGTTGTAGTCCTTGATCAGCGGGTTGATCTGGAAGCACTCGAGGTTCGCCAGGTCCGCGCCGACGTGATAGGCCATCGCATGTCCGTCGCCGGAGTTGGCCGGGTTCTCGTAGGTGCCGAACAGGTAGCCCGAGGTCGGCAGGCCGATGCGCCCGGCGGCGCCGGTGGCCATGATCACCGCCTTGGCACGGATGATGATCGGCTCGCCGGTGCGGGTGTTCACCCCGACCATGCCGGCGATGTTGCCGTCGGCGTCCTTCAGCAGGCGCGTCGCCTGGTAGCGGTTCTCGATCTCCACGCGCATCCGCCGCAGCCGGCGGTAGAGGATCTTCTTGACGTTGTGGCCCTCCGGCATCGGCAGCACGTAGGTGCCGAGGTGGTGGACCTTCTTCATGTCGTAGTCGCCGGTCTCGTCCTTCTGGAAGTGCACGCCCCAGGAGTCGAGCTTCTCGATCATCGGGAACGAGCGCTGCGCGTAGGCCATGATCGCCGGCTGGTGGACGATGCCGTCGTTGGCGATGGTGATCTCGCGCACGTACTGCTCCGGCGTCGCATGGCCGGGCACCACGGCGTTGTTGAGGCCGTCCATGCCCATGGAAATGGCCCCGGAGCGCTTCACGTTGGCCTTCTCCAGCAGGATCACCTTGAGGTTCGGGTCCTGCTCCTTGACGGTCACCGCGGCCATCGGCCCGGCCGTGCCGCCGCCGATCACCAGCACGTCGGTGTCGATCACGGGAATGTCTTGAATCTGCATGCTGCCTCCTATTTCCGCTCGACGCGGAACTGGTACTTGAAGGAATCGCCGCGAAAGCGGAGGTATTCGAAGTCGATCGGCCGCCCGTTGCGGTCGTGGGTGAGGCGTTCGACGCGCAGGATCGGCTCCTCGGCGCCCAGCTTCAGGTGGCGCTGCGCGGCCTCGTCGCAACGCACCGACTCCAGGCCGATGTCCGCCGCGCCCAGCGCGATGCCGAGGCGGTTTTCCAGCAGCGGGAAGATGTCGCCGGAGAGATCGAGGCCGAACAGCCGGCGGCCGATGAGCAGCGGGAAGTAGCTGCTTTCCACGCACACCGCCTGCTGGTTGAGGTAACGCACGCGGGTCACCTCGATGACCTCCTCGCCGGCGGCCAGGCCCAGCGCCTCGCTCACCGCGCGTGGCGGCTTGCGCTCCTGGAAGCCGAGCAGGCGCGCGCTGGCGGCGTAACCCTGGGCGGCCATCGCCTCGCCGAAACCCTGCAGGCGCTGGATGTTCTGCACCGCCTTCGGCCGGCTGACGTAGGTGCCCTTGCCCTGGGCGCTGAACACCAGGCCCTCGCTGTGCAGGTCGCTGAGCGCCTGGCGAACGGTGATGCGGCTGACCCCGAAGGCACCCATCAGGCTCTTTTCCGAGGGCAGTTGCTGGTGCGCGGCGAAACCGCCTTCGAGGATTTCCCGGCGCAGCTGATCGCGAATCTGCGCGTACAGCGGCTGCGGCGAATCGCTCGGGTTCAGGGTAGCGACGGCAAGGTTCATATCAGCTCCTCCCTACTTGTTATGACAAGTTATAAACTAGCGAATGGATTGTCAACGTCCGATCCGCCCCCGATGAACCGCCCGTCGCCATTGCCGACGGGCGCCGATGGAAGATCAGTGCGTAGCGTTCTGCTGCTCGAAGGCGCGTAGGGTTTCCTGGCGGATCAGCGCCAGGCATTCGCGCTTCAGGGCGATGAACGCCGGCTCGGTGAGCAGCTCCTGGCTGCGCGGTCGCGGCAGCTTGACCTGGATGTCGGCGATGATCCGCCCGGGGCTGGCGCTCATCACCACGATGCGGTCGG
>DIEE01000164.1:9301-9511 GCA_002418465.1 Pseudomonas sp. UBA5782 | reverse complement strand
GCGATGCCGACGCGCTGCTGCATGCCCCCGGAAAGGGTCTCGGGAAAGGCATCCTCGAAGGCCGAAAGCCCGACCAGACCAAGGAAGGTCCGCCCCACCTGCTCCGCCTCGAACTTGCCGACGCCGGCCATCAGCGGGCCGAAGGCGACGTTCTCCTTGACCGTCTTCCAGGGGAACAGCGAGTGCTGCTGGAACACCATGCCGCGCTCG
>DIEE01000164.1:0-9228 GCA_002418465.1 Pseudomonas sp. UBA5782 | reverse complement strand
CTTGCCGCAGCCGGACGGTCCCAGCAGACAGACGAACTCGCCGGGGCGAATCTCCAGGTTGGCGTCCTGCACCGCCACGCGGCGCCCGGCATCGCTGCCGAACTCCACCTGCACGTTGCGGATGCTGATGTGTCCCTTGCGGCTGGCGCCTTCCTGGCTGCGCGCCAGACGGCTGTGGTCGAGCACGGCGAGACGGTTGAGCTGGGTGGCGCTGTTCATGTCCTGATCCTCCACGGGCGACGGGGCGGGGCTTGCCGAAGACGCGTCCATTCAGTGCCCTCCGCGCTTCTGCCAGCGCAGCAGCGGCGAGCAGGCGAGCCGCACGAGCAGCGTGCAAAGGGTGCCGAGCCCGCCGATGGCGAGCATGCCGATGATGATCTTCGGGTATTCGATGAGCGTGTAGGAGGCCCAGGTGAAGTAGCCGATGCCGTACTGGCCGCTGATGATTTCCCCCGCCAGCAGCGAGAACCAGGCGACGCCCATGCCCACCGCCAGGCCGGTGACGATGCTCGGCATGGCGCCGGGAATCACCACATGCCAGAGGATCGCCGTGCGGCTGGCGCCGAGGCTGCGCGCGGCGCGCACCAGCAGCTTGGAACTCTGCTCGACACCCTGACAGGTGTTCAGCACCACCGGGAACAGCGCGCCGAGGAAGGTGATGAAGATGATGCTCGACTCCTCGCTGGGCATCATCAGGATCGCCAGCGGAATCCACGCCACCGCCGGGATCGGCCGCAGCAGCTCGATGTACGGCAGGATGATGTCCTCGGCCAGCGGCGAGCGGCCCATGGCGATGCCGAGGGCGACGCCGAGCACCGCCGCCAGGCCGAAGGCGATGCCGATGCGCTGCAGGCTGTGCAGGATGTGCAGGTAGAACTCGCCGCTGGAAAGCTCCACCAGCAGGGCCTGCCAGACCGCGACCGGGGTCGGCACGTTCTCGAATTTGACGAACAGCTCGAAGCCGGTGCTCGACGCCAGCTGCCAGAGCAGCAGCGCCACCAGCAGGGCCAGGCTGCGCACCAGATAACGGCGCACGCGCAGTGGAATCTTGCGTCGCGACGCGCTGGCGGTAGGCAGCGCGGCGGCCGGCGGCACCTCGCGAACGGGCAGGCTCGGCGTCTCCACCGGCTTGAAGACGGGACTGGGTTTCACACTCATCACACACCTCGCGGCTACACGGGGCACGGGCTCTGGGAGCCTCGTACAAGGTATTGCTAACCGGCGGCGGGGTCTGGCGCCCCGCTCGTCCGCTGTGGATTCAGTCGGCGGCGGCCACCTTGGCGTCGGCGAAGGCGGCCAGCGTCAGCGGCTTGCCTCCGGACTGGGCGACGTACTGCTCGGAATCGACCTTCTTCTGGAAGGCAACGACCGCGCCGGAGGCTTCCTGCACCAGGTAGGCCGACTTGCCGAACAGCTTGATCCCGCTCGGCTTGTCGTAGACGTAGCTGGCGTTGACCTTCCTGCCCGCCGCGCCGGCCTGCCTGTAGGCCTCGAGCATCGCCGCGACGCTGTCGTAACCGACCACGCCGGCGTCGGCGAACCAGATTTCCGCCGGCTTGAGCGCCGGGTTTGCGGGGATCGGCTCGACCATCGTCTGCAGCGCCGCCGGGTAGTCCTGGCCGGCGGCGGCGTAGGCTTTCTTCAGGTAGCTGTCGTCGATCCACTGGGCGAAGTCGAGGTCGGGAATCTGCTTCTCCTTCTGCAACAGCGCGTGGTCGTACTTCAGCGCCTCGATCCAGGCCGGCTTGATGCTGGCGTCCATGGTGGTGATGCCGCCGGCGCTGAAGTAGAGGTAGAGCACCTCCTTGTCGACGCCGGTCCACTCGGCCACCTGGGTCGCCGCGCGCACCGGATCGGCCTGGATCCAGCGCTGCGCTTCCAGCGTGGCCTGGAGCACGGCCTGCACCACTTCCGGGTATTTCTTCGCGTAGTCGTCACGCACGACGATGCCGTGGAAGGTCGGGATGCCGGCCTCGCTGCCGTCGAAGATCTTCCGCCCGGTGCCGCGGAACTCCATGATTTCCGACCAGGGGCAGAAGTCCGCATGCGCGTCGATCTTGCCGGCGGCGATGTTCGCCGCGCCCACCGGCGGCGCCTGGTTGACGATGGTCACCTGGTCGAACAGCTTGGCGTCGCGCAGGGCTTTCAGCGTCATGCCCCAGGCGGCGCTGCCGACCGGGGTGGAAATCGACTTGCCGGCGAGATCGGCGAGGCTCTGCACCGAGGAGCCGGTCGGCACCACGATGCCGTTGCCGGTGCCGCGGCGGTTGTAGCCGGTGATGCCGATCAGGCGCGTCTGCAGCTTGCCGGTTTCATGGAACTTGGCGCCGTTGACGATCAGCGGGTAGTCGCCCATCACGCCGAAATCCAGCTTGCCGGCGAGCATCTGGTTGGTGATTGGCGGGCCGGAATCGTAATCCTTGAAATCGATCCTGTAGTCGGCATCGGCGTACTTGCCGTCCCTGGGCAGGTACTTCTCGATCAGCTTGAGTTTCTCCAGTACCACGCCGCCGGAGACCGTATTGGTCACCATGCTCTGGTGGCCGATACCGATGCGAATGGTCTCGGCGAACGCTGGGTTGCCCAGCACCGACAGTGAAGCGAACACGCATGACACGATCAGGCTTTTACGGTTGTTCATGATTGTGCACCTGTAGTCCGGCAACTTGTACTAACAAGCCATAACGGCTTCAAATACGGGTGCATTGGCCGTGCCACCCTGTCGCAGCGACGGCATAGCCGCTTGTTTCTCAAGGATTAATTCGCAGGTAGTGGCGCAAGCGTGCGGCCGGCTCCGGCGCCGCGCGACGCCCTTCGCTGGTGCGAGTGGCGCAGTCGGGTACCAGCGCGGCGCAACACGGCCTCCGCGCGATGCGACAAGTAGGACAAGTGCCGGCGCGGCAGGTGGCAGAAACGCAGAGGCCGTCCGGTGGACGGCCTCGGAGCAGGCAGCGGGAAGGCTAGCGGTCGACGCGCAGGCGGTACTGGAAGGCGTCGCCGCGGTAGTAGAGGAACTCGAAGTCCAGCGGCGTGCCGTCCGCGGCGTGGGTCAGGCGTTCGATACGCATGATCGGCGCATCCACCGACACCTGCAGTGCCTTGGCCAGCTCGGCATCGGCGAGAATCGCGTCGATCGCCAGGTCCGCGTGGCCCAGCGGCACGCCACAGTCGTTCTCCAGGATCAGGAAGATGTCGCGGGTCACCAGGTCGGCCTTCTGCAGGCGCTCGCCGAGCGCCTGGCTCAGGTAGGTGACCTCCAGCGATACCGGCTCGCGGTTGATCAGGCGCACCCGCTTGATCTCGCAGACGGTGGTGTTCTCCGCCACGCCCAGGCGCTCCGCCACCAGTCGCCCGGCGGGGACGAACAGCAGGCTGAGCATGCGGTTGAGCACCTCGTGGCCGGATGCCGACATCGCCTCCGAAAGGCCCTGCAACGTGCTGACGTTCTGCACCGCCTTAGGCTTGGCAACGAAGGTGCCCTTGCCGTGGATCTTGAAGATCAGCCCCTCCTTCTGCAGGTCGCCGAGCGCCTGGCGCACGGTAATGCGGCTGACCCCGTAGGCCTCGCCCAGCTCGCTTTCGGAGGACATCCGCGTGTGCGGCGCGAACACCCCGTCGAGAATCTGCGCACGCAGCAGTTCCTTGAGCTGGGTATACAGCGGCACCGGCGAATGAGGGGTCAGTTGGGCGGGCGTCTTGGAGTTCATGGGCTACGCGTCATGACGAGTCGTGACATGAACTGTAAAGCAAGACTCGGCAACCGGCCATGCGCCAGCTGCGAATAACTCGCAACGGCGCAGGGGAGAAAGGGCTGGAGCGGCGGCTGTGGGCGAAGCGGATCAGGCCTGCACGTTCGCCGCCGGATTGATCACCCGGCCCAGGCCGAGGTTGCGCAGCGCCAGGTGCAGGGTGCTGTGGATGACCTGCGGGTTGTCGATGGTCATCAGTTGCGCCAGCAACTCCTTGGCCTTGCTCAGGCTGATCTGGCGCAGCAGCCACTTCACCTTGGGCAGGTTGGTGGCGTTCATCGACAGGCTGTCGAAGCCCATCGCCAGCAGCAGTACGGCAGCGGAAGGATCGCCAGCCATCTCGCCGCAGATGCTTACCGGCTTGCCTTCGGCGTGCGCATCGCGCACCACGTGCTGCAGCGCCTGCAGCACCGCCGGGTGCAGGTAGTCGTAGAGGTCGGCGACGCGCGGGTTGTTGCGGTCCACGGCCAGCAGGTACTGGGTCAGGTCGTTGGAGCCGACCGAGAGGAAGTCCACCTGCCGCGCCAGGTCGCGGGTCTGGTAGACCGCCGCGGGAATCTCGATCATCACGCCCACCGGCGGCAGCGGCACGTCGGTGCCCTCGTCGCGCACCTCGCCCCAGGCGCGGTGGATCAGGTGCAGCGCCTCTTCCAGCTCGTGGATGCCGGAAATCATCGGCAGCAGGATGCGCAGGTTGTTCAGCCCTTCGCTGGCCTTGAGCATGGCGCGCGCCTGGACCAGGAAGATTTCCGGGTGATCGAGGGTGACGCGGATGCCGCGCCAGCCGAGGAACGGATTGTTTTCCTTGATCGGGAAATACGACAGCGACTTGTCGCCGCCGATGTCCAGCGTGCGCATGGTCACCGGCAGCGGATGGAAGGCGGCGAGCTGCTCGCGGTAGATCGCCAGTTGCTCCTTCTCGCTCGGAAAGCGCTGGCCGTTCATGAACGGCACTTCGCTGCGGTACAGGCCGACGCCCTCGGCGCCGCGCTCCTGCGCACGCACCACGTCGGCAAGCAGCCCGGTGTTGACCCACAGCGGCATGCGGTGACCGTCCAGCGTCTCGCACGGCAACGCGCGCAGGGCGTCCAGGCCCTGGGTCAGCTGGCGCTCCTCCTCGACCACTTCGGCGTACTGCCGGCGGAGGATTTCGCTGGGGTTGGTGAAGACCTCGCCGTGGTAGCCGTCGACGATCAGCTGGATGCCATCGACCTTCGAGTACGGCAGGTCGACCACCCCCATCACCGTGGGAATGCCCATGGCGCGGGCCAGGATCGCCACGTGGGAGTTGCCCGAGCCCTGTACCGAGACCAGGCCGACCAGCTTGCCCTGCGGCACTTCGCCGAGCATCGCTGGCGACAGCTCCTCGCTGACCAGGATGGTGTTGTCTTCGTAGACCAGGTTCTGCTTGCGCTCTTCCTGCAGGTAGGCGAGCAGGCGCCGGCCGATATCCTTCACGTCCGAGGCGCGCTCGCGCAGGTAGTGGTCGTCCATCAGCTCGAAGCGCTTTACGTGCTCCATAACCACCTGGCGCAGCGCGCCCTGGGCCCACTGACCGGTACGGATCACGCGCTTCACTTCGAGGCCGATGGAGGCATCGTCGAGCATCATCAGGTAGACGTCGAACAGCGCGCGTTCTTCCTTGCGCAGCTGGCTGGCGAGCTTGCTGGACAGCTCGCGCATGTCCTGGCGCACGCCTTCCAGCGCCGCCTTGAAGCGCTCGACCTCGGCCTCGATGTCCTTGATCGGCTTGTCCGGCACCACTTCCAGATCGGCCGGCGGCAGTACCACCACCGCGGTACCGACCGCCGCGCCGGGCGCGCCGGGCACGCCGACGAAGCGCGCTTCCTGGATGCCCTTGCCCTGCCGGCCCAGGCCGCGGATCGAGCCGGTGGCCTCGGCGTGAGCGATGACCCCGGCGAGCTGCGCGCTCATCGTCACCAGGAAGGCTTCCTCGCCCTCGTCGAACTGGCGGTTTTCCTTCTGCTGGATCACCAGCACGCCCATCACCCGGCGGTGGTGGATGATCGGCGCGCCGAGGAAGGAGGCGTAACGTTCCTCGCCGGTCTCGGCGAAGTAGCGGTAGCGCGGGTGATCGGAGGCGTTTTCGAGATTCAGCGGCTCTTCGCGGGTACCGACCAGGCCGACCAGGCCTTCGTTCGGCGCCATGCTGACCTTGCCGATGGAGCGCTTGTTGAGGCCCTCGGTGGCCATCAGCACGAAGCGATTGGATTCCGGGTCGAGCAGGTAGACCGAGCAGACATGGCTGCCCATGGCTTCCTTGACCCGCAACACGATGATGCCCAACGCCGCCTTGAGGTCCTTGGCGGCATTCACTTCCTGGACGATCTTACGCAGCGTGTTGAGCATGGCTCGGCTCTAGGTCGGTGGTCAGTCCCGCGCCAGCAGGCGTGGGGCGAGTTCTTTCAGGGCCCGGCGGTAAACCTCGCGTTTGAAGGTCACCACCTGGCCCAGCGGATACCAGTAACTGACCCAGCGCCAGCCGTCGAACTCGGGCTTGCCGGTCAGGTCCATGCGCACCCGCTCCTCCGCGCCGGTCAGGCGCAGGAGGAACCATTTCTGTTTCTGGCCGATGCACAACGGCTGGCTGTTGGTGCGCACCAGGCGCTGCGGCAGGCGATAACGCAGCCAGCCGCGGGTGCAGGCGAGGATACGCACATCCTGTTCCTCGAGGCCGACTTCCTCGGTCAACTCGCGAAACAGCGCTTCCTCGGGCGTTTCGCGGTCGTTGATGCCGCCCTGGGGGAACTGCCAGGAATCCTGATTGATGCGACGCGCCCAGAGCACCTGCCCGACATCATTGGTCAGGATGATGCCGACATTCGGGCGGAAACCATCAGGATCGATCACGGCGAACAACCTCGTAAACGCATGTTTCGGCATTGTTCCATAAAAGGGCACGCGGCCGAAAGGCGCCTGGCGCCTGCGCGCGGCGATTCGGCGAAATCGCCGCCATGCCGCGCCACAAATGCCGGCGCACCTGCAGCGTTCATAGCTTTTTCGCTATGCTGCGGGCTTTTCGGCAAGTGAGGTTCACCGTGCGTCTGGCCCTATTCGATCTCGACAACACCCTCCTGGGCGGCGACAGCGACCATGCCTGGGGCGACTGGCTGTGCGCGCGCGGCATCCTCGACGGTGTCGCCTACAAGGCGCGCAACGACGCCTTCTACCAGGATTACCTGGCCGGCAAGCTGGACATCCAGAACTACCTCAACTTCAGCCTGGAAATCCTCGGCCGCAGCGAGATGCGCCAACTGGCCGACTGGCACCTGGAATTCATGCGGGAATGCATCGAGCCGATCATCCTGGCCAAGGGCGAGGCGCTGCTGGCCGAACACCGCGCGGCCGGCGACAGGCTGCTGATCATCACCGCCACCAACCGCTTCGTCACAGAACCCATCGCCGCGCGGTTGGGCGTGGAGACGCTGCTCGCCACCGAATGCGAGATGGCCGACGGGCGCTACACANNCACCGACGTGCCCTGCTTCAAGGAAGGCAAGGTCACCCGGCTCAACCGCTGGCTCGCCGAGAACGGCCTGGACCTCTCCGACAGCGCCTTCTACAGCGACTCGATGAACGACCTGCCGCTGCTCGAACAGGTCACCCGCCCGATCGCCGTCGATCCCGATCCGACCCTGCGCGCCGAAGCCGAGCGCCGCGGCTGGCCGATCATCTCGCTACGCTGACAGCGGCGCGGCGGCGCGCTTGCGCCACCAGAGGCCGGCCAGCGCGGCGAGTAGCACCGCGCAAGCGCCGTACAGCCAGGCGAAACCGCCAGGCAACTCCACCAGCAGGAACGCCAGCACCGGCCCGAGCGCCGCGCCGAGGTCCTGGGCGATCGAGTAGCGGGTCATCGCGCGCACCACGTCACCGCGTCGCGCGGCATCCGCCGCCAGCGCATCGTTGAGGGTGGTCAGCGCGGTGCACAGCAGCATCACCAGCAGGCAGATCGGCAGCCACAGCCCCAGCGGCAATCCGCTGCCGAGTCCGGCGAACCCAAGCGCGGCCAGTGCCAGCGTGCCGATCAGCAGCGGCAGGCGACCACCCGAACCGTCGCTCCAGTGACCGATGCGCCCGGCGAGCCAGGTTTCCCAGCTCCAGCGCGCCGCCTGCAGCAGCCCGGACAGCGCGGTGACGCTGAGCAGCAGGCCGAACAGGTCGATCTGCGTGCCGTAGTAATACTCGATCAGCGCGCTGAGGGTCGCCGCCAGCACGCCCTGGATCAGCAGCGCGATGCAGAAGCCGCTGAGCACCACGCGCTTCCAGAACGCCCCGAGCAGCGCCTCGCCATGAGCCACCGTCGCCGCGCCGGAGGCCGCCTGCCCGTGGCCAGGCGGCAGCCGGAAGGCCAGCAGCAACAGGGGAATGCCAAGCAGCGAGGCGATGCCGAAGCCTGCGGCCAGTGCCGACAGCCCGTAGAGCGGCACCAGCAGCCCGCCGATCAGCATGCCGCCCAGGCTGCCGAGGCGGTACAGGCCGTTGTACAGCCCCATCGCCCGCCCGCGTCCGCCCTCGGCAGCGCTGTAGACCACCGTCGACATGCCACCGATGCGGAAGAACGACCAGGCCACGCCCCACAGCGCACGCAGCGCCAGCCAGGCGAGAAAACTGTTGGCCAGGGAATAGCCGAGCGTGGTGATGACGCCGAGGACGACCGCCAGCAGCAGCCCGGTCCGCAATGAAATGCGCCGGTACAGTGCGCCGATCAGCGCGTTGAACGGCAGGCGGATCAGCCGGTTCACCGAGAGCAGCACGCCGACCTGCCAGAGCGAATCCAGCCCCACGTCCGGCCAGTAGATCGGCAGGGCGATGTAGAGCATCGAGTCGCCGGTCAGGCAGAGGGCGGTTGCCAGCGCGACGATAACGACGGCGGAGGGCGCTTTGGCTGCGGCCTGGGTCATCGGAAGCCCCTGTTCACCATGAGATGGAAGGTCATCGGGAAGGCCACCTCAGTCACCTCGACGCCGCCGCGGAGCCAGGCGCGCAGCGGCAGCAGGCCGAGCCCAGGCCGGTGCCGAAGAGAATGGTCGAGGGCGGGATGCGCAGGGGCTTGAGCGTCAGGTAGAGACTCATCCCGGCATTTCCCCACGCCGCGGCTCGGTCCACAACAGCCAGAGCGTGGCCACCAGCAGGACCAGATTCTTGCCCAATGCGGCGAACGGATCGAACCAGTAGTACGGCAACAGCAGCGTGATCAGCAGGCTGTAGCCGAGCATAAGCACCAGTTGCGCGCGCAGCGCATGCTTTCGCCAGCGGCGACTGAGCAGGCCAAGGCCGAGCAGCGCGTCGCCGGCAGCGCCGGCCCAGACCAGCCAGGCCGCCACCGGCCCGTGGATACCGGCCTCGGCGAGGATGCTCAGCCCCCAGTTGAAACCGGGGCCGGAACACACGTAGGCGGTGCCCAGCCAGACCAGCAGCAGCGTCGCCAGCAGCAGCGGGCGCAGCGCGTCGCTGGCGG
>DIEE01000206.1 GCA_002418465.1 Pseudomonas sp. UBA5782 | reverse complement strand
CGTGAGCCGGAAAAGAAGATCGTGGTGGAAGTGGCCGACCTCGGCGAGGCGTTGCGCTGGGCCGAGGCCGATGTCCTGCAACTGGAGAAATTCACCCCGGCGGCGCTGGCTGCCGTGCGCCGCGCACTGGGCGACTGGCCGTCGCCGCCGCTGCTCGCCGCGGCGGGTGGCATCCATGCTGGCAATGCCGCGGAATACGTCGCCGCCGGCGCCGATATGCTGGTCACTTCATCGCCATTCTCGGCGCCGCCAAAGGACGTACAGGTGCGCTTCAGTCGGCTATTGCAGCCTGTGTAGCAAGTGCGACATCGCCCCCCGGATGTACGTAGCAGACCCCACCAAAAGGTCTTTCATCTTCAGCCAAGTTGTTCTAATTCAATGGCTTACCGAGTTGGCGCCGGCTTTGCAATGGACGGGTAAATCCAGGCGAGGAACCCGCCATGATCCCCGAGCTACCTGTAGAACTGATTGCTTCATACCGTTCCGGCACCCTGGTGCCGTTGCTCGGTCCGGCCGCGCTGGACGGCGTGGTCGACGCCGGGGGCAAGCCCATCCCGGCGGACAGCGAAAGCCTGATCCTGGCGCTGAACAACGGCCAGCCGATGGCCAAGAAACTGATGTACGAATTTCCCCGCGCGGCGATGAACATCGAACTGAAACGCGGGCGCAGCGCGCTGGTGCGCTTCTTCGACGCCACCTACCGCGACCATGCGTGGAGCGCCTCGGCGCTGCACGAACGGATCGCCGAGCTTGCCTTGCCCTACGTGATCGACTTCAACCGCGACACCCAATTGCAGGACTTCTGGGCCACCCGGCCGCACCTGCTGGTGGTCGGCATCGCCCGGCTGAGTGGCGATTTCGCCCGCTACCGGCTGTTCCAGCATGACGGCAAGGCTTACCACGCGGTGGCCGAGGGCAACCTCGATGCCAGCCTTCCGGTGCTGTTCAAGCCGGTCGGCGCGGCGCGCCCGGAGTCGCTGTACGTCGCTTCGGATGCCGACTACGTCGACTACCTCACCGAACTGATGGGCGGTTTCGGCATGCCGGCGTTTCTCAAGCAGCGGCGTGTCGGCCTGCAGTACCTGCTGATCGGCCTGCGCCTGAACCGCGACACCGAACGCATGCTGCTTTCCGACATTGCCTGGGGCGCCGGCGAGCCGGCCGGCTGGGCCTGCATGCCGGAATGTTCGACCAAGGAGCGGCGTTTTCTCGAACGCGCCGGATTCAGCGTCCTCGACCTTGCCCCAGAGCAAGTCCTGAACGGCCTGAGTCCGCATCATGAACCCCTCGTCCGCCATCCCGCCGGAGCACATCCATGAGCCATTCCTCCTACCCGCTGCACCTGCACTACATGGGCCTTCCGGCTCTGGACAATTCGCGCCAGGCATTCTTCGGCCTGCTCAGCGCCCTGCCCTTCGCCGAACGTGAAAACACCGGCGCGCAGGTACTCGAACGTATCATCGAGCGCGCTCGCGAGCACTTTGCCCTCGAAGAGCGTTTCATGCAGGCGACCGCCTATGGCGAGCTGCGCGAGCATTGCGACGAGCACCAGGAAACCCTCGACCTGCTGCAGCGCATGCAGGCCAGCTTCGCCCAGGCCAACGGGCGCCGCAGCCGCGACGCGCTCTACCAGCGCGTGCTGCGCAACCTCGATGAGCACGTGCAGAGTCTGGACGCCTGCCTGGCGCTGCACCTGAACCGTCCGCAAAGCTGGGAAGCGCGCCAGCACGTCGCCTGAGCCCGCGGACCTTTCACCGCAACAGCGTCACGGAGGTCGCCCATGAGCGCACTGCACCTGAGCCGCCCCTTGCTGAACGCCGAACAGGTCTGGCTATCGCACAGCCGCGGCCTGCCCAATGACCGCTGGCTGGCGCGCATGCTCGCCAGCCAGCGCTTCGGCCACAGCGCCCTGCCGGACGGTCTGGGCCTGGCGCCGGCGGATTTCGATGCCCTGCTGCAATGGCACTTCCCCGGCCTCGGCCAGGCTTCGGATGGCGTGCCACAGCCGAATCACCGGCGCGACGACTGCCAGGCGCTGGAACAGCTGCTGCTGAGCAACCGTGCCGGCAACGACCCCAGCGAAACCTGGATGGCCAGCATCGTCGCCGCCGGTTGCCTGGGTGGCGACCATCTCTGGTACGACCTCGGCCTTTGGTCGCGCGACGACCTCTGCAGCCTGCTGGCGAGCAACTTCCCGGCGCTGGCCGGGCAGAACCGCTTCAACATGAAATGGAAGAAATTCCTCTACCGCCTGCTCTGCGCCGGCCGCTACTGCCGCTCGCCGAGTTGCCAGGACTGCGTGGAGTTCAGCGAGTGCTTCGGCCCGGAAAGCTGAGCCCACGCGGGTTTCACCCGCCCTACGGAATGGGCCGATCGGTTTCGTAGGATGGGCCGTAGTGGGCTTGGGGCCTCAGCCCACCGGAATCCGGCAAGGATACTGAAGCCCGTTCTGCGGATGAGAGGATCAGCCGTGCTTGCCGCAGGCGCAGCCTTCCAGGCCCGAGCCTATGCTGCCGGCTGGCAGCTCCAGCAGTGCATCCACCTGCCCCGCTTCGAAGCCCACAAGAAAGCGTTCACCGCGCTGCAGCAGCGGGCGGCGGATCAGCAGCGGTTCGCTGAGCAGCAGTTCCAGGGCCTCTTGGGCGGTGAGCTCCTGCGGGACGATCTCGCCGGAGGCGACCCGTGGTGCGGTGGGGTTGAACCACTGCGCCACCGGCAGCGGCTGGAGGAATTGCAGCAGGCGTTCGGCCGTCCAGGCCTCGGCGCGCAGGTCGTGGACCTCGACCGGCAGGTGCAGCGCGGCGAGTTGGTCGAGCTGGCGCTGATTGCCCTTGCAGCCGGGCTTTCCATAGAAGTGCAGGGTGGTCATCGGATTTCCTGGGGACTGGAGGATTGCGGCTCGCCGGCCGAGAGCAGGATGCCGGTCAGCGAGCCGGGTGGGTTGAGCGGGTCGCCCAGCTCGTCGAGGATCGCGCCCTCGATCGGGCAGATGCTCGCGCACTGGGCTTCGTCGTGGTCGCCGACGCATTCGGTGCACTTGTCCGCGTCGATGAGGAAATGCGGCAGAGCCTGGTAGATCGCATCGTTCGGACACACCGGTACGCAGGCCCAGCAGTTGACGCAGCTTTCGATGATTTCCAGGGCCATCAGGTTTCTCCTCGGTTATCGGCGGGGCCCCTGTACCGGGGCCTTGGATCGGCGGCGAGTCAGGCGCTCTGCCGTTGCCGGGTGACGTCGTCGGCCAGCTTGCCGGCCTCGAGCAGCTCCTGGTAAAGCGCCAGCACGGCTTCCTCGATGGGTTCCATGGCGTGTTCGCCGTTGGGCTGGATGCCGGCGTTTTCCAGTGCGCTCCAGGGTTCGTAGCCGACCTTGGCGCAGAGCACGGCACGGCAGCCGTCGAGTGCGCCGATGATCTTCGCCAGCGCGCTTTCACCGTCGCCGCAACTGCTGTCGCCCTCGCAATAGGGCGTTTCCACGCGCCGATGGCCGATGAAGCGCACGCCGGCGGCGGAAGCTTCGTAGATCAGGAACTCGCGGGCATGGCCGAAGTGTTCGTTGACCAGGCCGCCGCCCTTGGTTGCCACCGCCATCAGCACCGCCGGGCTCGACGCCTGCAGGATCGGCACCGCGGCCGGACCGTGCTGGCGGCGCTGGGCAAGCTCCTCGGCGATATCGGCGTGAACCTTGGCGCGACGTTCCATCGCCGCCTCGTAGTCGATTTCCATGGCGTCGATCTTGTCCAGGGTGAACTCCGCGCCGCGGTCCTCGCCGAGCAGGCCGACCGCGTCGGCGCGGCACTGGCGGCAGTGACGCATCATGTTCATGTCGCCGGCGCAGGCGTCCTGCAGCGATTGCAGTTCGGCGTGGGTAGGCCCGCGCTGGCCGGTGAGGCCGTAGAAGGTGCCGTGCTCGGGCTCGGAAATCAGCGGCATGACGTTGTGCAGGAAGGCGCCCTTGGCCTTGACGATGCGCGACACTTCCTTGAGGTGCTCGTCGTTGACGCCGGGGATCAGCACCGAGTTGACCTTCACCAGGATGCCGCGCGCGACCAGCATCTCCAGCCCGCGCTGCTGCTGGGCGATGAGGATACGCGCCGCCTCGATACCTCGGATGCGGCGGTTTTCCCAGAAGATCCACGGGTAGATCTTCGCGCCCACTTCCGGATCGACGCAGTTGATGGTGATGGTGACGTGATCGATGTTGTGCTTGCTCAGCTCTTCGACGCTTTCCGGCAGGCTCAGGCCGTTGGTCGAGACGCAGAGTTTGATGTCCGGGGTCTGCTCGCTGAGCATGCGGAAGGTATCGAAGGTGCGCTGCGGGTTGGCCAGCGGGTCGCCCGGGCCGGCGATGCCGAGCACGCTCATCTGCGGGATCGCCGCGGCGACCGCCTTGACCTTCTTCACCGCCTGCTCCGGGCTGAGCACTTCGGAGACCACGCCGGGGCGCGATTCGTTGGCGCAGTCGTACTTGCGGTTGCAGTAGTGGCACTGGATGTTGCAGGCCGGCGCCACCGCCACGTGCATGCGCGCGAAGTAGTGGTGGGCGTCCTCGGAATAGCACGGGTGGTTGAATACCTTGTCGCGAATCGCCTCCGGCAGATGGCCGAGCTGGTCATCGCTGGAACCGCACGAGTTGGCCGCGCAGCCGCCCGAAGGGGAAGCCGGTGGGTCGTTGAACAGAACGGGCAAGTCCATGAAAGCGTCCTCCGGGTGAGATAAAGCTCGAAGTGCAAGCGTTGTGCCGCACCCTCAGCAGAGCTTCAACCTACTGTTCTATAAGGAATATCTCCCCGATAGCCGATTCTGTTGGGCATCTATGTGAACAACGCACCAAGCGCGACGGGGCGAATGTGAGGTTTGCGACAGGGCGGCGGCGCGGCACTGGCCGGAATGGCCTGGCGATATTGCCGGGAGGTTCTTCCGGCGCCGCCTGGCGGGCGTTCTGCGACGCCTGGCCGCGGCAGTAGCCAGTGCGGCGGCAACGGCAAGCTCCTTGCTGGGATGCCTGGATGCCGCTGCCGCGCGACACCGCCGAACCGGAGCCCCGCCGATGAACAATCACCAGTCCCAGCGTCTGCTCGATGCCCTCTCCGAACCCTCGCGCGCGGCGCTGCTGGAAGGTTTCCGCGTGCGCCGGCTGGTGCAGGGGGAAATCCTCGGCGGCCCGCAGGAGATCCGCGACAGCGTATTCATCCTGCGCAGCGGGCGGATTCGCGTGTTCCTCACCTTCGAGGACAAGGAGCAGACCCTGACCTTCCTCGAACCCGGCGACATCTACAGCACCCACAGCCGCGCCTTTCTGCAGGCGATCAGCGAGTGCGACGTGCTGGTCACCGAGACGCGAACCATGCTCGGCAAGCTCTCGGCGCTGCCGGAGGCGGCGCCGGTGGTGATCCGCGTGCTCGCGCAGTCGTTGGGCAACGCCATGCAGATCATCGAGGACCTGGCCTTTCGCGATGTTGAGGGACGCCTGGCGCGCTTCCTCGACGGCATGCTGCTGCGCAAGGGCGAACTGGTCGATGCGCGCAGCTGGCGCCTGCCGCTGGCGCTGAACACCGAGGACATCGCGCAACTGCTCGGCACCACCCGGCAGACGCTGTCATCGCTGATCGCGCGGCTGACCCGCGAAGGCATTCTCGAGCGCGACGGCAGCGGCACCTTCCTCATCCATCGCGCCGACCTGCTGCGCGAACGCAGCGGCTGGCGCTACGGCAGCTGGCGCGCGCAAGAAAAGAACGCACTGTCGGCTGGCTGACAGACCGCGCCTCGACGGCTTCCTAGGATGGCCTCGTCCAGCGACCCGCCCTTCCGCGACGGAGGGCCTCAACCCCGGAGGCAGCAGCATGAACACCAGCGGCACCACGACCACCTACCGCAGCATCGCCGGCGAGGGCGACCTGCCCTACATCGACTGCGATCATTGCATCCGCCTGATCTACGCGCGCATCCAGCACCACATCGCCGAAGACGACGGCAATTGCGTGCTGTGCCGCTATTTCCGCGAAAAGCTCGGTGACCGCGACGGTTCCGAGGACGACGCGCGGCTGCTGCTGCACGCCCAGGTGAACATCATCCACGAGCTGTTCGAGCGCCGTCAGGACGACGAGGCGCAGACCCTGCTGTACCGGGTCGAGGATGACTGCTGCTGAGGAAATGAATCCGCTCGGGGCCGCGTTGCGGCCCTTGGCGAACGAGTTCGCCCCTACGGAAACCAGAGCCCAACCCCCTGCAGGCCGCAGGCCTGCCCTTCGGGGTCGAGCGCGCGGGCTACAGCTGCTTCACGCGGATGTTCAGCGTCTGGATGCGGTAGGCGATCTGCCGCGGTGTCATGCCGAGCAGGCGCGCGGCCTTGGCCTGAACCCAGCCAGCCTGTTCGAGGGCGGCGATCACCCGTTCGCGCTCGTCGAGGCTGTCGTCGTCCAGCGCCAGGGGTTCGCTGCGGCCGACGTTGATCTGCTCGTTGATGCCGGTGAGCAGTACCTGGTCGCGGTCGATCAGTCCGTCGCTGGACATCACCGCGGCGCGCTCCAGGCTGTTCTCCAGCTCGCGCACGTTGCCCGGCCAGTCGTGGTGCATGAGCACGCGCCGGGCGGCGTCGGTGAGCTCCAGGCTGCGGCCCTGCAGGCGGGCGATCTTCTGGATCAGGAACTGGGCGATGTCGGGGATATCCTCCATGCGCTCGCGCAGCGGCGGCATGACGATCGGCATCACGTTCAGCCGGTAGTACAAGTCCTCGCGGAACTTGCCCTTGGCCACGTCGCTTTCCAGGTCGCGGTGGGTCGCGGCGATCACCCGCACGTCTACCTTCAGCGTGCGCGTGCCGCCGACGCGCTCCAGCTCGCCTTCCTGCAGCACGCGCAGCAGCTTGGCCTGGAACGCCGCCGAGACCTCGCCGATCTCGTCGAGGAACAGGGTGCCGCCGGTGGCCTGCTCGAAACGGCCCTGGCGCTGGGTCATGGCACCGGTGAAGGCGCCCTTCTCGTGGCCGAACAGCTCGGACTCCAGCAGGTTTTCCGGCAGCGCAGCGCAGTTCAGCTTGATCATCGGCCCGCGCGCGCGCGGCGAGTTGTAGTGGATGGCGTTGGCGATCAGCTCCTTGCCGGTGCCGGTCTCGCCGCGGATCAGCACCGTGGTGTTCCACTTCGACACCTGGCGCACCTGGTCGAACACGTGCCGCATGGCGAAGGAGTGGCCGATGATGTTGTCGAAGCCGTACTGGCCGCGCACCGTGCGGCGCAGCTGGTCGCGTTCGTCCTTGAGCGCCTGCTTCTCGGTTTCCACTTCCCAGGCCAGGCGCACGCTCTGGCCGATCAGGTTGGCGACCATCTCAAGGAAGCGCCCGCGTTCCTCCAGCAGTTGCAGGTGCATGGTGTTCGGCTGCGCGGCGAACACGCCGATGATTTCCCGGCTGCTGCGGATCGGCATGCCGATGAAGGCGCGCTCCGGGTTGTAGATGCCCAGCCGCGAGAGGAACCGCGGGTCGTCGCCCAGGCGCGGCACCACCAGCCCGGCGCCTTCGACGAAGATACTGCCGACGATGCCTTCGCCGGTCTGGTAGCGCACGCCGCCGACGGTCAGCTCCGGCATGCCCTGCACCGCGTACACCAGCAGGCCGTCTTCGCCGGGTGGCGCCAGGCAGACCATGCCGCGCTCCAGGCCGCCGCGATCGTGCAGCACTTGCAGCACCGAGCTGAGGGTTTCCTTCAGGTTGAGCGAATGCGAGAGCACGCGGCTGACCAGAAACAGGGTTTCCAGCTCGCCGGCGAGGATCGCCTGGAGGGTGCCTTGGTCGAGACGTTCGTTGAACTCAGACATAGGGGATCTGCACCTTGACCAAACAGCCCTGGTCCGTCGCGGAGTCGATCTCGATCAGCCCTTCGTGGCGCATCACCACGTCCTGGGCCATGGTCAGGCCCATGCCGATGTGCGGCTGGCCGCGCGTCTTGGTGGTGAAGAACGGCTCGAACACGCGGCTCTGCAATTCCTTGGCGATGCCCGCGCCGCTGTCCTGCAGCAGCACCTCGACGTGATCTTCGCGGGCCAGGGTGGTCACGCTGATCTCGCGGGTGCCCTGGCGCTTGGCGTGGATGCCTTCGATGGCGTTGTCCAGCAGCTGCTTGAAGAGCATGGTCAGCGAGGTTGGCAGGCCGTTGACGTTGGGCAGCAGCGGCTCCGGCCGCCACTCGACGACGATGCCCAGGCCGAGCAGGCGCGGCGTGAGAATCCACAGCACGTTCTGCAGGATCGCGTTGAGGTTGACCGGCTGCAGCGGCTCCTGCGCCAGCGCCGGGATGCACGCATTGAGGTTGTCCAGGGTCATGCCGCCGACCCGCAGCAGGTCGTCGAACATCTTCTTCAGCGCCTGCTGGTCGAGTTGCGGTTGGCGCTCCAGCAGCTTGGCCGCGGCGGCGATCATGTTCAGCGGCCCGCCGAGCTGGTAGATCGCCCCGGACAGCGTCTCGCGCACGCTGCGCACGCGCTCCTGCTCGGTGAGCAGCGCGCGCAGGCCGCTGGCGCGGATGTGATCCTGCTGGCGCTTGAGCTCGCTGATGTCCTGCACGATCAGCAGCATGTAGCGGTAGCCGCGGTTCTCGTAGAAGGCCTCGGCGCTGGTGTCCTGTTCGTCGATCAGCGAACCGGCGCAACTGAACCACAGCGGTTCGCGGTCCTGGCGGTCAATGCGCACTTCCAGCGGGGCGAAGCCGGCGGCCAGGGCGCTGGCGCGGTCGAACGCCGGCACTTCGCGCTCCAGCGCGGAAAGCAGCAACTGCGCCGGGTCCGGGGCGAGATCGCCGATCAGCTTCTTGTAGGTCTGGTTGCTCAGCAGCACGCGCTCGCGCGAATCGAGCAGCACCATCGCCACCTGCGCGGCGTCCACCACCGACTCGATCAGGGTCTTCTGGTTGCGCACCTGGCGTTCCAGGCGATGCATCTCGGTGACGTCGCGGTGCATGCCCAGGTAGTGGGTGATGTTCTGCTGCTCGTCGAGCACCGGGGTGATGGTCAGGTCGGCGAGGTAGCGCGAGCCGTCCTTGCGCCGGTTCACCAGCAGGCCGTTCCACGGCTTCTGCCGCAGCAGCTGCGCCCACATGCTCTCGTAGACGATCGGCGGGGTGACCCGGTAGGAAAGGATGGATTCGTTGCGCCCGACGACTTCCGGCAGGGTGTAGCCGGTGACGCGCTGGAACGCGGGGTTGGCGTAGACGATGTTGGCGTGGGCGTCGGTGATGGAGATTGCCAGCGCCGACTGCTCGACCGCCTGGCGGAACACCTGCGGCGGCAACTGATCGGAATCCCCCGGTTCGGCCGGGACGGATGACGGGTCGGAACTCAGGGAGGTCGATTTGGACATGCGGGCGGCTCGCTCACGAAGCGGATGCGGATGACAGAGCAATAACCGTTCCATTGATGCGGTTATATGACGGTCGTCAATGTCGCCGCGTCATGCCGCCCGGTAGCCACCGGGCGGACACCGGCAGGGCTGTGTGTCATACCCGACAAAGCACCGCCCAACGCGTGGACCCCGACAGCGACAATCTGTCCGGTCGCACGTCGAGGCCGCGTGTTCCGTGGGTTGCAGAGCGGTTTTGGGGGTTGGCACAGGGCTTGCGCTGGGGACAGCCAAGGAGGTGCACCCATGTCCGACTACCTGTTATTGCTGCTCTCGACCGCCCTGGTCAACAACGTGATCCTGGTGAAGTTTCTCGGCCTCTGCCCGTTCATGGGGGTGTCGAGCAAGATCGACAGCGCCCTCGGCATGGGCATGGCGACCACCTTCGTGCTCACCCTCGCCGCCGCCTGCTGCTGGCTGATCGAGAACCTGATGCTGGCGCCGCTGGGGCTGCAGTTCCTGCGCATCCTCGCATTCATCCTGATCATCGCCTCGCTGGTGCAGTTCACCGAGATGCTGATTCGCAAGGTCAGCCCTGGCCTGTACCAGGTGCTCGGCATCTACCTGCCGCTGATCACCACCAACTGCGCGGTGCTCGGCATCCCGCTGGTCAGCGCATCGAGCAAGGCCGGCTTCGCCGTGTCCCTGCTCGACGGCTTTGGTTCCTCGCTCGGTTTCACCCTGGTGATGGTGCTGTTCGCCGGCCTGCGCGAGCGTCTGGCGCTGGCCGATACCCCCGCGCTGTTCCGCGGCTCGCCGATCGCCTTCGTCTGCGCCGGCTTGCTGGCCGTGGCGTTCATGGGCTTCGCCGGCCTCGGCGGACTTTAAGGAGCAACCCCATGCTGATGACCGTAATGCCGCTGACCGCCCTCGGCCTGGCCCTGGGTTTCCTCCTCGGCGGTGCCGATCGCCTGTTGCGCGTGCCGCGCGACGAGCTCGAGGAAGAGCTGCTGAAGATGCTTCCCGGCAGCCAGTGCGGCCAGTGCGGCTACGTCGGCTGCGCCGGCGCCGCGCAGGCGCTGG
>DIEE01000155.1 GCA_002418465.1 Pseudomonas sp. UBA5782 | reverse complement strand
GCTACCCGGCCGGGCGCATGCCGCGGCGGTCGCTGTGCGACGCCTCGTCGACGCTGGGTGGATTGTTCTTCTGAAATAGCCGTCTCTCCTCTGCCGCCGGGCGCCCTGCCCGGCGGCTTCTTCCTTTCACATTCGCCGCGCACAAAGCAAAGCCAGCGTCTCCTCGCGAAGACGCTGGCCGGGGTGCTTGCGGGGTTTACGGCATGGCGCGCGCCGGGTTCACGTTAGCCACCGCCGCCTGCTTTTCCTTGCCCTGCTTCTTCGAGTACCGGCCGATCCACCAGGCCGAGTAGGCGCTGATCACGCCGACCCCGAGCACGTACCAGCAGGTAGTCCAGGGTTGCCCGCCGCTGCTGCGCATCAGCGCGGTGGCGATCATCGGGGTCAGGCCGCTGGCAAAGATGCCGGAGAATTGATAGACGAAGGAGATGCCGGTGTAGCGCACCTTGGCGTCGAACAGCTCGCAGAACATCGCCGCTTCCGGCCCGTACACCGAGGCGTAGAAGATGCCGAACGGAATCACGATGGCCAGCCAGATGGTGAACATGTCGCCGCCGCTGGTGGTCATCATCCAGAACGCCGGGAAGGCCGAGATGCCGGTGATCAGCGAGCCCCACAGGTACACCCGGGTTCGCCCGATACGGTCGGACAGCGCGCCGAACAGCGGGATGGTGAAGCACATCACCACCGCCGCCACCATCACCCCGATCAGCGCCTGGGCGCGCGGCAGGTTGAGCGTCTGCGTCAGGTAGCTGAGGGAGAACACGCCGAACACGTTGAAGAACACGCCGTCGATGTAGCGCGCGCCCATGCCGGCCAGGACGTTCTTCGGATAACGCTTGATCATGTCGAGGAAGGGGATGCTCGCCTCGGCGTTCTCCTGCTTGACCTTGGCGAACTCCGGCGTCTCCATAACGTTCAGGCGAATCCAGGTGCCGAGGAACACCAGCACCGCGCTGAGCAGGAAGGCCGCACGCCAGCCCCAGTCGAGGAACTGCTGGTCGCTCAGTGCGAAGGAAAGCACCCCGACCACGCCCGAGGCCAGGCACAGGCCGATGGCCAGGCCGACCTGCGGCAGGCTGGCGTAGAAGCCGCGCTTCTTCTCCGGCGCGTACTCGAAGGCCATCAGCACCGCGCCGCCCCATTCGCCGCCCAGGCCGATGCCCTGGAACACGCGCAGCAACAGCAGCAGGACCGGCGCCCAGACGCCGATGGTGTCGTAGGTCGGCACCAGGCCGATGAGGAAGGTGGCGACGCCCATGATCATCATGGTCATCACCAGCATGCTCTTGCGGCCGATCTTGTCGCCGAAGTGGCCGAAGATCACCCCGCCCAGCGGTCGGGTGATGAAGCCGACGGCAAAGGTGCCGTAGGCGAGCATGGTCGATACCAGCGGATCGTCCGAGGGGAAATACAGCTTGTTGAAGACGATCCCGGCGACCACGCCGTAGAGGAAGAAGTCGTACCACTCGATGGTCGCGCCGATGACACTGGCGGTTACGACCTTGCGTAACGAATTTTGCGATGACATGGCAGTGCTCCTATTTTTGTTTTGCTAAGCGACAGGCTCCGCTGACGCCCCGAGGGGCGCCGTTGGCAGGTCCGTCACGTGGAGTTCGGTCAGGATGCCTGGGCTTCTAGTTCTGCACGCGTCGAAGTCAGTGGGGCTCGCTGGCTGAGCGAGGGCTGGTTCGCCTCTTCGATGATCATCTCCGAGGCCTTTTCCGCGATCATTACCACCGGCACGTTGGTGTTGCCGGAAACGAGGGTCGGCATGATCGAACAGTCAACCACCCGTAACCCCTGCACACCGTGAACACGCAGGCGCTCGTCCACCACCGCAAGGGGGTCGCTGCCCATCTTGCAGGTGCCGGACGGATGGAAGATCGAGGCGCCGTATTCACGGCAGAATTCGAGAATCTCGGCGTCGCTCTCGCACGCCGGACCGGGCCGATACTCGCGGCGGATCAGGCCCTTCAGCGGTTCGGTCTCGGCCAGCTTGCGGGTGAAGCGGACCCCGGCGATGGCGGTCTGCTGGTCCAGCTCGGCGGACAGGTAGTTGGGCTGCATCGACGGCGCCTCCAGGGGATCGGCGGACTTGATCCGCACGTACCCGCGGCTTTCCGGGCGCAACTGGCAGACCGACATGGTGAAGCCGGAGAACGGATGCACGCTGCCGCCGGCGGAGTCGGCGCTGAGGGTGCCGAAGTGGTACTGGATGTCCGGCAGCCCGTCGGGTGAAAGCACGTTGGTGAACAGCCCGCCCTGGTTGATGCCGATCGCCAGCGGCCCGCTGCGGGTCAGCAGCCACTGCAGGCCCATGCGCATCTTGCGCAGCATCGAGTTGAGGTCGTCGTTGGTGGTGATCGGCTGGGTGCATTCGTACATCAGGCGGATCTGCAGATGGTCCTGCAGGTTCTCGCCGACGCCGGGCAGCGCGTGCACCAGCGGGATGTCGAACTGGCGCAGCAGCTCGCGCGGGCCGATACCGGACAGCTGCAGCAGTTGCGGCGACTGCAGCGCACCGGCACTGAGGATCACCTCGCGCTTGGCGCGCACGCTCTGCGAGCGGCCGTCCTGGCGGTACTGCACGCCCACCGCGCGGGTGCCTTCGAAGAGCACCTTCTCGGCGTGCGCGTTGGATTCCACGGTCAGGTTCGGCCGGCCCAGCGCCGGGCGCAGATAGGCCACCGCGGTGCTGCAGCGCAGGCCGTTGCGGGTGGTCAGCTGGTAGTAGCCGACGCCTTCCTGGTCGCCGCTGTTGAAGTCGTCGACCCTTGGGACGCCAAGCGTGTTGGCGGCGCCGATGAAGGCTTCGGTGAGCGGATGGCGGGCCTTGATGCTGGAGGCCCAGAGCGGCCCTTCGGTGCCGCGGGTGGGGCCGGCGCCGAGGTCGTTGTGCTCGGCGCGGCGGAAGTACGGCAGCACCTGGTCCCAGCCCCAACCCTTGTTGCCGGCGGCGGCCCAAGCGTCGTAGTCGGCCTTCTGCCCGCGGATGTAGATCAGCCCGTTTACCGAGCTGCAGCCGCCGTGACCGCGACCGCGCGGCCAGTAGATCTTGCGGTCGTGCATGCCCGGGTCGGGGTCGGTATAGAAGCCCCAGTTGTACACCGGGTGGAACATCGTCTTGGCGTAGCCGATCGGGATGTGGATCCACAGGTAGCGGTCCGGAGGCCCGGCCTCCAGGAGGCAGACGCTGTATCGACCGTTCTCGCTCAACCGGTTAGCCAGTACACAACCGGCGGAACCGGCGCCGACAACGACATAGTCGTAGGCGCGTGACATTCGGGAATCCTCTTGTTTTTATATTTCGTAAATCCGAACAACGCTTGAAAATTAAAACATTACGGACCACTTTCATGGAACCAGAAATCTTCCACCCATGAGGCCACGTCCGGCAGTATTTCCAAATAGCAAAAAAAGCCTTTATAAATCAGGGAAGAAGAGAAAAAGAGAATTCTCGGATCAGAATAGGTAATCAAAAAATGGAACGAAAAGCTTCAAAAAATACTGCAGACGTCATCGAGAGCGAGGCCCTTGGCAACGGTGACCGCAGCCTGCGCGCGTTGCTCGCCCTGGAGGCGGTGGTCTGCGCCAGCGAGCCGGTGAGCCTGGCGCAGCTCAGCGACCGCCTGCAGGCGCCGAAAGCGACGCTGCTGCGCATGCTCGCCGCGCTGGAGCGCCACGGTTACCTGATCCGCGAACTCGACGAGAAGACCTACCTGCCCGGCCCGCATGCGCGCCAGCTGGGCCTGCACGCGCTGCGCAACCAGGCGGTGCTGCAGCGCCATCGGCTGATTCTCGAGGAACTGGTCGCCGAACTGGGCGAGACCTGCAACCTGACCGCACTGGACGGCAACCAGGTGCTCTACATCGACCGAGTGGAAACCCGCGAGCCGCTGCGCCTGCACGTCGAGCCCGGCACCCACGTGCCGCTGCACTGCACCGCCAGTGGCAAGCTGTACCTGGCGAGCATGGGCGCCAGCCAGCGCCAGCGCATGCTCGCGCACCTGCCGCTGACCCGGCAGACCGACCGCACCATCACCGACGTGGCGCTGCTGGAAACGGAACTGGAGCGGATCAAGGCGCGCGGCGTGGGCATCGACAGCGAGGAGTTCGTGCGCGGCATGACCGCCGTCGCGGTGCCGATCACCGATGCCGCCGGCTACTGCGTCGCCGCGCTGGCCTGCCATGCCCCCACCGCGCGCAAGAGCCTCAACGACCTGCTCGATTGCGTGCCACGCCTGCGCGAAGCGGCGGCGCTGCTGGCCGAGTCGATGACCGTGCGCGACGGCGGCCCGGTGAAAGCCGCCAGTTGAGCGCAAGACCCCCGGCGATCCTGTCGGCGCGGGACAGCACAAAAAACGAACAGTTCCCTGAAAGCCGCGTCCGCAGGCCCTCCGCGGCTTCCTTCCCCGCCTTATGCACAAGACTATCCACAGCGTCTGGGGACAACTGCCCGGCGCTTCGCCAGCCCCTGTTGATTTCAATAACTGGCTGTTTTTCCTTGAAATTCCTCCGACCGGTCAATTTTCGAGCAATCCCCTGCAGGCCCCGCCGGGAGCCGCCTGCGGCACTCTGCCACCAAGTTATTCACAGATCGCCCCACAGTTTCCCTGAACAACTCCAGAGGCATTTGTGAGCGCACGCACACGCCGCAGGGTGCGCCATGCGCACCCTCTTTCTGACGCTTAAGGGCGTTCTCCACACTCAGTTGGCAAACCTGCGCCCAATAAAAAGCCCGTGTGGTTGGCAAGCCAGGCTTGCCAACCACACGGGCGCAAAGGTGTTGCTCAGTGACCGCCGAGGTAGGCTTCGCGTACTTCCGGGTTGGTCAGCAGTTCCTGACCGCTGCCGGTCATGCGGATCTGCCCGGTGACCATCACGTAGGCGCGATCGCTCAGGCGCAGCGCGTGGTTGGCGTTCTGCTCGACCAGGAAGATGGTCATGCCGGTTTGCGCCAGCTCGCGCAGGGTCGAGAAGATCTGCTTGACCACGATGGGCGCCAGGCCCAGCGACGGTTCGTCGAGCAGCAGCAGCTTGGGCCGGCTCATCAGCGCACGGGCGATGGCGAGCATCTGCTGCTCGCCGCCGGACATGGTCATGGCGCGCTGGTTGCGGCGCTCCTTGAGGCGCGGGAACAGCTCGAACATGCGCTGCATGTCCTCGTCGGCGAACTTGGCGCCGATCGGGATGGTGCCCATCAGCAGGTTCTCTTCCACGCTCATGTCGGGGAACACGCGGCGACCTTCCGGCGACTGCGCGATGCCGTTGGAAGCCACGTAGTGCGCCGACTTCTTGCTGATGTCGGTGCCCTGGTAGAGGATCTGCCCGCTCTTCGCCCGCGGGTTGCCGAAGATCGACATCAGCAGGGTCGACTTGCCGGCTCCGTTGGCGCCGATCAGGCTGACCGTCTCGCCTTCGTTGATGTGCATGCTCACGCCCTTGAGGGCATGGATCTGCCCGTAGAAGACGTTGACGTCCTTGAACTCCAGCATCGGCGAACTCATGCCACTTCCTCCTCTTCCGCGCCGAGGTAGGCGGCAATCACCTTCGGATCGTTCTTGATGTCTTCAGGCCCGCCCTGGGCGATGACCAGGCCGTGGTCGAGCACCACGATGTGGTCGGAAATGCTCATGACCATGCCCATGTCGTGCTCGATCAGCAGCACGGTGATGCCGTGCTCGTCGCGCAGCAGGCGGATCATCCCGGCCAGCGCTTCGGTTTCCGCCGGGTTGAGGCCGGCAGCCGGCTCGTCCAGGCAGATCAGTTCCGGCGCGGTGCACATCGCCCGGGCGATTTCCAGGCGGCGCTGCTGGCCGTAGGACAGCTCACCGGCGAGGCGGTTGGCGTGCTCCACCAGGTCCACCACTTCCAGCCAGTAGAACGCGGTGTCGAGCAGCGTGCTCTCGGCCTTGCGGTAGCCCGGCGTGTTGAAGATGCCGGCGAACATGTTGCGGTTGGCGAGCATGTGCTGCGCCACCAGCAGGTTCTCCAGCACGGTCATTTCCTTGAACAGGCGAATGTTCTGGAAGGTGCGAGCCAGGCCGGCGCGGTTCACCAGGTGGGTGCCGCCGAACATCTTGTACCAGACCCGCGAACCGAACTGCGCCGGCTTGACGAAGTCGTCCGCCGCGAACGGCTCGCCGAGCACCTTGATCACGTCGGTCTGCTTGCCCTGGGCGTTGAGCAGGATCTTCCCGCCGGTGGCCGAGTAGAAGCCGGTCAGGCAGTTGAACACGGTGGTCTTGCCGGCGCCGTTGGGGCCGATCAGGGCGGAAATCGAATGCCGTTTGACGGAGAAATTCACGTCGTTCAGCGCCTTGATGCCACCGAAGTGCATCATCAGCGAGTCGACGGAGAGAATGACGTCGCTCATGGCGCCACTCCTTTGCGTGGGGCTATGCCGATGCGGTTGATACGAATCAGGCCGCGTGGTTTCCAGATCATCATCACCACCATGAGGATGCCGAACAGCAGCACGCGGTAGTCCGCGAAGCTGCGCAGCAACTCGGGGGCGACGGTCAGTACGAAGGCCGCGATCACCACGCCGATGGTCGAACCCATGCCGCCGAGAACGACGATGGCGAGGATCAGCGCCGACTCGAAGAAGGTGAACGAGGCCGGGTTGACGAAGCCCTGGTAGGTGGCGAAGAACACCCCGGCGATACCGGCGGTGGAAGCGCCGAGCATGAACGCGGAGAGTTTCACCAGCACGTGGTTGAGGCCCATCGCGCGGCAGGCGATCTCGTCTTCGCGCAGCGCTTCCCAGGCACGCCCGACCGGCATGCGGGTCAGCCGGTGCTTGATGTAGAGCACCAGCAGCACGACCAGGAGCAGCACGATGTAGGTGAACAGGAACTTCAGGTTCGAGTCGTAGGCGATGCCGAAGAACTCGTGGAACGGCGTGCCGCCATCCTTCGCCCGACGGGCGAACTCGAGACCGAAGAAGGTCGGTGCCGGGGCGCTCATGCCGTTCGGACCGCCGGTCACCGCCAGCCAGTTGTTGAGGATCAGACGGATGATCTCGCCGAAGCCGAGCGTGACGATCGCCAGGTAGTCGCCATGCATGCGCAACACCGGGAAGCCGAGCAGCATGCCGGCGAACGCGGCCAGCACCGCTGACAGCGGCAGCATGCTCCAGAAGCCCAGGCCAAGGTATTCGTAGCCCATCGCCAGGCCGTAGGCACCGATGGCATAGAAGCCGACGAAACCGAGGTCGAGCAGGCCGGCCAGGCCGACCACGATGTTCAGGCCGAGGCCGAGCAGCACGTAGATCAGACCGAGGATGACCACGGTGAGCAGGTACTTGTTGGCGAAGAACGGGAAAGCCAGTGCCAGCAGCACCAGCACCGGGATGATCCAGCGCAGGTTCGACTTGTAGTCGTGCGGCAATACGCCGACGCCACCGGCCGGGCTCTCGAAGCTCTGCAGCACCACGGCGCCGCGCGCCGTCTGCAGGAACAGGCTGAGGGCGAAGCGGCCGACCATGACCACCAGCACCATCCAGCCGACGCGATCGAACTGCAGGTTGAAATCGTAGCCCTGGAGGACCACGCCGACGATCGGACCGAACACGATGAGGGCGATCAGCCCGGCCATGACGGTATCGATCAGGCTTTTCTTGATATCGATGGAAGAAGTGCTCACGGGCATCACACCTTAGTCACCTGGGGACGACCCAGGAGCCCTTGCGGTCGGAAGATCAGGATCAGTACCAGCAGCGAGAAGCTGAACACGTCCTTGTAGTCGGTGTTGACCATGCCGGAGAACTGCGCCTCGGCCACGCCGAGGATCAAGCCGCCGAGCATCGCGCCGGGCAGCGAGCCGATGCCGCCGAGTACCGCGGCGGTGAACGCCTTGATGCCGATGATGAAGCCCGCATAGAAGTCGAACGTGCCGTAGTTCAGGGTGATCAGCACGCCGGCCAGGGCCCCCATGGACGCGCCGATGACGAACACGTAGGAGATCACCCGGTCGGTGTTGATGCCGAGGATCTGCGCCATCTTGCGGTCCTGCTGGGTCGCCCGGCACATGCGCCCGAGGCGCGTGCGCTGGATGATGAAGGTCAGCGCCAGCATGCCGGCGATGGCCGCGGCGATGATGAACAGCTTGGTGTAGGTGATCATCACGAAACCTTCGCCCACGTGCAGCCGCAAGCTGCCTTCGAGCATGGTCGGGATGCCTTGCTGACGCGCGCCCTGGCTGAGCTGCACGTAGTTCTGCAGGATCAGCGACATGCCGATCGCCGAGATCAGCGGGGCCAGGCGGGTCGAGTTGCGCAGCGGCTTGTAGGCGATGCGCTCGATGGCGAAACCGTAAACGCCGGTCACCACGATGGTGAATATGAGTGTCCCGAGGATCACCAACGGGAAGGAGTGCACGCCGAAGAAGCCGAGTACCGCGATGGCGATGGCAGCGAGGTAGGCGGAGACCATGTACACCTCGCCGTGGGCGAAGTTGATCATGCCGATGATGCCGTAAACCATGGTGTAGCCGATGGCGATCAGGCCATAGACCGAGCCGAGGGTCAGGCCGTTGATCATTTGCTGCAGGAAAATACCGTCCATAAATCAACTCTCAAGTCATGACGGAAATAGGAGTTTTGCGAAGGGCCTGGGCCGTGCGACCGGTTGCCTGGATAAGGCAGGGCGGCGACTCCCCTTGAAAAGAAGGGCCGGGCGACCGAAGCCGCGCCGCCCTTCCGAGGCTCGACGCAAATACCCGAAGCGCCCCGCACGGGATCACCGCACGGGGGCTTCGATTGACATCAGAGTTGCTTGTACTTGCCAGCGTCGTCCCACTCGTACATCACGTAGTCGGAGACTTTCAGGTCGCCCTTCGCATCGAATTCCTTCTTGCCCATGACGGTGCTGACCGGGTTGGCTTTCAGCCACGCGGAAGCCTTGGCACCTTCGGTGCTCTTGGCGCCGGCGAAGGCGGCAGCGATGGTCTGGATCGAGGCGTAGGAGTACAGGGTGTAGCCTTCCGGCTCATAGCCATTGGCGCGGAATTTCTCGATCACGGCCTTGCCGTCCGGGATCTGGCGCGGGTCGGCGCCGAAGGTCATCAGCACGCCCTTGGCGTATTGCGCGCCGCCAGCGGTGCCAACGAATTCGTCGGTGACGATGCCGTCGCCGGATACGAACTTGGCGGTGACGCCCTGCTCGCGCATCTGACGAACCAGCGGACCGGCTTCGGCGTGCAGACCACCGAAGTAGACCACTTCGGCGCCGGTGGAACGGATCTTGGTGACCAGGGCGTTGAAGTCTTTCTCGCCACGGGTCAGACCTTCGTAGAGGACTTCCTTAACGCCGCGCTTGTTCAGCTCCATCTTGGTGGCGTCGGCCAGGCCCTGGCCGTAGGTGTCCTTGTCGTGGATGACCGCGACTTTCTTGGCTTTCAGGGTATCGACGATGTAGTCGCCGGCAACCACGCCCTGCTGGTCGTCACGACCGCACATGCGGAATTCGCCGGTCAGACCGCGCTCGGTGACCTGCGGGTTGGTCGAAGCGGGGGTAATCGAAATGATGCCTGCTTCGTCATAGACCTCGGAGGCCGGCATGGTCGACGAGGAGCAGAAGTGACCAACCACGGCGACGGCCTTGTCGGAGTCGACCAGACGGTTGGCGACCGACACGGCCTGCTTCGGCTCGCAGGCGTCGTCCGCCTTGACCAGCTTGATCTGCTCGCCGTTGATGCCGCCGGCAGCGTTGATGTCCGCAGCGGCTTGTTCAGCACCACGCCACAGCTGCTCGCCGAACGCGGCGTTACCCCCGGTCATAGGACCGGCTACACCAATGACTACGTCCGCGTATGCAAAAGAGGAGAGGCTCATCGCGCTTGCTACCGCGAAAGCCAGAACACCTTTATTGAAAGACTTGTGAGGCATGGAGTTGCTCCCTGAGGGGTTTGGATTGGCAGCTTGCAAGAGCAAGCCTTGTGCCATCCGAAGCAAACTCCGGCGGAAAGGGAAGAAACAGAGGGTCTTGTCAAAAAATCAGAGGATTCGAAAAAAAAATCTGAACCACCCTATTTCAATGCGCCTTTTTCGGGCAGATATGCGACAGCCTGCCCGAGGCCCCATTTTTACTTTCGGTAACGGCCGTTTATCGGGGGTAAATCGCCCACCGCTGGTGCACCGAAAATACCCACCCGCACCATCGCTGATCAGCCTCTGTAAAGTTCAGATCACCACCCGCAGGCACTGCCCGGCGTGGTACAGCGAAAAGCCCAGTTCGTACATGCCGCTGCGCAGCCGCGCGGCGCTGACCGCGCTCATTGCGCGGAACGGCATCGGCAGCGCCGCGCCGTCGCCACTGCACAGGTAGTCGGCGAACGCCTTGCCCACCACCGTGCCGGTGGTCACGCCGCGCCCGTTGTAGCCGGCCACCGCCAGCAACCCGGGCGCCGGCTCGAACAGGCGCATCAGGTGATCCGGAGTGAAGTCGATGCAGCCGGTCCAGGTGTATTCCCAGTCGACCTTCGGCAGGTAGGGGAAATAATGCCGCTGGATGCGCTGCGCCCAGGCGCGCAGGAACCACGCCGGCTTGCGCGCGCCGTTGCCGAGGCTGCCGAGCAACAGGCGGCCATCGGCGTCGCGACGGATGCTGCTGAGCACCTGGCGGGTATCCCAGGAGCCCTGGCCGCCGGGCAGGATGCGCGCGGCTTCCTCGCCCTGCAGCGGCGTCGAGGCGACCTGATAGTAGTAGCCGGGAAAGAAATTGCGCCGTACCTCGCTCCACTCGCCTTCGGTGTAGGCGCTGGAGGCGATCACCACCTGCTCGGCGAGCACCGCGCCGGCGCTCGTGTGCACCGCCCACTGCGCGCCCTGGCGCTCCAACCGGGTCACCGCCGAACGCTCGAAGATCACGCCGCCGAGCCGCTCGACCGTATTCGCCAGGCCGACCGTGTAAGCCATCGGATTCAGCGTGCCGGCGCGACGATCGAGCAGCGCGCCAGCGATCCGCCGGGTGCCGGTGGCGCGCACGCAGGCCTGCCCGGTGAGCAGTTCGACGGGAGCGCCGCGGCGCTGCCACTGCTCGCTGCGGCTGCGCAGGTTGGCC
>DIEE01000074.1:19146-19341 GCA_002418465.1 Pseudomonas sp. UBA5782 | reverse complement strand
TGCGCCGGCGGCTTGCCGAGGTAACTCCAGCTCGCCGCGGCGACGCCCTGCAGGGTCCCACCGAAGGGTGCGCGATCGAGGTAGAGGGTGAGGATTTCATCCTTCGACAGGTGCCATTCCAGCTGCGCGGTGCGCCAGACCTGACGCAGCTTGCCGGCGAAGGTGCGCGGATGCGGATCGAGCAGGCGCGCCACC
>DIEE01000074.1:0-18951 GCA_002418465.1 Pseudomonas sp. UBA5782 | reverse complement strand
GCGGTCCTCGTAGGTCAGCAGCGCATCGAGGTAATACGGCGAAACCTCGTCCAGGCGCACCGGATAGCGCCACACGCCGTCCGCATCGGCGAAGCGCCAGAGCGGCGTGCCGTCCTCGGCCAGCACCACCCGCGCCAGGTCGTCGCCCGGCAACGGCAGCGGGAACAGCCGATCGGCCAGCCACACGCCGGCCACCAGCAGCAACGCCAGCGCGCCGCTGCGCTTGAGCCAGCGCGGCACGCGCCACTCAGGCACCGACTATCGCCACGGCAAGGGAACTCGCGAGCCTGCGCGACAGCCCAAGCCTCGAAGGAGCGCTTCGCGCACGGCGCGGCGCCTGATGGACCTCACAGGGAACCTCATATGCACGTAGATTTCTTCGAGACGCTCGGCCAGATGCTGGGCTCGGTGATCCGTTTCATCGTCGACGGGCTGGACTGGCTGTTCAGTCTGTTCGCCGTCGCCGGGCACAATTTCGTCGATGGCCTGGCCGCGGCGCTGGGCATGGATCGCTCGATTCTCAACATCGCCGCCCTGATCCTCGGCCTGGTCCTGCTGGTCGGGGCGTTCCGCGCCTTCTTCCGACGTTCGATCATCAGCGGCATCATTCTCCTGCTGCTGGCGCTCTGGCTGCTCAGCTTCATCATCAATTGACGTCCCGATGCGCCGCGCAGCATAGCGCAGCGGCGCATTCCGACCCACCGCAGCGACACCGATCCGGACCGTGGCGGCGCGAGCCAGCCGCGATCGCTTTCGGGTAAACTGCGCCCTTCGCCTTTTCCAATAACGATCAGCCTGATGCCCAAGACGTTCCACGAATTTCCCCGCGAGCGCCCGTCCACTCCCCTGCTCGACCGCGCCGCGACGCCGGAAGAACTGCGTCGCCTGGGTGAAGCCGAACTGGAAACCCTCGCCGACGAACTTCGTCAGGACCTGCTCTACAGCGTCGGGCTGACCGGCGGCCATTTCGGCGCCGGCCTCGGCGTGATCGAACTGACCATCGCCCTGCACTACGTCTTCGACACCCCGGACGACCGCTTGGTGTGGGACGTCGGCCACCAGGCCTACCCGCACAAGATCCTCACCGGGCGCCGCGAGCGGATGGCCAGCCTGCGCATGAAGGAGGGCATCGCCGCCTTCCCGCGGCGCAGCGAGAGCGAGTACGACACCTTCGGCGTCGGCCACTCCAGCACCTCGATCAGCGCCGCTCTGGGCATGGCCATCGCCGCGCGGATGCAGGGCAGCGGGCGCAAATCGATCGCCGTGATCGGCGACGGCGCGCTCACCGCCGGGATGGCCTTCGAAGCGCTGAACCACGCCCCGGAAGTCGGCGCCGACATGCTGGTGGTGCTCAACGACAACGACATGTCGATCTCGCGCAATGTCGGCGGGCTGTCCAACTACCTGGCGAAGATCCTCTCCAGCCGCACCTATACGAGCATGCGCGAGGGCAGCAAGAAGGTCCTCTCGCGCCTGCCCGGCGCCTGGGAAATCGCCCGCCGCACCGAGGAATACGCCAAGGGCATGCTGGTGCCCGGCACGCTGTTCGAGGAACTCGGCTGGAACTACATCGGCCCCATCGACGGCCACGACCTGCCGACGCTGATCGCCACCCTGCGCAACATGCGCGACCTCAAGGGCCCGCAGTTCCTGCACGTGGTGACGAAGAAGGGCAAGGGCTTCGCCCCGGCCGAGGTCGACCCCATCGGCTACCACGCGATCACCAAGCTGGAGCCGGCCGGTGCCGCACCGGTGGCGAAGAAGGTCGCCGGGCCGAAGTATTCCGGCGTGTTCGGCCAGTGGCTGTGCGACATGGCGGAAAGCGACCCGCGTCTGGTCGGCATCACCCCGGCGATGAAGGAAGGTTCCGACCTGGTGGCCTTCAGCGAGCGCTTCCCGCAGCGCTACTTCGACGTCGCCATCGCCGAGCAGCACGCGGTGACGCTGGCCGCCGGCCTCGCCTGCGACGGCGCCAAGCCGGTGGTCGCGATCTACTCCACGTTCCTGCAACGCGGCTACGACCAGCTGATCCACGACGTCGCGGTGCAGAACCTCGACGTGCTGTTCGCCATCGACCGCGCCGGTCTGGTCGGCGAAGACGGCCCGACCCACGCCGGCAGCTTCGACCTCGCCTACCTGCGCTGCGTCCCCGGCATGCTGGTGATGACGCCGAGCGACGAGAACGAGCTGCGCCGCCTGCTCTGCACCGGCTACCGCTTCGAAGGCCCGGCTGCAGTGCGCTATCCGCGCGGCAGCGGGCCGAACGCGCTCATCGAGCCGGGCCTGGAGCCGCTGGAAATCGGCAAGGCCGTGGTTCGCCGCCAGGGCAGCCGCGTCGCCCTGCTGGTGTTCGGCGTGCAGCTGGCCGAGGCGCTGGCCGTCGGCGAAACGCTGGATGCGACGGTGGTCGACATGCGCTTCGTCAAACCGCTGGACGAAGCCCTGCTGCGCGAACTCGCCGGTAGCCACGAGCTGCTGGTGAGCATCGAGGAAGGCAGCGTGATGGGCGGCGCCGGCAGCGCGGTGAACGAGTTCCTCGCCCGCGAGGGCCTGCTCAGGCCGATCCTCAACCTCGGCCTGCCGGACCGCTACGTCGAGCATGCCAAGCCGGCGGAAATGCTCGCCGAATGCGGCCTCGACGAGGCCGGCATCGAGGCCGCGGTGCGCCAGCGCCTGGCCACCCTGTAGCTGCGCCTTTACCCGCACGTAGGGGCGAACTCGTTCGCCAAGGAGCGCGCAGCGCTCCCAGACGCCGCCGGTCCGCGCCGAACCACTGACCAACACAGCGTCCTTGTCTTCCTCGATGCCGCCGACTAAGGTGCGCGACGTTTCAGTTCCGCCGTGGTGCGCGGGCCGCAAGGCCGGCGTTAAACGGGAAGCCGGTGCGCCTCGTCCCGAGGCAATCCCGGCGCTGCCCCCGCAACGGTAATCGACCGCGATCCAGCCGGATCGCCCGCCGCTCAACGGCCACTGTGCGCAGGCATGGGAAGGTGAGCTGGCGGCGCGTCGACAGCCCGGAGACCGGCCCCGGCGGACTACGACTGGTGTTGCGGAGGGCGACACCATCAGGCACGGGCTTCACGGCTCCGCGCCTGCCTGCCCTCCTCGAACGTCTCGCCGACCTTGAGGATTTCCGATGAAGCTTTCCCGTCTCGCCTTCACCCTGGCCCTGCTGCCAACCCTGCCGGCCCTGGCCGAAACCCCGTCGCAGGACGATGCCCTGAAACTCGACGAGCTGCTGGTGACCGCCAACCGCAGCGTCGAAGCACGCAACCAGAGCTCCGCCGCCAGCACCGTCTTCACCCGCGCCGACATCGAACGGCTGCAGGCACGCAGCGTGGCGGAAATCCTCCAGTACGTGCCGGGGGTAAACGTCGTCAGCACCGGCGGCGCGGGTAGCCAGACCGGCATATTCATGCGCGGCACCTCCACCGCGCAGACGCTGGTACTGGTCGACGGCCAGCGCATCGCCAGCGCCTCCAGCGGCACCGCCAGCATCGAATTCCTCAGCCCCGACCAGATCGAGCGGATCGAAGTGGTGCGCGGCTCGCGTTCCGCGCTGTATGGCTCCGACGCCATCGGCGGGGTGATCCAGATCTTCACCCGCCGCGGCGAGGCCGAAGGCATCCATCCCTACGTGCGCCTTGCCACCGGTTCGCGCGGCACCTTCGAGCGCAGCACCGGCGTATCCGGCGGCGACGGCAAAACGCATTACCAGCTGGGTGCGGCGCTGAACGAGACCGCCGGCATCGACGCCACCACCGACGAGTCGAACGGCAACCGCGACCACGACGCCTACCGCAACCGTTCGCTGAGCCTGAACCTGTCGCACCGTTTCAACGAGCGCCTGGAAGTGGGCGCGACCCTGCTCGATCAGCGTGGCCAGAACGAGTTCGACGACACCTTCGGCGACACCCTGCCCTACAACGACTTCATGCTCAGCAGCGGTTCCGCCTACATCGACGGCCAGCTCAGCGACAGCTGGAGCAGCCGCCTGGAGGTCGGTCACAGCGAAGACAAACGCGACACCAAAAACGACGTCGCCGGCGGCAGCTTCTACACCTACAACACCTTCCGCGACTCGGCCAGCTGGGTGAACACCCTGCAACTGGACGACGTCAACCAGTTGCTGGTCGGCGCCGACTGGTACGAGGAGCGCCTGCACGCCACCGACGCCTTCATCGAGGACACGCGCTGGAACCAGGGCGCGTTCATCCAGCACCGCCTGCAGACCGACCACTTCTCCACCGAACTTGGGCTGCGCCACGACAAGAACGCGCAGTACGGCAGCGAGAACACCTGGAACGGCGCGCTCACGGTGCCGCTGAACCAGGCCAACGCCCTGACCCTGTCCTACAGCGAAGGCTTCCGCGCGCCGACCTTCAACGACCTGTACTACCCGGACTTCTGCTCCGGCGGCTTCTGCTTCCCCAGCGCCAACCCGGACCTCAAGCCGGAGCGCTCGAAGAGCTACGAACTGCAATGGCGCAACGACTACAGCGCCAGCGGCCATCTCGACGTCTCGCTGTACCGCACGCAGCTCAAGGACGCCATCGTGCTGGACGGCAACTTCATCCCGCAGAACGTGCAGAACGCGCGAATCAACGGCTTGGAGGCGAGCCTCGACGATCAGCTGTTCGGTTGGCAGGCCAACCTGGCGCTCGGCCTGACCGATCCGCGCGACCGCGACAGCGGGCACGTGCTGCAGCGCCGCGCCAAGCGCACCCTGAGCCTGGCGCTGGATCGCCGCTTCGGCGACTTCGGCGTCGGCGCCACCTGGCGCGCGGTCAGCGGCGTGTATGACGATGCGGCCAACGACATCGAACTCGGCGGCTACGGGCTGCTCGGCCTGCGTGGTGACTGGCAGGCGACGCCCGAGGTGAACCTGGCTCTCAAGCTGGATAACCTGCTGGACAAGGACTACGCCCAGGCCACCTACCAGAGCGGGCTGTACAACTACCGCAGCGAAGGCCGCACCGCGCTGATGGCGCTGACCTGGACGCCGGAAATCTGATCGCTTCAACCGCATGAACGACAAGGCCCGCTTTCGCGGGCCTTGTCGTTTTCGTCATCCGCCGCCGGATCAGACCCAGCCCTGGGCCTTCATCTCGCTCTTCAGGTAGGCGTAGTAGACCGGCGCGGCGACCAGGCCGGCGACGCCGAAGGCGGCTTCGAACACCAGCATCGCCAGCAGCAGTTCCCAGGCCTTGGCGTTGATCTGCCCGCCGACGATGCGCGCGTTGAGGAAGTACTCGACCTTGTGGATCAGGATCAGGTACGCCAGCGCGCCGAGGGCGACCCACAGCGACAGCGAGAAGCCGACGATGAAGATCGCGGTGTTGGAAATCAGGTTGCCGATCACCGGCAGCAGGCCGACCACGAAAGTCAGCAGGATCAGCGTCTTGCTCAGCGGCAGGTGGATGCCGAACAGCGGCAACACGCCCATCAGGAAGACCCCGGTGAACGCGGTGTTGAGCAGGGAAATCTTGAACTGGGCGAAGACGATGTTGCGGAACGCCGCGGTGAAGCGCGTCACCCGGATCAGCAGCTCGCCCGCCAGCGGCTTCAGCGTCTGCGGGTCGGGCAGGCGCTGCAGGGCGACCACGGCGCCGAGGATCATGCCGATCAGCACGGTAACGAACAGATGCGCGGCGCCCTTGCCGAGCAGCTGCAGCTCGCCGACGTGGCGGCGCAGCCAGTCGTGCAGGGTCAGGCGCACGTCGTCGACGTTGGCCGGCAGATAGGCCACCAGCCCCTCGGGCACCTGCTCGCGCACGCGGTCGACCACAGCCATCAGCTTGCCGAGCATCTGCCCCGGATTGTTCACTTCCAGCAGGGCGAAGGAGAAGGCACTGGCGAACGCCAGGGTCAGCACGCCAACCACCACCACGCCGAGCAGGCCGACCGTCAGCAGACGCCCGAGATGGCCGGCGAACAGGCGCTGCAGCAGCGGCGCCAGGCTGTTCACCAGCTCGAAGACCAGCAGCCCGGCGAGCAGGCTGGGCAGCAGTTTGAGCGGCAGGACGAGAATCAGGGCGATGCCCAGAATCAGCAGGCTGGCGTAGCAGAAGGTGCGGCGGGAGGAATCGCTCATGAAGTCCTGATCGGGTGACGGTCTGACAGCGACCGACAATCTGCCAGCAGTGCCCGCACATTGCCAGCCGCATGAAATGACAAAATTTGACCTGGGCCGGCGGCTGTCGGAAAAGTCCGCCGGACAAACCCGCCGAACGCTGGCCCCGTGCCTTCACCGGAACCGCCATACTCCGAAAAAAGCCCGTCCCAGAGCCATCCCTGCCGCTTCGCTGAAGCTGCCGTCCGCCGCCGGAATGAATCCGCCTCGGCAAAAAACAACGGCTTACTTCTCATAGACGAATTCCCAGGCAACCTTTTGCCAGGAAGGGGGGTCGATTGGCTTATGAACAACCTACAGCGAACCCATTCCGAGCGGATCGGCGCCTGCCCGCGCCGCAACCGTCCGCAACCCTGCGTCGCGCCGTGCGCGGCGCGGCATCCGGCCGGACGCAGGCAGGCGGGCTTCACTCTGATCGAAGTGATGATCACCCTGGTCATCGTGGCGATCCTTGCCGCGATCGCGGTGCCCAGCTATACCAGCTACATAACCAAGAGCAAGGTCAGGACCGCACAGGCCGACCTGGTGTCGCTGAGCCTGAACATGGAGAACCTGTTCCAGCGCCAGCTCACCTATCCCACCAGCACCACGTCGAACACCAACGAAACCAAGGCGCTGTTCACCGGTTGGACGCCTGCGCAGGCCAGCGACTTCAGCTACACCCTGAGCAGCGCCACGGCCACCACCTATACGGTGACCGCCACCGGCACCAGCAACACCCTGCGCGGCTGCACCATCAGCCTGACCAACCTGAACGTGCGTAGCGTTAACAATTGCGGGGGCATCACCGGATGGCAATGAGGCAGGACGCGCGGGGCTTCACGCTGGTCGAAGTGATGGTCAGCCTCGCCGTCATGCTGATCCTGTTCCTAGCCGCCGTGCCGATGACCATTTCCTGGAGCAACAGCGCCAAGCAGCGCGATGCCGCCGGCTTGTTGCAGCAGGGACTGTCGCGGGCCAAGGCGCTGGCGCTGCGCAATCCGGGCGCGGTAGCGGCGGGCCAGCCGAGCGTGGCGCTGTGCCTGAGCGGCGGCACCATCAGCCTGCTGCGCCTGCAGCCGGACGCCACCTTCAGCTGCACGCCGGCGGCAGAGGCCGACCTGCAGTGGTCCGCCGCGGTGCCCAGCGCTGCCAGCATCAAGATCGACGGGGCGGATTTCCATTGCCTGGCGCTGGACAACCGGGGGTTGCCGGTGTCGGTCGGCGATTGCGTCGCGACCAGCAGCGGCACCTTCAACGTGGTGGTGGGCAGCGAGGATTCGCTGGATGTCACGCTCATCTGATGGCCGCCGCGGTTCGGCCAGACAGCGCGGCGACATCCTCGTCGAATCGCTGATCGGCGTGGTGCTGATGAGCATCATCGGCCTGGGCATGATTGCGGTGACCTCGCGGGTCGAGGTCAGCCATCGTTACAGCAACGCACAAGGACTCGCGGTGGGACAGATGCGCAATCTGCTGCAGCAATACGGCAACGAGCTGTGCAGCGACTCGAGCCTGGCGGTGATCACCCTGCCGCCCAACGACCAGGTCTTCAACCTCGAGGTGACCTGCGCGACACCGACCATCAGCGTCAAGGGCGTGGCCCTGGATAGCCCGCCGGACGAGGTCACGCTGAGCACCCCGAGCGAAGCATCGGACTACTTCGGTGGTGTGGTGAAGGTGGGTGAGAACTAAGCCGCAGACGCAGGTCGGGATCACCCTGATCAGCATGATGATCGGCCTGGTGATCTCCTCGTTGAGCATCCTCGCGATGCTCTCGCTGTATCGCAATCTGGTGCATCAGGCGGCCGATTCGATCGTCCACTCCAACCTCGACGGCCAGGTCGCCGCGGGCCTGCTGACCGCACAGATCGAGTTGCAGAGCGCCGGCTTCGGCATCGCCTCGGCAGCGGTGAACCAGGACCTGATGCTGCTCGCCGGTGCCAGCCTGACGCCCGGCGGCATGCTCAGCGGGACCATCCAGAACATCGTCGGCGGCGAGCAGGACGGCGAGGCCATCGTCTGGGGCAGCGACCCGACCCGCAGCGCCTACCTGTGCAGCGCGCTGCTCGCCGAAGACGGCGGGCTGATCCTGCTGCGCGGCGTGCCCTGCACCCGGGCGATCCAGTTTTCCAGTGCCGACTGGAGCGAGAACAGCGTGGCGCTGATCGCGCCCGGCACGTTGAATGCAGAGCAGGCGGTGAGCATCAGGACCCAGGTCAACAACTGCTGGCCGTATGGAAAGAGTTTCGCCAACCCGGCGGTGCAGGTGGTGATCAGCGCCGGCGGCAGCACCCTGAACACCGACACCGCCTATGCGGCGTCGAGCTACACCGTATGCCTGCCCAACCTCGCGCCGCCCTGACGGACCCGATTCGATGAGCGCAAGACGACCCCTTCCAGCGACCCGCCAGCGCGGTATCGCGACCCTGTTGATCATCCTGATGACCGGGCTGGCGCTCACCGCCACCGCGATCGGAGTGATGTACAGCGTGCGCGGCACCCAGGAAAAGGCGCTCTCGGTGCACAGTGCGACCCAGGCCCAGCAGATCGCCTGGGGCGGCGTGGAGATGGTGCGCAGCTACCTGTTGACCCTCGACGACGCCACCCTCGCCTCGCTGCGCGGCGAGCTGCCGATCAGCGGGGTCGACGGCCTCAGCGCGCGCATCGAGGGCGCGCCGGTGAAGAACGAAAGCGATTTCAACGTGGTGGTCGATATCACCGGCATCTCGGCCGGCGGCAGCCATGCCGAGGCGCGCTCCACGGTGCAGGCGGTGTTCGTCGTCACCACCGCGCTGGACGAAGGCGAGAGCGCGCCGATCGGCGTGCAGGGCGCGGTGAACATCAACGGCGACCTGAACATGAGCGGCAACGTCGCCGCGGTGGGTTTCAACAACACCAGCTTCAACGTCAACGGCAACGTCAACCTGTCCGGCAGCGTGACCGGCATCGACTGCATACGCGCCACCGGCAACGTCAGCATCAGCTCCGGCATCGTGGTGAACTGCGTGCAGGCCAACGGCAACATCGCCCTCAGCGGCTCGGCGGCGATCGGCACGGTGGAAGCGCTGGGCAGCGTCATCCTGAGCGGCGGCGCCACGCGCGCCAACTCGATCCTGGCCAACGGCAACGTCACGCTGTCCGGCGGCGCGGCGAATGCCGGGACGATCAACAGCCAGGGCAACGTGACGGTTTCCGGCGGCGCCGCCTATGCCAACACGATCAATGCCCTGGGTTTCATCAACTGGACCAGCTCGGGCAGCGCCACCGCGCTGAACGCCAACAGCTACGTGACCTACGCCGGCGCGCTGGCGACCCCGACCATCAGCGCCAGGGGCACCGTCACCCTCAGCGGTGGCGGCGCGGCGCAGGCGACCACCAGCGGCAACGTGGTATCGGGCTATGGCACCCTCGGGCGGATCGATGCCAGCGGCAACCTGAGCAGCAGCAGCGGCCTGGTGCTGGCCGGCACCATCGGCGGCAGGAAGTCCTGCCCGGTGTACCTGAACTGCCCGGGCGTGCTGGTGCAGAGCGGCTACACCGCCGCCCCCAGCAGCGTCTCGGTGGTCGCGGCGAACACGGTGTCGGTGCAGCCGCCGCAGGTGGACGCCTACGCGCTGCGCAACTCGGCCAACTACATCTTCGAGATCGACCAGGCCGGCTATCGCAAGGTCACGGTGCAGAACATCGCCGGCATCGCGCCGGGCAACTACTACCTGGGCAACTACTCCGGGCCCTATCGCGACTACCTGTGCACGGCGGTGAGCGGCTCCACCAGCGAGCCGATCTGCACCCAGCCGGTGACGCCCTACCGAACCATCTGCCAGGGCTATTCGGCCTACAACGCCTGCATCGCCTACAACGCCGGCACCACAACCTGGGCCCTCAACGGCATCAGCCTGGCGCCGGGCGTGCTCTGGTTCGCCGGCAACGTCAACGTCGGCAACGGCAGCTACAACAACAGCATCATCGCCACCGGCAACCTGTCCACCTCGGGGACGGCACTGGTCACGGCGGTGAACTACGCCGGCTACGCGGCGGTGTGCGCCAACGCGCCGCTGCTGATCCTGCGCAATCCGGCGTTCACCGGGCTGCACCCGAGCAACTTCTGCAACGTCAGCGCCGGCACCTTCATCAGCAACGCGGCGGGGAATACCGCGCTGATCTCCGGCGGCTACCTCAACGGCAGCTTCGCCGGCGGCAACATCACCCTCGGCTCGGCCAACAACGTCTACGGCAACGTGCTCGCCGGCAACACCCTGAGCACCACCGGCAGCACGGTGATCCACGGCAGCCTGACCACCGCCGGCCAGGGCGCGAGCAACAACACCAGCCTGGGTGGCAGCACCATCGTCGATGTCAGCGGCGCGCCGTCGAGCTTCGATCCCAGCTCAAACCCCTGCTCGCGGGACTGCGCCACCCAGCCGGGAACCGCGGAAACCCTCTGGACGCGCTACTACTGAGCCTGGGCCAGCTGCCGGCACAATTGCGCGGTGGCCTCGAGCATCTGCAGGCTGGGCCGTTCCAGGCCCTTGTCCGGCACGCTCCACAGCTGCCCGCTGCGCACCGCGGCGAGCTGCGTCCATGTCCGCCAACCATCCAGCTGCGCCGCGCTGGCACCGAGGATCACCTGCGGATCGCGCGCCAGCACGCTCTCCACGCTCACCTGCGGCGCCGGCAGTTGCAGGTCGGCGAAGACGTTGCGTCCGCCGCAGACGGCGATGGCGTCGCTGATGATCTGCGACCCGCCGACGGTGTACAGCGGCTGGTTCCACACCTGATAGAACACCCGCAGCGGCTCGGCGCGTGCATAGCGCTGGCGCAGTTCGGCAAGGCCGCTGGCAAAACCCGCCTGCACGCGCCGGCCCTGTTCGGCGCGGCCGATGCGTGCGCCGATCAGGGCGAACTGCTCGGCGAGCTGGTCCAGGCTATGCGGTTCGGCGACGAACGTCGCGATGCCCAGGCCTTCGAGCTGCGCACGCTGGGCGGCGCTCACGCTACCCGGCCAGAGCAGCAGCAGATCGGGTTTCAGGGCGATCAGGGTTTCCATCTCGATCTGCCCGTAGCGGCCCACCGAGGGCACGCCGGCCAGCGCCGCCGGCCGTTCGCCGCCATCGAGCACGCCGACCAGCAGGTCGGCGGCGTCCAGATCGAGCATGATTTCCGACAGCGAGGGCGCCAGGCTGACCACCCGCTCCACCGCGCTCGCCGAGGTACAGGCAAGCAGCAGGAGCGCGACGAGCAGGCGATGCATCAGAGCTGACGGGGAATGCGGTAGAGGTAGAACAGCACCAGGCTGGACAGCGTCAGCAACAGCAGCGGAATCAGCTCCTGCCCGGCGAGCAGCGCCGCCGCGGCGAACCAGGCAGGCAGGCTGGCACCGAGCAGCGCGTTGCGCCGGTGCAGGCCCAGGCGATTCCAGGCCAGCGCCTCGTCGCCGCCGTCACGGGCGTTCCCGGTGGCGATCAGCGCGCGCTTGTAGGCGTGGAACAGCGGCAGGCTGACGAACATCGACAGCAGGCCGACGATGAACAGCGGCATCAGCAGCGGCTCACGCGGCGGGGTGTCGCCCGCCAGCACCTCGACCAGCAGCAGCGGCGCCAGCATCAGCGCCAGTTGCAGCCACCAGGCCAGCGCCAGACGACGGCGCGCATTGGCGCGGTTCACGGCTTCGCCACTTCACCCTGGTGCAGGCTGCCGAGCAGGTGGCCGAGCTTGCCGGCCTTGGTCGCCAGGTAGCGCTCGTTGTGCGGGTTGAGCCCGGTCTGCAGCGGCTTGCGCTCGGTGATGCGGATGCCGAAGCCTTCCAGCGCCTTGACCTTGCGCGGGTTGTTGGTCATCAGCCTGATCGCGCCGATGCCCAGGTGTTCGAGCATCGGCAGGCAGATCGCGTAGTCGCGCTGATCGGCGCCGAAGCCCAGGCGCACGTTGGCCTCCACGGTATCGGCACCGCCGTCCTGCAATTCGTAGGCGCGGATCTTGTTCAGCAGGCCGATGCCGCGGCCCTCCTGGCGCAGGTAGAGCAGCACGCCGCGGCCCTCGGCGGAAATCGCCCGCAGTGCCGCTTCGAGTTGCGAGCCGCAATCGCAGCGCAGGCTGAACAGCGCATCGCCGGTGAGGCACTCCGAATGCAGACGCCCGAGCACCGGCGCGCCATCCGCCACGTCGCCCATGGTCAGGGCGACATGCTCCTTGCCGGTTTCCTCATCGAGAAAACCGTGCATGACGAATTCGCCGAACGGCGTGGGCAATTTCGAAGCGGCAACGAAAACGACGGACACCGTGAGGCTCCAGAGGAATAAGCGGGGCGGGCATTGTACCAGCGCTGAATGGCGCCGAGTCAGCGTGAATTTCCGTCTATCAGTATCAGCTTTTTAGATAAGGCCAAGACGAAACGCTCGGCGCCTCGTAAGCCATTACTTACAGTTTCGCTACCACCTGCACATCGCCGCGAAGTTCCACGCTCGTTACAATTTTCTCGAGGTTGAGAGGTGCATCACAGCACGGTATTGCTCTTCGATGGGTCATAATGCAGGCGTTTCGCTATCAGAGCGGGCATCGAATGCGCCAAAAGGCCCGATTTAGAGCCCTTTTGTTGGCACAAGTCATGCTATCGACGCACAGCCTCCCTACTAATGGACGGAGTGAGATTTCCCTGGTGCAGCGGGTCAACGAGACCCGGTCATCGCGAATTCTAAGGACGCCTTAGATGGATATGTATGCCCCCCGCCGGAGCGCGGGCTTCACCCTGATCGAATTGATGATCACCGTGGCGATCGTCGCCATCCTCGCCGCCATCGCGCTGCCGGCCTACGACAGCTACATCACAAAAAGCCGGATCAAGACCGCCCAGGCCGATCTCGTCGGGCTCAGCTTGAACCTGGAAAATACCTACCAGCGCAAGCTCGCCTACCCGACGCTAACGTTGGCCAACACCGCGGCGGTGACCGGCGAATTTAGCGCCTGGCACCCTGCCGAAGCGAACTTCAGCTACAGCGTCTCGTCCTCGTCCACGGGCTATACGCTGACCGCCACCGGCACCGCCGGCAAGGTGAGCGGCTGCGTGATCACCCTGAACAACGAGAACGCCCGCGCCATCGCCCAATGCGGCACCTACAACGGAGGCTGGCAGTGAAACGCGCGGCGCGGGGCTTCACGCTGATCGAGCTGATGATCACCGTGGCGCTGCTGGCGTTCCTGGTGCTGATCGGCGGCCCCTTCACCGCCGCCTGGAGCAACGGCGCCAAGGTGCGCGACGCCGAAGGCGTGCTCAACCAGGGCATCGGCCGCGCCAAGGCCGCCGCCCTGCGCAATCGCTACGGCATCGTCGACAGCAAGCCGGCCGCGATCCTCTGCCTGTCCAGCGACAACCTGCTCAGCCTGCATGAGGCCGACGACAAGGACACGCCCGCCACCTGCGCCACCCATTCGCCGTGGCAGGCACAGCTACCGGCCAGCGTCAGCGTCACGCTCACGGCTGGCACCACGACGCTGAGCTGCCTGAGCTTCGACAGCCATGCCGCCTTCGCCAGCGTTTCCGTGCCCGGCGGCTGCTCGTCCAGCACCGCACTGACGCTCGCCTCGGGAGGAGAGAATGCCGATCTGGTCTTCAACTGAGCGGTGCCGGCAGCGCGGCGACATCCTCCTCGAGGCGCTGATCGGCATCCTGCTGATGGCGATCATCGGCCTCGGCTTGGTCTATGTGACCTCTCGCGTCGCGGTCAGCCAGAAGGACATGAACCTGCAGAGCCTGGCGATCGCCCAGCTGCGCGACCTGCTGCAACGCAACGGCGCCGGCATCAACCTGTGCAGCGGCAGCCCGCAGATCAGCCTGCCGTCGATCGGCACCCTCAGCGTGACGGTCGCCGGCTGCAGCACCACCGCCAGCGCCACGGTCGGCGGCCAGGCCGTAACCGGCATCCCCAGCCCGCTGACCCTGAGCGTGAGCAACTCCGCGCTGGGCGGCGAAGTCAGCGTGGGAGCGACGCTATGAGACGCCAGCGCGGCATGACGCTGATCAGCATGATGGTCGGCCTGGTGATCTCGATGTTCAGCATCGTCGCCATGCTTTCGCTGTACCGCAGCCTGGTGCACAGCGCCGTGGTGGCGACCCGCGACGCCAACCTCGACGGCCAGATCGCCGCCGGCCTGCTCAGCGCGCAGCTGGAAATCCAGAGCGCCGGCTTCGGCATCGAGTCCGCCGGCAACGCCGACCTGACGCTGGCCACCACCAACCTCGACAGCTCCACCCACGCGCTGCTCTGGCGCCTGGTCGATACCAGCAGCTACCGCTGCCGCGGGTTGCTCGAACGCAGCGTGAACGACAGCGCCACCGGCCAGAGCATGCGCGTGCTCTCGTTGTTGCAGGCGGACAGTTGCGACGCCTCCGGCTCGCTGTCCGGGAAGTCCTGGGCGGTGGTCGGCGATCTCGCCGAATTCCGCGGGCAGAACGCCGCGCAGGTGACCTTCGAGATCGACTCCAGCGATTGCTGGCCATTCGGTGTCGGCGACAGCACCACCACCAGCAGCCACGCCCTGGTCAGGCTCAGCGCGCCGAGCAGTTCGCAGCTCGCCGGTGCCGCCGCCGATCCGATCAGCTACAGCATATGCCTGCCCAACATCAAACCCGTCTAGGAAAACTTGCCATGGGCCTTCCCCCGCAGCGCACGCCCCGCCTGCCCGCCCGCCAACGCGGCATGGCGACCATCCTGATCATCCTGCTCGCCGGGCTGGCGCTGACGGTGACCGCCCTCGGCGTCACCCACGCCGTGCGCAGCGCCCAGGACAAGCAGGTCACGGTACACGCCGCGACCCACGCCCAGGCCGGGGCCTGGACCGGCGTCGAGGTGTTTCGCCAGTACCTGATGTCGGTCAGCGAAGCCACCCTGGAAGCGCTGGCCGCCGGCCAGACGGTCAACATCAGCCTCGGCAACATGGCGCTGGGCGCGGTGATCGTGCAGAACACCGTCACCAGCGGCACCACCCGCCGGGTCACCGCCAACATCCGCAACCAGGACGATGCCGCGCGCGCCACCTCGGTGATCCAGGCGGTCTACCAGGTGACGCCGGGCGGCGCCACCAGCACCGACTCCGGCCTGCCCTGGAGCGATGTGCTGAACATCTACAACGACCTGAACATGAGCGGCGGCATCAGCATCCGCGGCTATGACAACGCCAACTTCAACGTCAACGGCAACGTCAGCCTGAACAATGCGTCCATCACCGGGATCAAGACCATCCAGGCCACCGGCGACATCTCCATCGGCAGCGGCATCACGGTGACCACGCTCTACTCCAACGGCAACATCGCCCTGACCGGCTCGGCCAGCGCCACTACCGCCTCGGCGCTGGGCAATATCAACGTCGCCAGCGGCGCCACCCAGGGCACCCTTAACGCCAACGGCAACATCGTCATCACCAATGGCAGCACCGGCACCGCCAACGCACTGGGCTATATCACCGCCAGCAGCGGCGGCTCCCACGGCACCTTCACCGCCGGCAGCTACCTGACCCTGAGCAACGGCTCGCTGGCCAACGCCAATGCGGTGGGCAACGTCACCATCAGTGGCTGGCCGACGCTGACCAACACCCGAAGCAAGGCCACCGTGACCTGCCCGAGCCAGTGGTGGACCAGCTACAGCTCGATCCTCGCCGGTGTCTCCGCCAGCGGTTGCCCGACCGCCAATGTCACAGCCCCGACACCGGTTTCCATCAGCCTGATGAACGAACTGCAGGCCTTCAGCCTGACCCAGCCACAAGTCGATGCCTATCAGCTGCAGGGCTCGGCCAACTATGCCTTTACCTACGCCGACGGGCACATCGTGGTGACCGTCGCCAACATCAGCGGCATCACTGCCGGCAGCTACCGGATCGGCAAGATCAGAACCAGCTACAACGACAAGTGGGGCTACCTGTGCAGCGACATCGACGGTAGCGGTTACTGCAAGACCGAATGCGCCACCGTCACCAATGGCAGTTGCACTGGCACCGGCATCGCCAGCGTACGCAAGATCTGCCAGGGCACCTGGGACGGCGCCGAATGCATCGCCTACTCCAACGGCACCTGGACGCTGGTGGGCCAGAGCGGCAATACCGTGGTCGCACCGGGCGTGCTCTGGTTCAAGGGCAACCTGGCGCTGCAGAGCGGCTTCTTCCGCAACAGCGTGATCGCCACCGGCAACATCACCACTTCCGGCAGCGACAAGGTCGCCGCGGTCAACTACAGCGGCTACGCCCTCACCTGCCAGAACAGCACCTTCACCGGCCTGTATCCGAGCAACTTCTGTAATACCGACGGCACCCTGGCCAACAGCGCCATCGGCAACATTGGCCTGCTCGCCGGCGGCTATGTCGATGGGGTCTACAGCGGCGGCGTGATCAATCTCGGTGCCTCCACGGAAATTTTCGGCAGCGTGATCGCCGGAGATACCCTGCTCACCGGCGGCAGCAGCACGGTACACGGCTACGTCACCGCCGCCGGCCTGGGCAACAGCACTAGCAACGACTGGACCGGCAGCCTGACCATCGACCTGACCAACCTGCCGGCCGGCTACGATCCCGGCGGCGTTCCCGACATGGGTAACTGCACCAGCAACTGCGACGGCAGCAGCGGCTCGACTGCCGCCAGCGCCGAATTGCTCTGGAGCCGCTACCTGTAACGGGAAGGGAAACGCGGGCCGTTGCCACGCCCGCCGGCTACTTGGCCTCGAGTACCAGCAGGCCCTGCTCTTCGCCCCAGCGCACGCGGCTGAGGAAGCTCATGCCGAGCAGCACTTCACCGGGCGCCGAGCCTTCGAGGATCGAAGCTTGCACCCCGCGCACTTCGATCTCGCCAACCTTGACGCTGGAAAGCACCACGCCCCAGGCCTTGACCGTGCCGTTGGCGGTGCTCACCATCAGCGGCCGGCCGAGCACGCGGAAGTCGATACCCAGGCGGTTCGCCTGCGCCTCGTTCATCGCCACCGAGGTGGCTCCGGTATCCACCAGGAACTGCACCGGGAAACCCTGGATCGATCCCGGCACCCAGTAGTGCCCGGAGTTGCCCCGCGCGATGGACACCTGCGTGCGCTTCGCCGGCGCGCTGCCCTGGCCGTATTCGCGGCTCAGCTCGACGCGTCGTTCGACGCCATCGATGCGCAGCAACGCACCGCTCTTGTCGGCGGCGACCACCTGCACGCCCTGCGGCCCGCTCTCGCCGACGCGCAGCAGCTTGCGCGCACCGTCGATGTTGAGCACCACGGCGTTGGGGAACAGCCCGACCACCTGCACCTGCGGCGCGGCATGCAGCAGGCCGCTGACGCACGCCAGGGCGATGGCAAACAGCTCAATGCGGCGCATCGGAGCTCTCCGGGTAGCGGTCGAACAGATAGGCCTGGTTCCAGCGCCGGTACAGCGCACGCAGGCTGCCGTCTTGCTTAAGCGTCTGCAGGCGCTGGTCGTACAGCGCCGCCAGGGCGCGCCCGCGCGGTGTATCGGCGAACCCCGGATACATCGGCAGGCCGACCAGATCGGTGATGCGATAGCGCTCCGGCCGGTCGCTGCCCCTCAGTATGCCCTGCACGTCGGGAAGCGCATCGATGTAATAGTCGGCGCGGCCGCGTTCGAGCATTTCCAGCACGCCGTCGCGACGGCGAATCTCCTCGTAGCCGAGCACGTTGGGCAGATAGCGCTGGTAACCGTAGCCGCGAATCCAGGTCAGCCGGTAGTGGGCGAGCTCGTCGATCGTCGCCGCCGGCTTGCTGCTCAGGCCGAGCGCGACCACCGGGTCGAGGGCATAGGAGCCGTGCGGGTAAATGACGTGGTCGAAGCCCTCTTCGCTGTACGAGCCCAGCCAGGCATCCGCCTCGCCGCGCTGAACCAGACCGACGCTGCGTGTATAGACCTCGCTGCGATGCTCCACCTTCACCCCGGCCGGCTCGAAGATCATCCGCATGATCTCCCAGCCCAAGCCGCTGCCATCGGCGTTGGTGTAGCCCGGCCACTCGGCGCTGACCAGGCGGATATCCGACAGCGGCGCCTCCTCAGCGCAGGCATTGCCCAGCGCGACGCCGCAGAGCAGCGCCACACCGATCATCCATGATTTCATCGTTTGTGCGTCCTAGATCACGAACCAGGCCACGCCCTGGACGACCGCCCAGGCGAACACGCCGGCCAGCACGTCGTCGAGCATGATGCCCGAGCCACCTTGCAGATGCCTGTCGAGCCAGCCGATCGGGCCGGGCTTGAGGATATCGAACAGACGAAAGGCGACGAAGCCCAGCAGCAGCCACTGCCAGCCGTCCGGGGCCAGCCAGAAGGTGATCCAGATACCGACCAGCTCATCCCAGACGATGCCCTCGTGATCGTGCACGCCTAGGTCGTCGGCGACCTTGCCGCACAGCCAGATGCCAAACAGCGTGGCGGCCAGCAGCAGCGCCGCATAAGCCCACGCCGGGAGCATGTGCCACAGCGGGATGAACGCCAGGGCGAGCGCCGACCCCCAGGTGCCGGGCGCCTTGGGCAGGGTGCCGGAGCCGAAGCCGAAGCCGAGGAAATGCCAGGGGTCGGACCACACCGAATGCGCGACCGGTTGCGGCGCCTGGCGGGAATCAGTCATGGGTCGCTCCGAAATGTTGGTAGCCGCGCGCGGGCAGATCGACGGACCGCCCCGCGGCATCGAGCAGCTGCACGCCGGCGCCGGCCTCGACGCGGCCGATCACCGTCAGCTCCGGCCAGTCGCGCCGCACGACGGGAAGATGTTCTGCGGGAAGGGTGAAGGCCAGCCGGTAGTCGTCGCCGCCGCTCAGCGCGCAGGCCTGCGCCGCCTCGCGCCCGGCCAGCGCCAGCAAAGCCGCCGACAG
>DIEE01000134.1 GCA_002418465.1 Pseudomonas sp. UBA5782 | reverse complement strand
TCGTCGAGCTGTACCGCCAGCCGAAGATCGCCAACAGCACCGCCGCCGTTCGCTGACGCCCGCCAGCGAGCCGCCAGCGATGGCGGCTCGTGCGGCGCTCAGCCGTAGTTCACCACCACCCGATCCCTGCCCGCCTGCTTCGCCGCGTAGACGCCCGCGTCCGCGCGGCGCAGCAGTCCGTCGGCATCCTCGCCGAACTGCCACAGGGCCACGCCGAAACTGGCGGTGACCACGCCGACGCCGTCCACCGCTTCGCGGCGCAGTTCGTCGAGCAGCGCGCGGGCGAGGATCTCTGCCTGCAACAGATCGGTATCCGGGCAGAGCACGGCGAACTCTTCTCCACCGAGGCGGCAGAACACGTCGCTGCGACGCACCCGCTGACCGATGCGCTGGCTGATCTTCTTCAGCACCAGATCGCCGATGCCGTGGCCGAACTGGTCGTTGATCTGCTTGAAGCGATCGATATCCAGCATCACCACCGACAACGCGCCGGCGTGGCGCTGCATGCGCACGATCTGGATTTCCAGCTGCTGCTGGAAGTAGCGACGGTTGTACACACCGGTCAGCGAATCGGTGATCGACAGCTCGCGCAGTTCCTGCTCGACCAGCTTCAGCCCGGTGATGTCGGATACGTAGCCGTGCCAGAGCACCGCGCCGTCGGCCAGCCGCTCGGGCAGCGCTTCGGCATGGAGCCAGCGCAAGCCCTTGCTGGGTAGCAAGACGCGATAGTCCTCGGTCCACAACGACAGGCGTTCGGCCGAGCGCTGGATGGACTCCTCGACCTGCATCCGGTCGTCCGGATGCACCCTTTCAAGGGCCAGCGACGAATCCCTGCGTATCGCCTCGGGCTCGACCTCGTAGACATCTCGGACACCCGCGCTGACGTAGGGATAGCAGGATGTACCGTCGGGGTTTAGTTGATACTGACAGATCACGCCTGGCACCCGAGAGCTGAGTTTCTCCAACAACTGGTCGCGCGCCTCCAGCGCCGAACGCACGCGACGTCGCTCGGTGATATCGGTAGCGATGCCGAGGAAGCCGACCAGTTGCCCGGAATCGCCGCGGATGCCGGTGATGAACAGGTTGACGGTGAGTCTGCTGCCGTCACGCCGTACGAAGGTCCATTCGCGCTCGTCATGACGGTTCTCCGGGATCGCCTCGATGGCGATCGCTTCCAGCTCGCCGACCTGCCGGCCGAGCTGGGCGCTGACCTCGGCGACGCGCCGTTGCAGCTCGTCGGGATCATGCAGCTTCAACGCGTTCAACTGGCCGATGGCCTCGCGCGCCGAGTAGCCGAGCATGCGCTGGGCGCCGACGTTGAAGGTCATCACCAGACCCTGCATGTCCGCAGCGACGATCGCGACCTGGGTCGCCGCATCCAGCAGGCTGCTCAGCTGGCCGTGGGCGCGCGCCAGCTCCAGCTCTGTCGCCTTGCGCCAGCTGACGTCGGAATGGGTGCCGATGGCGCGCAGCGGCTTGTCCTGCGCATCGCGCTCGACCACCTTGCCGCGGTCGAGTATCCACGCCCAGCTACCATCCTTGCGCTGCATGCGGTACTCGCAGACGTAGCTTGGCAGTTCGCCATCGAAGTGGCGCTGCAGGGTGTCCAGGGCGCGTTGCAGATCATCCGGATGAACCCGCTTGCTCCATTCGTCGAGGCCGTTGCCGATGTCCTCATCGGCATAGCCCAGGCCGCTCTTCCAGGCCTGGGAAAAGAACATGGTGTCGTTACGCATGTTCCAGTCCCAGACGCCGTCGCCCGAGCCGTCCAGAGCGAAGCTCCAGCGCCTTTCGCTGGCGGCCAGTTCCTGCTCGCGCACGCGCAGGTCGGTGGTGCGTTCGGTGACCAGCGCCAAGGCGCGCTGGCGCTGGTTGACCAGGCTGTAGAGGAAGGCGCTGATCAGCAGCGTGAGGACGATGCCGAACAGCACTACCCAGATCACCAGCGGCGACTGGTTGGCGCGCATGAACAGCGCGGTCGGCCGGATGCTCAGCTCGAACTGGCGATTCTCCAGCGGGAATTCGAGGTTGTAGCGCAGTTCGCTGCGCGCGGCCTGGTCTTCGGCGCGGTACAGCGGCTGTGGCGAATCGGCCGTCACGTCGTACAGCTCGACCACCAGATTGTGCCGGCTCTTCTCGGAAATCCCCGACTCCATCAGGTTCTCCAGGCTGACCAGCGCGCCGACATAGCCCAGCAACGGCTCGTGCGACGCCACGCCGCTCGCCCGATAGACCGGCGCGAAGATCAGCAGCCCGCGGTCATTGGCGCGGCGACTGCTGAACAGCGCCACGCCTTCGGAAATGATCGTGCGGTTTTCCAGCCTTGCACGCTCGAGCAGCGGCCGCAGCGATGCGTAGGAAATCAGGTCGAAGCCCAGCGGCCGGCGCGGCGCCTGGTGCGAGATGCTGTAGAGCAGCGGGAAATACTCGCCACGCTCGGCGGCCGGGCGCAGCGTCTGGCTCTGGCCCTGCGGCTCGGCCTGCTCGCTGATGCTGAAGTCGGCCAGGCCGTCCTGCCGCGCCGCCGTTTCGAAGGCGCCACGCGCCTCGCCTTCGACGCGTGGATACCAGGAGAGCGCGAAGGTATCGTTGAGCAGCGGTTCGCTGAAACCCTCGAAGGATCTGCGATCGACTTCCTTGGAGAAAACGAAGAAGCGCCGCAGCGCATCCAGCCGCTGGGTCTGATCGATCAGGCGTTCCTGGACCAGACTGGCGCGCTCGACGGCGGCCAGCTCGAAGCGTTCCTGCAGCTGGCGCTTGTAGAAATGCTCAGTGACGACGGACACCGCGATGGTGATAAGCGCGCCCAGTACCAGCGACGCGCCAATGGTCATCCAGCCCGCCGTGGCTGGATCGATGTAGCCCCGATTGTTGTTCTTGAAAGCCTTCGGTCGCTTCATACACCACTCTTGCAGGGGAGAGGTCTGCCGCCCGGCCGCTACGCCGTCAGCCGTTCAGCGGCTGCAAACGCCAGGCCCGGTGGATGCGCGGGTTGCGGGCGAAATCGGCGGCGATGGTCTCGGCGCTGATTTCTTCCACCCGGTAACGCTGAGCGAGTTCTTCGTCGAACTGGAACTTGCGGAAGTTGTTGGAAAAATACACCACTCCGCCCGGCGCCAGGCGGGCCATCGCCAGATCCAGCAACTGCACGTGATCGCGCTGCACGTCGAACACGCCCTCCATGCGCTTGGAATTGGAAAAGGTCGGCGGGTCGATGAAGATCAGCTCGTACTGAGCGGTATCGGCGGCCAGCCAGGCCATCACGTCACCCTGCTCCAGGCGGTTCTTGTCGGAAAAACCGTTCAGCGACAGGTTGCGCCGCGCCCAGTCCAGGTAGGTCTTCGACAGATCGACGCTGGTGGTGGTGCGCGCGCCGCCCTTGGCCGCATGCACAGTGGCCGTGGCGGTGTAGCAGAACAGGTTTAGGAAGCGCTTGCCGGCCGCCTCGCGCTGGATGCGCAGACGCAGCGGACGGTGGTCGAGGAACAGCCCGGTATCTAGGTAATCGGTGAGGTTGACCAGCAGCTTGACGCCGCCCTCGCTGACCTCGACGAACTGGCCCTGGGCGCTCTGCCGCTCGTACTGCTTGGTGCCGCTCTGCCGTTCGCGGCGCTTGATGATCACCCGGCTCTTGTCGATGTTCAGCGCCTGCGGAATCGCCGCCAGGGCGTCGAACAGGCGCGCCTGGGCCTTTTCCGGGTCGATCGACTTGGGCGCGGCGTATTCCTGCACGTGCACCCAGTCGTGATAGAGGTCCACGGCCAGGGCATATTCCGGCATGTCCGCGTCATACACGCGGTAGCAGTCGATGCCCTCGCGCTTGGCCCACTTGCCGAGCTGCTTGAGGTTCTTCTGCAGGCGATTGGCGAACATCTGCCCGCCTTCGCTGAGGCGCGCCTGCTCGACGACCGGCGCTACCGGTTTGATCGGATTGCCGTTGCGGTTCAGCTTCGGCGCCTCGCTAGCCTCCTCGGCGCGTGCCAGGGCTTCCTCGCGCTCGACCTGACGCTGCTCCGGAGTGCGCCGCTCGCCGGTGACGAACTGGTCCGGCAGCACCTTGATCAGCAGCAGCTTGCACGGCAGGGCGCCGTTCCAGAACGCGTACTGCTTGTGGCTGCGAATGCCCATACGCTTGCCCAGGTCCGGCGCGCCGGTGAACACCGCGGCCTCCCAACCCATGCAGGCCTGGCGCAGGCGCTCGCCGAGGTTCTGGTAGAGGTACAGCAGGCTCGCCTCGTCGCCCAGGCGCTCGCCATACGGCGGGTTGCTGACGACCAGGCCCTTCTGGTTCTGGTCCGGACGCGGCTCGAAGGTCGCCACTTCGCCCTGGTAGACCTTGATCCAGTCGCCCAGCCCGGCACGTTCGATGTTGTTGCGCGCCGGCTGGATCAGCCGCGGGTCGGCCTCGTAGCCGCGAATCCACAGCGGCGGCCGCGCCAGGCCGGCGGCGGCACGTTCCTCGGCCTCGGCCTGCAGCTTCTTCCACAGCGCCGGTACGTGGCCCAGCCATTCGCTGAAGCCCCACTGCTCGCGGGTCAGGTTCGGCGCGATGTCGGCGGCGATCATCGCCGCCTCCACCAGGAAGGTGCCGACACCGCACATCGGGTCAGCCAGCGCCCCGCCTTCGGCGGCGATGCGCGGCCAGCCGGCGCGGATCAGGATCGCCGCGGCGAGGTTTTCCTTCAGCGGCGCGGCGCCCTGCTGCAACCGGTAGCCGCGCTGATGCAGGCTGTGCCCGGAGAGGTCGAGGGAAAGAATCGCCTCGCCGCGGTCCAGGCGCAGGTGCACGCGCAGGTGCGGGTTGACCTTGTCCACCGAGGGGCGCGTGCCATCGGCCTGGCGCAGGCGATCGACGATGGCGTCCTTGACCTTCAACGCGCCGAAGTGGCTGTTGTCGATGCCCGAGCCGTGGCCGCTGAACTCCACCGCCAGGCTGCCGGTGGCCTGCAGGTGCTCGCTCCAGTCGATGGCGTGCACGCCGTCGTAGAGCGACTCGGCGTCCTTGATCGTGAAACGGTCGAGCACCAGCAGCACGCGGTTGGCCAGGCGCGACCACAGGCACAGCTTGTAGGCCAGCTCCAGGCTGCCGAAGCCGCGAATCGCCGCAGTCTGTTCGCGCGCCTCTTCCAGTCCCTGGCCGGTGGCTTCTTCGAGTAGCAGCCCTTCGAGGCTCTTGGGGCAGGTGAGAACGAGTTCGTAACGGTCCGACATGAGTTTCCAGGTGCCTGCGGCGGTGTGTGACGGGCGCTTCATGCCGCGTCGGAAAGTGGCAAAAGGTCGCTCGCGACCCTTCGTCGGAATAGTGAGTCCTCACAGGCGCGAGTAGTTCGCAACGGCGCTTGCGGCACCGCTTCGTCTAGCGCCTGACTGCACCGGCTTTCGTGCGCGTCCGACGCACAGCGGAGCTGTTCTTATGGCCTCACTCAGAAAAGCATTACGTGCTTATTACAAAACGATCATTCCAATGCTTCCGGGCATTGGTTAGAACTCAGTTATTCCAGCGGCGCAACGCCACTGGAAGGAGACCGCGACGCCGGCAGCGGCTCCGTCGGCAGATCCTATTCTGCCTGGCCTCGCCACGAGGCCAACGGGACATATAACAGTCAACCAGTGAGGGCAACACCCTATGAGAAGACTTAAGCGTGATCCGTTGGAACGAGCATTCTTGCGTGGTTATCAGCACGGCATTCATGGTAAATCCCGCGACCTTTGTCCTTTCACTGTTGCGTCCACCCGGCAAGCCTGGATCAATGGCTGGCGCGAGGGGCGTGGCGATCAGTGGGACGGATTTACCGGTACCGCCGGCATTCATCGTCTTAACCAACTTCACGCCGTCGGCTGATCAGGATCGATTACATCTCATGAAGCGCGCCCTATCCGGGCGGCGGGCGTAGTGCCCAGGGCTCCTTCGGGAGCCCTTTTTCATGGCCGGGAATTACGGCCGGGCCGCGCCCGGCAGCGCCGCAATGGCGTCGACGGCGGCGCGAATCAGCGCCGGCCCCTTGTAGATGAACCCCGAGTAGACTTGCACCAGGCTGGCCCCGGCGGCGATCTTCTCCGCCGCATGCCTGCCCTCGGTGACGCCGCCGACGGCGATGATCGGCAGCCGCCCGCCCAACTCGCCGGCCAGCACTTTCACCGTGTGCGTGCTCTTGTCGCGCACCGGCGCGCCGGACAACCCGCCCGCCTCGTCACCGTACTGCAGCCCTTCGACACCTTCGCGGCCCAGCGTGGTGTTGGTGGCGATCACCGCGTCCATCCCTGCATCGCGCAGCGCCTCGGCGACCAGCACGGTTTCCTCGTCGGTCATGTCCGGGGCGATCTTGATCGCCAGCGGCACGCGCTTGCCGTGCTTCAGGGTCAGGTCTTCCTGGCGCTGGCGAAGGGCTTCGAGGAGCTGCTTGAGCGAGTCGCCGAACTGCAGGCTGCGCAGTCCCGGCGTGTTCGGCGAGCTGACGTTGACGGTCACGTAGCTGGCGTGCGCGTAGACCTTGTCCAGGCAGATCAGGTAGTCGTCCACCGCGCGCTCGACCGGCGTATCGAAGTTCTTGCCGATGTTGATACCGAGGATGCCGTCGAACTTCGCCGCGGCGACGCGCTGCAGCAGGTAATCGACGCCGCGGTTGTTGAAGCCCATGCGGTTGATGATCGCCTCGGCTTCCGGCAGGCGGAACAGCCGCGGCTTGGGATTGCCCGGCTGCGGGCGCGGGGTGATGGTGCCGATCTCGACGAAACCGAAGCCCAGCTGGGCGAAGCCGTCGATGGCATCGCCGTTCTTGTCCAGGCCTGCGGCCAGCCCCACCGGATTGGGAAATTCCAGGCCCATCACCGACACCGGCAGTTTCGCCGGCGGCTTGTTCAGCAGGCGATTGATGCCCAGCCGCCCGCCGGCACCGATCAGGTCCAGGGACAGGTCATGGGAGGTTTCCGGGGAGAGCTTGAACAGCAGATCGCGAGCCAGGGTATACATTGGGCGGGCTTCGGGTCGTGAGCGAGCCGCGGATTATAGCCGGGCCGCGCGCTTTCAAGCGAGGCGCCGTAGCTCCAGCAGCTCGCCGGCCGGGCTGACCTGCAACTCGAAGGCGCCGTGCACGCCGTCGTGGCCGAAGTACGGGCGCAGGTGATGCGCCGGCAGGCTCACGCTGCGACCGTCGCGGGCCTTGAGCAGGATGCGGTTGGCACGCCCCTGGTACAGCGCCAGCAGGCGGTCGGCGGGAATGTGGATGTCGAGCAGGATGCGTTGCATGGGTGGTTCCGCGAATCGGCTGAGGAAAGTGTGCCACAGCGCCCAGGCACAGGGACGAAACGACTCTCCGACGTCAAAACATTGTTGTAGCGTCAGAGACCCGTCCATTGCCAAACTAATGGCACTACGGGAGTTCACTGCCGCCAATGTCCCTGCCCCAACCGCCCTTCTCCTTCGCCGCGCGCCTGGCCCTCCTGGCGCAGCGCTTCGGTCTGCTCGCTCGCCAGCGGCCGATGGTCGAGCGTGCCGGGCTCATGCGCCTGCCGTTCAAGGCATTGCTCGCGCCGCAGGACAGCATCTGGTGGCAGGACGGCCCGCCGCTGGAGCGCCTGGTCGACCTGCCGCGCGGTGCACTGTCCGGGCCGGTGCAGGAGGTCAAGGCGCGGGCGCACCAGTTGCTGGTGCGCTGCGTCGAGTTGCACAGCCAGGTGCTGGATGCCTTCGACCTGCGCGAGCTGGATGGCGTCTGCGCGCCGCGTGGCGAGCAGGCAGCGCATCTGCACCTGGAAGACTTCGCCGCCACCCCGGCCGGGCGCGCGGTGCGCATCATCAGCTACAAGGATTTCGTCAAGGCGATCAGCCTGGCGCTGCCGCGCTACCTCACCGGCCAGCAGATCGAAGTGCGCCAGGCCGACTGGCACGGCAACCGCCTGTACTGGGGCGGCAGCCAGCAGGCCGCGGCGTTCTGCGTGGCGCTGGTGTATGCGCGCCGCCGCGGGCTGCAGGTGATCCTTCCGGCGCTGCGCCAGCAGTACCGNNCGGCTGAACGTGGCGGGCCTGGCGGCGCTGGACGGCGCCTTCCACGTCCTCGCCCTGCCCGAGGAAGCCTGGTCGCAGCCGCAGTTCATGAACCTGTTGCTGAGCAACGGCACGCCCTACGCACGCATCGACCAGATCAGCCCGCCGGGTACGCCGGAGTGGCTGCTGCTGCCGCGCGCGGATGCCGCCGCCGATGCGCTGGGCAGCGCGCTGCGCCAGGCCGGTGCCGCCGACATACCGGGTTACCTCGGCAGCCTGCGCCACCAGCGCAGCTGATCTTCGGACGCAATCGGCGAGAACGCGATCAGCCGCTGGCGCGCAGCTCGGCGGACACCAGCGCCGCGTCGAGCTTCGCCGCCAGCTCTTCGCCACGGAAGGGTTTCGGCACGATCAGCGTGTGCTCCACATCCAGCCCGCCCAGCTCCGCGTAACCGGTGATGAACACCACCGGC
>DIEE01000077.1 GCA_002418465.1 Pseudomonas sp. UBA5782 | reverse complement strand
TCCAGCGCGACGTAGTTCAGTTCGAACTTCTGCGCATGGGCTTCACGGGCATCGTCCTGCGACGGGTCATGCATCGCGCGCAGCTTGGGCTGGCGGTACATGGCGTTGCTGTCGATGTTGATCTTGGCATCCAGGCAGTGCAGGTTGCCGTCCTTCTTGATCACCAGCGGGTTCACTTCCAGCAGCGCCAGGTCGTAGTCCTGGAACAGTTTGGCCAGACCAACGAAGATGTGGGTGAACTGCTTGATCTGGTCGCCTTTGAGGCCCAGCTGGAAGGCCAGGTCGCGGCCCTGGTACGGCTGAGCGCCGACCAGCGGATCAATGGTGGCCTTGAGGATCTTCTCGGGAGTGTCGTGAGCGACCTTCTCGATGTCCACGCCACCTTCGGTGGAAGCCATGAACACGATACGACGGCTGGAGCGGTCGACGACGGCGCCGAGGTACAGCTCCTTGTCGATGTCGGTGCAGGACTCGACGAGGATCTTGGTGACCGGCTGGCCGTTGGCGTCGGTCTGGTAGGTCACCAGACGCTTGCCCAGCCAGTTGGCGGCGAACGCCTTGGCGTCTTCCTTGCTCTTGACCAGTTTCACGCCGCCCGCTTTGCCGCGGCCGCCAGCGTGAACCTGAGCCTTGACGACCCACTCGGTACCACCGATTTTGTCGCAGGCTTCTGCGGCTTCTTCCGGGGTGTCCACGGCGAAGCCTTTGGATACGGGCAGGCCGTACTCAGCGAACAGCTGCTTACCCTGATATTCGTGAAGATTCATGCTTATCTACCGTCTTCGTTAGGTATTGCGCATTCGGCGCTGCGTTAGTGCTGCCGCGCCACCTGTGACTGCCCTCATGAGGAAACAGTCCGATGGGCATTCCGCGGCAAGCCGGATGGCAGGATACGGGCAACCCATCGTGGTTCTGATCGCTTAGCGCTTTTTGCGGTTGGCGATATGAATGGCATGGCCATTCACTGCCAGAGCGGCTTCGTGCAGCTGCTCGGACAGGGTCGGGTGCGAGAACACCATCATGCCCAGGTCTTCGGCGCTGGTGCCGAATTCCATGGCGATGGCGCCCTGCTGTACCAGCTCGGCGGCGCTAGGGCCGATCACGTGAACGCCCAGCACGCGATCGGTCTTGGCGTCGGCGATGATCTTGACGAAGCCGGCGGTGTCGTTGGCCGCCATGGCACGGCCGCTGGCAGCGAACGGAGCGACACCAACGTTGATCTCGACGCCTTCGGCCTTGAGCGACTGCTCGCTCTTGCCGACCCATGCGATTTCCGGGTGGGTGTAGATCACGCCCGGAATAAGATCGTAGTTCATCTGTGCCTTGTGACCGGCAATGCGCTCGGCCACTACCACGCCCTCTTCCATCGCCTTGTGCGCGAGCATCAGGCCACGGACCACGTCGCCCACGGCGTAGACGCCCGGAACACTGGTGGCGCAGAAGTCGTCAACGAAGATGTAGCCGCGCTCGTCGAGGTCGACGCCGCTGTCCGAAGCCAGCAGGTCGGTGGTCACCGGACGGCGGCCGACGGCGACGATCAGCTTGTCGTAGGTTTCCTTCTGCTCGCCGTTGGCGTCGGTGAAGGTCACGGTGACTTCGCTGCCATTGATTTCGGTGGCGGTCACGCGGGCGCCCAGGCGGATCTTCAGACCCTGCTTGGTGAGGATCTTCAGCGCTTCCTTGGCCACCTGGTCATCGGCAGCCGGGAGGAACTTGTCCAGTGCTTCAAGCACGGTGACTTCGGAACCCAGGCGACCCCAGACCGAACCCAGCTCGAGGCCGATGACGCCGGCGCCGATCACGCCGAGGCGCTTGGGCACGGACTGGAAGTCCAGCGCGCCGGTGGAGTCGACGATGACGTTCTGATCGATCGGTGCCGGCGGGATTTCCACCGGACGCGAGCCCGAGGCGATGATCACGTTGGTGGCTTCGAGGATCTCGGTGCTGCCGTCACGGCCGGTAATTTCGACCTGCTTGTTCGCCAGCAGCTTGCCGTGGCCTTCGAAGGAGGTCACGCCGTTGGCCTTGAACAGCGCAGCGACGCCACCGGTGAGGTTGCGGACGATCTGGTCCTTGCGGCCGATCATGGTCGGCACGTCGATGGTGACGCTGCTGGCCTCGATGCCGTGGACTTTGAAGCCTTCGTGGGCTTCGTGGTACTTCCAGGTGCTGTCCAGCAGCGCCTTGGACGGAATGCAACCGACGTTCAGGCAGGTACCGCCGAGGGCGACCTTGCCTTCCTTGCCGACATACTTCTCGATACAGGCGGTCTTCAGGCCGAGTTGCGCGGCGCGAATGGCAGCCACGTACCCGCCAGGGCCGGCACCGATGACTACCACGTCGAATTTCTGGCTCATAACAATCTCCATCAACTTTGAGCTTCAAGCGGCGAACCGCCAGCGGAGCCCGTTCAGGCTCGGCTGGCGGACAACGGCCGTGGGTTAGATGTCCAGCAGCAGACGAGCCGGGTCTTCCAGCAGGTTCTTGATGGTCACCAGGAAGCTGACCGCTTCCTTGCCGTCGATCAGGCGGTGATCGTACGACAGTGCCAGGTACATCATCGGACGGATGACCACCTGACCGTTGACGGCCATCGGGCGCTGAATGATGTTGTGCATGCCGAGAATCGCGGCCTGCGGCGGGTTGACGATCGGGGTCGACATCATCGAACCGAAAGTGCCGCCGTTGGTGATGGTGAAGGTGCCGCCAGTCATCTCATCGATGGACAGCTTGCCCTCTTTGGCTTTCTTGCCGAAGGTGGCGATGCCGCTCTCGACTTCTGCCAGGTTCATCAGCTCGGCATTGCGCAGTACCGGAACCACCAGGCCACGATCGCTGGATACGGCAACGCCGATATCCTGGTAGCCGTGGTAGACGATGTCGGTGCCGTCGATCGAGGCGTTGACTGCCGGGAATCGCTTCAGCGCTTCAACCGAAGCCTTGACGAAGAACGACATGAAGCCCAGGCGTACGCCGTTGTGGGTCTTCTCGAACAGGTCTTTGTACTTGCTGCGCAGGGCCATCACTTCAGTCATGTCGACTTCGTTGAAGGTGGTCAGCATGGCCATGGTCGATTGAGCCTCAACCAGACGCTCGGCAACCTTGGCGCGCAGGCGGGTCATCGGCACGCGCTTCTCGACGCGCTCGCCGGCGGCGAAGATCGGCGCCTCGGCGGCCGGAGCCGACGGCTTGGCGGCCGCAGCCGGTGCGCTCTTCTTGGCTTCGATGGCGGCGACCACGTCTTCCTTGGTCACGCGACCACCCTTGCCGGTGCCCTTGACGCTGTTCGGGTCGATGCCGTTTTCTTCGGCCAGTTTGCGCGCGGCCGGAGCCAGCATCGGCTCTTCGCCAGCAGCAGCGGCAGGGGCNNGCGCCGCCTTCGGTCAGACGGCCAAGCAGTTCGCCGCTAAGTACGGTATCGCCTTCGTTCTTGACGATTTCAGCGACTACGCCATCAGCTTCGGCGAGGACTTCCATCACCACCTTGTCGGTTTCGATATCAACGATCAGCTCGTCACGTTTGACGGCGTCGCCCGGCTTCTTGTGCCAGGTAGCGACGGTGCCGTCGGCGACCGATTCCGGGAAAGAGGGGGCTTTGATCTCGATAGCCATTATCAGGGTTCCTATTGATTCGGTTTCTTCTGCGAGGCGGCCACGACCGCCTCGTCACGAAGGCGTTAAACGTTGAAAGCGTCCTGCAGAAGCTTTTCCTGCTGCTCGGCGTGCAGGGAAGCGTAGCCACAGGCTGGCGCAGCGGACGCATCACGACCGGCATACTCCAGGAACAGTCCCTGCTTGTGCGCAACGGCGACCCGACGCATGTGGTGCTGGCTGCAGTACCAGGCGCCCTGGTTCATCGGCTCTTCCTGACACCAGACGATGTGCTTGAGGTTGCCGTACTGCGACAGCACCTCGGCCAGATCGTCCTCGGGGAACGGATAGAGCTGCTCGATACGCACGATCGCGGTATCGGTGCGGCCTTCTGCGCGACGCTTCTCGAGCAGGTCGTAGTAGACCTTGCCGCTGCAGAGGACCACACGTTCGACCTTCTGTGCGTCGAGTTGATCGATTTCCGGGATCACCGTCTGGAACGAACCGTTGGCCAGATCTTCCAGGGTCGAGATGGCCAGCTTGTGACGCAGCAGCGACTTCGGCGTCAGCGCGATCAGCGGCTTGCGCAGCGGACGGATAACCTGGCGACGCAGCATGTGGTAGACCTGCGCCGGGGTAGTCGGCACGCAGACCTGGATGTTGTGCTCGGCACTCAGTTGCAGGTAGCGCTCGAGGCGCGCGGAGGAGTGCTCCGGACCCTGCCCTTCATAACCGTGCGGCAACAGCATGGTCAGCCCGCACAGGCGGCCCCACTTGTGCTCGCCGCTGGTGATGAACTGGTCGATCACCACTTGCGCGCCGTTGGCGAAGTCACCGAACTGGGCTTCCCAGATCACCAGTGCGCTCGGCGTGGTGGTCGAGTAACCGTATTCGAAGGCAAGTACGGCTTCTTCCGAAAGGAAGGAGTCGTACAGGTCGAAGCGCGGCTGATCCTTGACCAGATGCTGCAGCGGAATGTAGGTCCCGGCGTCCTTCTGGTTGTGCAGCACCGCATGACGGTGCGAGAAGGTGCCGCGGCCGATGTCCTGCCCTGTCATGCGCACCGGATGGCCTTCGAACAACAGGGTCGCGTAGGCCATGGTTTCGGCGAAGCCCCAGTTGATCGGCAGGCCGCCGGCGGTCATTTTCTGGCGATCTTCGAGGATCTTCGAAACCTGACGCTGGACGACGAAGCCCTCCGGAACCTCGAGCAGCTTGTTGGACAGCTCCTGCAGGGTCTTCAGGTCGAAGCGGGTGTCGTGACGGGCGGTCCAGGCGTGGCCCAGATACGGACGCCAGTCGACGAACAGCTCCTTGTTCGGCTCCTTGACCAGGCTTTTCACCACGTGCAGGCCGTTGTCCAGCGCGGTGCGGTACTCGTCGATCTTCGCCTGCACGCGCTCGGCATCGAGCACGCCAGCCTGGGTCAGCGCCTCGGCATAGAGCTCGCGCGTGGTGCGCTGCTTGCCGATCTGCTGGTACATCAGCGGCTGGGTACCACTCGGCTCGTCGGCCTCGTTGTGGCCGCGACGGCGGTAGCAGACCAGATCGATGACCACGTCACGCTTGAACTGCATGCGATAGTCGATGGCCAGCTGGGTGACGAACAGCACGGCTTCCGGGTCATCCCCGTTCACGTGGAGGATCGGCGCCTGGATCATCTTCGCCACGTCGGTGGCGTACTCGGTGGAACGCGCATCTTCCTGGCGGCTGATGGTGAAGCCGACCTGGTTGTTGATCACGATGCGAATTGTGCCGCCGGTCTTGAAGCCGCGGGTCTGCGACATCTGGAAGGTTTCCATGACCACGCCCTGCCCTGCGACAGCGGCATCACCGTGGATGGTTACCGGAAGCACCTTGTCACCGGACAGATCGTTGCGACGATCCTGACGGGCACGTACCGAACCTTCGACCACCGGGGAAACGATTTCCAAGTGCGACGGGTTGAACGCCAGCGCGAGGTGAACTTCGCCGCCGGCAGTCATCACGTTGGAGGAGAAACCCTGGTGGTATTTGACGTCACCGGAGCTCAGTCCTTCGACCTTCTTGCCCTCGAACTCGTCGAACAGGTCGCGCGGGTTCTTGCCGAAGGTGTTCACCAGCACGTTCAGACGCCCGCGGTGGGCCATGCCGATGACGATTTCCTTGTTGCCGTATGAACCCGAGCGCTGGATGACTTCGTCCAGCAGCGGGATCAGACTCTCGCCGCCTTCCAGACCGAAGCGCTTGGTACCCGGGTATTTGGTGCCCAGGTACTTTTCCAGGCCCTCGGCTGCGGTGAGACGCTCGAGCAGATGGCTGCGCACTTCGGCTGAGAACGCCGGGCGACCACGCACGCTTTCCAGACGCTGCTGGAACCACTTGCGCTGTTCGGAATCGACGATATGGGTAAATTCGGCGCCAATGGTGCGGCAATAAGTCTGCTGCAAGGCGTCCTGAATTTCACGCAGAGTCGCCTCCTCCTTGCCGATGTACAACTCACCGGTGCGGAAGGTGGTGTCCAGGTCGGAGTCGGTCAGACCGTAGTGATTGATCGCCAGATCGGCCGGAGCGGCACGCTTGGCCAGACCCAGCGGGTCGAGCTGAGCGGCCTGGTGGCCACGCATGCGATAGGCCTGGATCAGACGCAGGACTTCAACCTGCTTCTTCTCGTGCTCGCTGCTTACGCTGCCGGCGGAAACCGGTTGAGCGCGACGCTGATTCTTGGCGAGCAGAACGAAATGATCGCGGACCGTAGAGTGCGAGACATCGGTGGCAGCACTGCCATCGGTCGGCAGCTTCTGGAAGTAGGTGCGCCACTCTTCTGGCACAGCGTTGGGATCGTGCAGGTAGAGCTCATAAAGCTCTTCCACATAGGCAGCGTTACCACCAGAAAGGTGGGCGCTGTCCCACATGCGCTGCATTACGCTTTCTTGCATGCTTGGTCACCCTCGGTAAGGGGACACCACCGGCGTGGTCACCGCTCGCGAACTGCCTGGACATTGCAAGCTCAGACAGATCCAAACGGACCACGCAGATAGTCCGGGTACCAGCCCGGATGCCCCTGCTGGTCGTCATATTTTTCGAATGGGGACCACGACTTTTTGGGCTGCGGTCCTGGCTAAAACTGCAGTGCCGGCTGAAACCGGCGCTACAGGCACTACTGGCGTTGCAGGTATAGCAGATCGCGAATCAGGTACCGCTTTGCAGAAGCATGTTGCGCACGTGGCCGATTGCCTTGGTCGGGTTGAGACCTTTGGGGCAGACGTTCACGCAGTTCATGATTCCGCGGCAACGGAACACGCTGAAAGGGTCATCCATCGCTGCCAAACGCTCTTCGGTCTGGGTGTCGCGGCTGTCGGCCAGGAAGCGGTAGGCCTGCAGCAGCGCAGCGGGACCAAGGAACTTGTCGGGGTTCCACCAGAACGACGGGCAGGACGTCGAGCAGCAGGCGCAGAGGATGCACTCGTACAGGCCGTCGAGCTTCTCGCGCTCTTCGGGCGACTGCAGACGTTCGATGGCCGGAGCCGGCGTATCGTTCTGCAGGTACGGCTTCACCTTCTCGTACTGCTTGTAGAAGATGCTCATATCGACGACCAGATCGCGAATCACCGGCAGACCCGGCAATGGGCGCACCACCAGGGTGTCGCCTTTCACCACCGAGGACAGCGGAGTGATGCACGCCAGGCCGTTCTTGCCGTTGATGTTCATCCCGTCGGAGCCGCAGACGCCTTCACGGCAGGAGCGGCGATAGGAGAAGGTCACGTCCTGTTCCTTGATCAGCGCCAGAACGTCGAGGACCATGATGTCCTTGCCGTCGGTGTCGACCTGGAACTCCTGCATGTGCGGAGAGGCGTCCTGCTCGGGGTTGTAGCGATACACACTGACTTTCAACATGGCAGCCACCCTTAGTAAGTCCGAACCTTGGGTTCGAATGGCGGAACGGTCTTCGGCGCGAAGTTCACCGCGCGCTTGGTGACGCGCTTGTCACCCGGGAAATACAGCGAGTGGCAAAGCCAGTTCTGGTCATCGCGATCTTCGAAGTCCTCGCGAGCATGCGCGCCGCGGGATTCCTTGCGTTCTTCGGCGGCAATCGCGGTGGCTTCGGCCACTTCCAGCAGGTTTTGCAGTTCCAGCGCTTCGATACGAGCGGTGTTGAACGCCTGGCTCTTGTCGGCGATCTTCACGGTGGCGATGCGCTGACGCAGATCGGCCAGCTGGGTGATGCCCTTCTGCATGTACTCGCCGGTGCGGAACACACCGAAGTAGTTCTGCATGCAGTTCTGCAGTTCCTTGCGCAGCGGCGCAACGTCTTCACCGGTGGTGCGTTCGTTGAGGCTGTTCAGGCGCGAAAGCGAGGTTTCGATATCGGTTTCGCTGGCGCTGCGATAGTCGATGCCTTCCTTGAGCGCCTTCTCCAGGTGCAGACCGGCGGCACGACCGAACACCACCAGATCGAGCAGCGAGTTGCCGCCCAGACGGTTGGCTCCGTGTACCGATACGCACGCCACTTCGCCGACGGCGAAAAGACCCGGGATTACGGTATCGACGCCGTTGGCGTCCTGGGTGATCGCCTGGCCATGAATGTTGGTGGCAACGCCGCCCATCATGTAGTGGCAGGTCGGGACGACCGGGACCGGAGCGGTGACCGGGTCGACGTGCGCGAAGGTCTTGGACAGCTCGCAGATACCTGGCAGGCGGCTGTGCAGTACTTCCTCGCCGAGGTGATCGAGCTTGAGCATCACGTGGTCGCCATCCGGACCACAGCCGTTGCCGGCGATGATTTCCTTGACCATGGAACGTGCGACAACGTCACGACCGGCAAGGTCCTTGGCGTTGGGCGCATAGCGCTCCATGAAACGCTCGCCATGTTTGTTGATCAGATAACCGCCCTCGCCGCGGCAACCTTCGGTGACCAGTACACCCGCGCCGGCGATGCCGGTCGGGTGGAACTGCCACATTTCGATGTCTTGCACCGGCACGCCCGCACGCAGGGCCATGCCCACGCCGTCGCCGGTGTTGATCAGGGCGTTGGTGGTGGAAGCATAGATACGCCCGGCACCGCCCGTGGCGAGCACGGTAGCCTTGGAGCGGATATAGGCAGTTTCACCGGTCTCGATGCAGATGGCGATGACACCGACGATCACGCCGTCCTGGTTTTTCACCAGATCGACTGCGTACCACTCGTTGAGGAAGGTGGTGCTGTTCTTCAGGTTGGCCTGATACAGCGTGTGCAGCAGTGCATGACCGGTACGGTCAGCCGCGGCGCAGGTACGAGCTGCCTGTCCACCCTTGCCAAAGTCCTTGGACTGACCACCGAAAGGACGCTGATAGATGCGGCCTTGCTCGGTACGGGAGAACGGCAGCCCCATGTGCTCGAGCTCGAACACGGCTTCCGGGCCGACGGAGCACATGTACTCGATGGCGTCCTGGTCACCGATGTAATCGGAACCCTTGACGGTGTCGTACATGTGCCAGCGCCAATCGTCGTTCGGATCGGAAGAGGCGATGGCGCAGGTGATGCCGCCCTGGGCGGAAACCGTGTGCGAGCGAGTAGGGAAAACCTTGGTGACTACTGCTGTCTTGAAACCGGATTGAGCGAGCTGCAGTGCAGCACGCATGCCGGCACCGCCGCCGCCAACGATGATGGCGTCGAACGAAAGCGTACGAATGTTAGCCATGAATCAGATACCCCACAGAATCTGCACGCCCCAGACGAAGTAGGCGAACATCGCAATGCCGCAAACCGCCTGAAACAGGAAACGCACGCCAGTTGCCCACTTGCCGATCGCCATGGCGGTCAGGTAATCGGTGGAGATCGTCCACATACCAACCCAGGCATGAACACCGAGCGCAACCAGAGCCAACAGGCTGAAAATGCGCATCCAGTTGTGGGAGAACAGACCGTGCCAATCCGCGTAAACCAGATTGGGGTGGAACAGCAGGTAACCGAGAAGAAAGATGAAATAAGCCGCCAGGACTACGGCAGACACACGCTGTGCCATCCAGTCATAGAGGCCCGAACGCGAAAAGTTCGTAACGTTAGTTACCATATCCACACCCCCGCCAGGACGATCAACACCACCGATACGGCGATGACAATCTTCGAGCCTTTCTTGCCGCCTTCCAGCGTCTCACCGACACCGGTATCCATGACCAAGTGGCGCACGCCGGCCACCAGGTGATACAACAAGGCTGACAACAGGCCCCAGATCACGAACTTGGCCAGCGGACTGGTCAGGTACATCTTCACGTCAGCGAAGCCTTCCTCGGACGAAAGCGACTTGTCGAGCATGAAAAGCATGACGGCAAGGCCTACGAAAAGGATGACACCGGAGATGCGGTGAAGAATGGACGTGTAAGCGGTGATAGGGAGTTTTATGGTCCTAAGATCTAGGTTTACAGGTCGTTGGCTATTCACGGCTGTTTTTTTCACGCTGAGGCCCCAACAATCAGGGCAAGTTGTAGGGAAGTGCGCTGGTCAGGTCCCACTACCCAGGGAGTGACGACCCCAGAATACAGGCGCTAAAGCCCTGGCGGTCGGGCATCGAGTATAGACAGTTAGGACACTAATGACAACGCAATCACCTGCCCCAAAGAGCGGATTGCGCTGGCCCCGCAAAAGGCGTAAATAGCCGTTTTTTCAGGCCCGCAATAGCCCTCAAAGCCCTCTACCGCCTAGGCTCCACGCAAATTGACTTTCGAATTTATCGCTCTATAGTGATGCGGGCCCTGCGTGGGGGCAGGATGATTCCAAGCATAAAACAGGAGGCCTCATGGCTGACAAAAAAGCGCAGTTGATCATCGCGGGCTCTGCCCCTGTAGAACTGCCCGTTCTGACCGGCACTGTTGGTCCCGATGTAGTTGACGTACGGGGCCTCACCGCCACGGGTCGTTTCACCTTTGATCCTGGCTTTATGTCCACTGCCTCTTGCGAGTCGAAGATCACCTATATCGACGGCGACAAGGGCATCCTGCTGCACCGCGGCTATCCGATCGAACAACTCGCCGAGAAGTCCGACTACCTGGAAACCTGCTACCTGCTGCTAAACGGCGAACTGCCGAACGCCGAGCAGAAGGCGCAGTTCGTCAGCACCGTGAAGAACCACACCATGGTCCACGAGCAGCTGAAGTCGTTCTTCAACGGTTTCCGCCGTGATGCCCACCCGATGGCGATCATGTGCGGCGTGGTCGGCGCGCTGTCGGCCTTCTATCACGACTCCCTGGACATCAATAACCCCAAGCATCGCGAAATCTCCGCGGTCCGCCTGGTCGCCAAGATGCCCACCATCGCCGCCATGGTTTACAAGTACTCCATGGGCCAGCCGATGATGTATCCGCGCAACGACCTGAACTACGCGGAAAACTTCCTGCACATGATGTTCAACACCCCGTGCGAGATCAAACCGATCAGCCCGGTGCTGGCTCGCGCGATGGATCGGATCTTCATCCTCCACGCCGACCACGAGCAGAACGCCTCCACCTCCACCGTTCGCCTGGCCGGCTCGTCGGGCGCCAACCCGTTTGCCTGTATCGCTGCCGGCATCGCCGCCCTCTGGGGCCCGGCGCACGGTGGTGCCAACGAGGCCGTGCTGTCCATGCTGGACGAGATTGGTGACGTGTCGAACATCGACAAATTCATCGCTAAAGCCAAGGACAAGGACGACCCGTTCAAGCTGATGGGCTTCGGCCACCGCGTGTACAAGAACTTCGACCCGCGCGCCAACGTGATGAAGAAGACCTGCGACGAAGTCCTCGCCGAGCTGGGCATCCACGATCCGCAGCTGGAACTGGCGATGAAGCTCGACGAGATCGCGCGCAACGACCCTTACTTCAAGGAGCGCAACCTGTACCCGAACGTCGACTTCTACTCGGGGATCATCCTCAAGGCGATCGGCATTCCGACCAGCATGTTCACGGTGATCTTCGCCCTGGCACGCACCGTCGGCTGGATCTCCCACTGGAAGGAAATGCTCTCCAGCCCTTACAAGATCGGCCGTCCTCGCCAGCTGTACACCGGCTACCCGGAGCGTGATTTCACGCCTCTGGACAAGCGCGACTGATACCGTTGCGAGCAAGAAAAAGGCTGCCCTCGAGCAGCCTTTTTCTTTACCTCATGAAAAGCCTGGCGCTCACCTCTCGGCGCGTTCGCGCAGCCCTTTCAGGGTATTGAATGGCGCATCGACCACGAAGCTGTTGGCCAGCCAGGACGGCACGCTGCCGCCCGGCTCGGTCTGCACCTGATAGACCACTTCGGTCTGGCCTGGACCTTTCGGGGTCAGCTTCCACACACCCTCGACCTTGGCCACGCGCACATAGCCACTTTCTTCCGGCAGGTAGTCGGCCACACCCTCGAGGGTTCTGGTCAGGCTGCCGTCAGCGCCCTGTGTCGTGGTGATGTGCAGGATCGAATCACGCGCGGTGACAGGCCACGGCGGCGTGAAGTAGGTGTGGGTCCAGGCCTGATCGCCTTCCTGCTTGAGCAGCTTCTGCTCCTTGCACTCGAAGATCCAGGCGCAGGAACCGCTGACATCTTCCTGCAGCGCGCGAATGGTGGCGATGTCCGCCTTGATGGTGGTGACGCCGCGATAGGCCTTGTACTTGGACCCGGCTACCGGGCTCAGGTAGATGCTGATGCCCGCCTCTTCCTTTTCCAGTTTCCAGTCATCGGCATGGACGACCATCGGCAGCGCAGCGGCGAATCCGCAAACCAGCGCCAGTTGATGCAAAAGCCTCATTTATTTTTCTCCTTATCAAAGACTCGAACGACTCGACGGAGCCTCCGTCGAACGCACGCTAAGCGGTCGCCTGCTCCAGCCAGCCGAGCAGGCTGATCGCCTCTTCGCGATTGCTCCCGCAAACCGAAGCTTCGGCCTGGAACTGCGAGCACACCGGCGGCCTGCCCGGAGTGCCGAACAGCGCACACAGGTAGTCGACCGAGAGATGGATGCAACGTTCGCCCGCAGGTTTGCCGTGGGGCATACCCGGAATGGGAGAACTGATCGAAGGGGCGATGCAGCAAGCACCGCAACCGGGACGGCATTGCATGGCGACAGGCGACCTCGTGAAACGGGACCATGGGTTCTACGCGCGGCGATATTACCTGCACGCCGCGCGAATGGCAGCCATCCAATTGATGGTGGCGAGACTTGGCGGCGCAGCGGCCAGGCAGTAGGCTCAACCGCCTTCATTCCGGAGCTTCGCCAATGCCGATCTGGTTGCAAACCGCCGCCTTGCTGAGCCTGTCCAACATCTTCATGACCTTCGCCTGGTACGGTCACCTGAAGACCCTGCACGCCAAGCCGTGGCTGGTCGCAGCGCTGATCAGCTGGGGCATCGCGCTGTTCGAGTACCTGATCATGGTGCCGGCCAACCGGATCGGTTACACGGCGATGTCGGTGGGCCAGCTGAAGATCATGCAGGAGGTGATCACCCTGTCGATCTTCGTGCCGTTCAGCGTGTTCTACATGCAGCAGCCGCTGAAGCTGGACTACCTGTGGGCGGGGATGTGCCTGCTCGGCGCGGTGTACTTCATCTTCCGCAGCTAGCCGAACGATAGATTGGCGAGCGGCCAGGCGGCCGCCCGCGTTGCGATCACTTGGTCGGCTTGAGGCGTGCCAGCAGGCTCGAGGTGTCCCAGCGATTGCCGCCCATGGCCTGGACGTCGGCATAGAACTGGTCGACCAGCGCGGTCATCGGCAATTGCGCGCCGTTGTGGCGGGCCTCTTCCAGCAGGATCGACAGGTCCTTGCGCATCCAGTCGACGGCGAAGCCGAAATCGAACTCGCCGGACAGCATGGTCTTGTGGCGGTTTTCCATCTGCCAAGACTGCGCGGCGCCCTTGCTGATCACCTCCATCACCGCCAGGCCATCGAGGCCAGCCTGCTGCGAGAAGTGCACGGCCTCGGCCAGGCCCTGGACCACACCGGCGATGCAGATCTGGTTGACCATCTTGGTCAGCTGGCCGCTGCCCGCCTCGCCCATCAGCCGCGACATCCGCGCATAGCTCTGGATCACCGGTTCGGCGCGCGCGTAGTTTTGCGCGGAGCCGCCGACCATCACCGTCAGCACGCCGTTCACCGCACCGGCCTGGCCACCGGAAACCGGCGCATCGAGGAACGCCAGACCGCGCTCGTCGGCGGCAGCCGCCAGTTCGCGGGCGACGGTGGCCGACGCCGTGGTGTGGTCCACCAGCACGCTGCCAGCGGCCATCCCGGCGAAGGCGCCGTCCTCGCCCAGCACGACGCCGCGCAGGTCATCGTCGTTGCCCACACAGACCATCACCAGCTCGGCCCCCTCGGCGGCCTCGCGCGGCGTGGCGCCGCTGCTGCCGCCATGTTCGGCGACCCACTGCTCGGCCTTGGCCGCGGTACGGTTGTACACACGCACCTCATGCCCTTTGCTTGCCAGATGCCCGGCCATGGGATACCCCATCACGCCCAGGCCGATAAAAGCGACTTTCGCCATGACACACCTCCATATTTGCGGTGTCGAAGCCTAGCACGGCACCCGCCCGCTTCTGAACGCCGTTGCACGAGTCCATCTGATCGAAGGAGAAAGCCTATGGGACATTGGCTGGTAATCGACCTTGAAGCCACCACCGAGGAAGGTGGCTGGCCGGTCGAAGAGATGGAAATCATCGAGATCGGCGCCAGCCTGGTCGATGGCGCGGGTCGCGAAGTCGACCATTTCCAGCGTTTCGTGCGCCCGCTCAGGCGGCCGCTGCTGACGGCGTTCTGCCGCCAGCTCACGCACATCTCGCAAGATGAAATAGACGCAGCGCGCCCGCTGAACCAGGTCTGGCCGGCGTTCGAGCGTTGGCTGGAACCGTACCATGCACGCCTGGAGGGCTGGCTGAGCTGGGGCGACTACGATCGCCAGCAGTTGCAACTGGAGTGGCGCCAGCAGCAACTGGCCAGCCATCTCGGCGGGCTGCCACATACCGACCTCAAACGGCACTTCGCCCGGGTTCGCCAGCTGAAACGCCCGGTGGGCCTGCACGCCGCGCTGACGCTCGCCGGCATGAGCTTCCAGGGGCGGCAGCATCGCGCCCTGGAAGACGCACGCAACACCGCGCGCCTGCTGCCGCTGGCGTTCGCCGACTGAACGGGATGACGCATTGCGGCGGCTTCGGCATACTGGCCGCCCATTTGAATCCCCTTCGAGGAGCCCGCATGTTCAAGGTCAACGAGTACTTCGACGGTACCGTAAAATCCCTTTCCTTCGAGCTGAACCAGGCCCCGGCCACCGTCGGCGTAATGGCCCCTGGCGAGTACGAATTCGGCACCAGCCAACTTGAAGTCATGCACGTGATCGCCGGCGCACTGACGGTGAAACTGCCTGGCAGCGACGCCTGGGAAACCTTCGAGGCCGGCACCCGCTTCACCGTACCGGCGAACAGCAAGTTCCAGCTCAAGGTTTCCGTCGACACCGCGTACCTCTGCGAATACCACTGAATTCCGCCCGACCCTGCCGCCCGGCAGGGTCGCCCGCCTCTCCCGCCATTCCCCGCACACCGCGCCCTACCCGCCTGGAACACCCCTTGCAGCGCTCATTGCGCAAAATTCTGCGCTGCCAAGCAGCCCCGAGCCCATCTGCCGTTAGCCGGATTGATCCCGAGCATTCGGCGGCGTGTTCCGGTGCGGCAAAATCTTGCACTCAGCCGGGGGAGAGAGCGCTTGAAGAACAGTATTCAGCCGACGGGTAAAGAAGTCCGTTTCAATGACCGGGAGATGATCATCTCCAAGAGTGACCTCAGCGGGAGGGTCACCTACGCCAACCGCTGCTTCATGCGCATCGCCAACTATTCGGAAACCCAGGTGCTCGGTCAGCAGCACAGCCTGATCCGTCACCCGGACATGCCGCGCGGCGTATTCCGCCTGCTCTGGGACACCCTGCAGCAGAACCGCGAGTTCTTCGGCCTGGTGAAGAACATGAACGCCGACGGCGACTTCTACTGGGTCTTCGCCAACATCACCCCGGATCGCGACCTCAAGGGCAACGTCACCGGCTACTACTCGGTGAGGCGCCCGGCGCCGCTTTCGGCCGTGCGCGCCATCGAGCCGGTGTACCGCAGGATGCTCGAGATCGAGAACGCCGAGACGAAAGCCAATGCAACCGCGGCCTCCCTCGCCTACCTGATGCAGCTGCCCGCCCAGCAAGGTCTCAGCTACGACCAATTCGTCCTCAACCTCTACCAGCAAGGGGAACGGCAATGAGCCCGGCCATGCGCAGTCAGACCAGCCGACACAGCCCCTTCCTCAACCAGAAGTTCATCATCTGCTGCGCGGTTTTCGTCGCCCTGAACCTGCTGCTGGCCGGTTGGCAGATATTCACCCTGGGCTTCAGCTGGCCGCTGATGCTGGTGCCATGTATCTCCATCGCCTTCAGTTTGTATGCCATCGCACACAGCAAACGGCCGATAGCGACGCTCAACCAGATGGCCCACGTGATACTCGCCTGCCGCGAGGGCGATCTGCACCAGCGCATCACCCACACCGCCGGCCTCGGCGAAGTCGGCAAGGTGGCCTGGGAGCTGAACGAGTTCATCGACCTGGTGGAAACCTACTTCAAGGAAATCAACACCTGCTTCGGGATGGTCGCCGAGCACAAGTTCTACCGCCGCGCGCTGGCGGTCGGTCTGCCGGGCGAGTTCGCCACGTCGCTCAGCCACATCAACCAGGCGATCACGGCGATGGAGGAGAACACCCGCTACGTACTGCGCAACCGGCTGTCTTCCAGCCTGCATGCGCTGAACACCTCCAACCTGCTGACCAACCTGCATGGCAACCAGAGCGACCTCAACGTGGTCGCCGCGGAAATCGAGTCGGTGGCAGCGATCGCCGAGCGCAACCGCGACAACGCGCACGACAGCCGCCAGGAAGTCGATCAGCTGAGCAACTCGCTGGCCCATATCAACGGCCGCATGCAGTCCATGGCCGAAGCCGCCGAAGCGCTCGGCAACGCCAGCGGTAGTATCGGCCAGGCGGTGCGGATCATCGCCGAGATTGCCGAGCAGACCAATCTGCTGGCCCTCAACGCCGCCATCGAGGCGGCCCGTGCCGGCGAAGTCGGGCGTGGCTTCGCCGTGGTCGCCGACGAGGTGCGTGCCCTGGCCCATCGCACCAAGCAAGCCACCGGGGAGATTTCCGGGATCATCGGCGACTTCCGCGAGCATGTCGGGGTGATGGTCGAGCAGACGCTGAGCACCGGCCAGCAAAGCGCCCAGGTCGGCGCCCAGGTCGACGCCTTCCGTGGCCGCTTCAGCGAATTCGCCAGCAGCTCGCAGTCCACCATCGAGCAACTCAGCCGGGCCAAGGACCTCTCCTTCGCCTCGCTGGTGAAGATGGACCACATCATGTTCATGCAGAACGCCTACGTGCGCGTCGAGGGCGGCACCGCCCAGCTCGAGGGCAACGGCAACAGCCCGTTCGACTGGTACCAGAACGGCACCGGACAGAGCCTGTTCGGCCGTACCAAGGCCTATCGCGACCTGGAGCGACCACAGGCCGAAGTGCACCAGGCGGTGGCCAGGGCCATGGACCTGGTCGCGCAGGATTGGGAGAGCAACGAGCTGGTGCACAACGGCATCGTCACCGCCTTCAACAGCGCGGAAAACGCCAGCCGCGAGGTGATTCGGCAGATCGGCAACATGGTCGAGGAGAAGCACCGCGCCCAGACGTAGGGCGACCGGGCAGCCCGACCACAGGTCGAGAATCCGCCGCGAAAGGGCTTCATTTGACGAACTCCGCGCCGATAAACCGGGTCAACCCCGAGAGCCAGGCCAACGCCGCATGCGCTTCGCGACGAGCCTGGCCTTGGTTTTTCCGGCGCTTTGCACAGGCGCCCCATGTCACGGTGCGTTCATCTGGGTTGACTAGACTGCGCGCGAACCGATGAGGAGACAGGCGATGAATTCACCCCATGATGACAACGAAACCCGCGTGGTCCGCATCGACCCGCAACAGCCGGTCGGCGGCGCCATCATCGACGACCATGGCCAGGAAGTGCCGATCACCGAGAAGATGATCCAGCACGCCTGCGAAGAGCTGGATGACGAGTGGTTCATGGCGCCCGCGAAGAGCTGAGCATTTCCGCACGCATGAACACGCACGAGAAAGCCCGGTTCGACCGGGCTTTTTCTATTCCTGGGCGATCTAGCCCAGCGTGCAACCCAGGGCCCGCACCCAGCGCGCCAACGCCTCGCCCTCGCCGTCGCCGTCCAGATTCACCCGCAGGCCGTCGATCTCGCGACGCAGCGGGTAGTGCTTGCGCAACGCATCGAAGGCGGCGCGACGCGCCTGCGCATCGCCATGCAGGCTGCGGCGAAAGTCCGCATCGTCCCGCCGTGGGTCGTAGACCGCGCGGCACAGCGTAGCCAGCGCCCATTCCGGATCGGCATCGGCCTGCAGGCCGAGCTGTGCCAGCCAGGGATCCGGCAGCAACTCGTCGAGAACGACCTCCGCAGGCACGCCCTGCCAGGCGCAGAACGCCGCGTATATCTGCGCCGTGCCGCGCAGCTTGCCGTCCAGGCTGTAGCCGGCGATGTGCGGCGTGGCCAGGCGGCAAAGGTCGGCCAGTTGCGGGTCCGCCAGCGGCTCGCCCTCCCAGACGTCGAGCACTGCATCGAGGTCGCGGCGCTGCTGCAAAATCTCGCGCAGCGCCGCGTTGTCGACCACCGCACCCCGTGCCGCGTTGATCAGCCAGGCACCGGGCTTGAGCCGGGCGAGCTGCTCGGCGCCGAGCAGGTGATGGGTCGGCCAGGCGCCGTCGCGGGTCAGCGGCGTATGCAGGCTGATCGCATCGCACTCGCGCAGGATGGTTTCCAGGTCGACGTAGTCGCCGCCTTCCAGTGCCTGCCGCGGCGGGTCACAGACCAGCACTCGCCAGCCTAAGCCGCGCAGCACATCGAGCAGGCGCCCGCCGACCTGACCGGCGCCGACAATTCCGTAGCAGCGCTCGCGCAGCGACACGCCGTGATGCTCGGCCAGGGCCAGCAGGCTGCCGAGCACGTAGTCCACCACGCCGCGCGCGTTGCAGCCCGGTGCGCTGGCCCAGGCGATTCCGGCCTCGCGGAAGTAGTCGAGGTCGAGGTGATCGGTGCCGATGGTGCAGGTGCCGACGAAACGCACTGCGCTTCCCTGCAACAGCGCGCGGTCGACCTCGGTCACCGAGCGCACCAGCAGGATCTCGCTGTCGCCCAGCGCGGCGCGGTCGATGCCGCGACCGCCCTGGCGGCGAATGGGGCCGATGGCGCCGAAGAAGGCGTCGACCAGGGGAATGTTTTCGTCGGCAAGGATTCGCATGCAGAGGCTCCGGTTAGAGGCAGCCATTCTAAGCCAAGCGACGACGCTCGGGTTTTCCAGCCCATCAACGCTGCGTACACTACGCGGCCTTTCCGCACCCGCTCAGGATCACCATGTCGTTGAAATCCCGCTGGGGCCGGGTGCGCCGGGAGCTCGGCGCGCTGTTCCGCCTGGCCACGCCGATCATCATTGCCCAGTTCACCCACACCGCGATGGGCTTCACCGATGCGCTGATGGCCGGGCGCGTGAGCTCGCGCGACCTTGCCGCGGTGGCGCTGGGCAACTCGATCTGGGTGCCGCTGTACCTGTTCATGACCGGGGTGATCCTGGCGACCACGCCCAAGGTCGCCCAGCGCTTCGGCGCGGGCCGCCAGCAGGAAATCGGCCCGCTGGTACGCCAGGCGCTTTGGCTGGCGCTGTTCCTCGGCTGCAGCGCGGCCACGCTGCTCTGGCACGCCGACGTGGTGCTGCGCAGCATGCAGATCGAGGCCAGCCTGATGGAACCATCGATGGGCTATTTGCGCGCCATGGCCTTCGGCTTTCCTGCGGTAGCGATGTACCAGGCGCTGCGCTGTTTCAGCGACGGTATCGGCTATTCGCGACCGAGCATGTTCCTCGGCATTTTCGGGCTGCTGCTGAACATTCCGGCGACCTATGTATTCGTCTTCGGCAAGTTCGGCCTGCCGGCGATGGGCGGCGTGGGCTGCGGATGGGGCACGGCGCTGGTGATGAACTGCATGCTGCTCGGCCTGCTCGGCTGGATAAAGCTCGCGCCGCGCTATCGGCCCAGCCAGCTGTTCGCCCATTTCGAGGCGCCGTCATGGCAGCCGATCCGCGGCCTGCTGACGATAGGCCTGCCCATCGGCATCGCGATCTTCGCCGAGTCGAGCATCTTCGCCGTGATCGCCCTGCTGATCGGCGGCCTGGGCGCGACGGTGATGGCCGGCCACCAGATCGCGCTGAACTTCTCCTCGATGATCTTCATGCTGCCACTGTCACTGGGCATCGCCGTGACCGTCCGCGTCGGCCAGGCGCTGGGCCGCGGCGAACCGCGCGAGGCGCGCTTCTGCGCTGGCGTCGGGATGTTCTCGGCGCTCTGCTACGCGTGCTGCTCGGCGACGCTGGTGATGCTGCTCAGCGAGCAGATCGCGCGCGTCTACACCGAGGACCTGGCGGTGATCGCGGTGGCCAGCGGCCTGCTGCTCTACGTCGCGCTGTTCCAGTTCTCCGATGCCATCCAGGTCACCGCCGCCGGCGCCCTGCGTGGCTACCAGGACACCCGCGCGACTATGCTCTTCACGCTGCTGGCGTACTGGGGCGTCGGTCTGCCGGTGGGCTATGCGCTCGGCTTGACCGACTGGCTGGGCGAGCCGTCCGGCCCGCGCGGGCTCTGGCAGGGGCTGGTGGTGGGCCTCAGCTGCGCGGCGGTGTTGCTGGCCACGCGCCTGGCGCGCAGCGCGCGCAAGACGATCCGCAAGAACGAACGCCGCGCCAGGGGCTCTTCGACGCTCGGCTAGTCGAGCTTCTTGCGGATCCAGTAGAGGTAAGTACCGCCCTCTTCCTGCTGCTCGACCAGGTCATGGCCGAGGAAAACGCAGAACTTGGGGATGTCGCGGCGCGTCGACGGATCGGTGGCGATCACCTTGAGCAGCCCGCCGGCGGGCAGGTCGCGCACCTGGTTGTGCAGCATCATCACCGGCTCGGGACAGTTGAGACCGGTGGCGTCGAGAACGGCGTCGTGTTGCAGAGACATCGGGGTACTCCAGGAAGGCTGGCGGCCATTGTCGCCGATGCGCCGCGCTCAGGACAGCCGGCGCAGATGGCAGGTCACTTCCTCGCGGTCGTGATAGAGCTGCTTGCAGGCGATCGAGACCTTGATCCGCCGCGCGGCGAAGCTCTCCTCAAGGCGCAGCAGCAGGCGCCGCACTTCGGCGTAGCGCTGCTTCATCGGCAGCTTGAGGTTGACCACTGCCTCGCGGCACAGCCCCTCGCCGATCCAGGTTTCCAGCAGCGCGGCATTGCGCGCCGGCTTCTCGACGATATCGCAGACCATCCAGTCGACGGGCCGTTTCGGTTTCCAGGTGAAGCCGTCGACCATCAGGTGCTGGACCAGCCCGGTGTCCATCAGGCTCTGCGCCATCGGGCCGTTGTCGATGGCGGTCACCAGCATGCCGCGGCGAACCAGCTGGTAGGTCCAGCCGCCGGGCGCGGCGCCGAGGTCGACGCCGGTCATGTCGTCCGCCAGCCGCTCGTCCCACTGCGCGCGCGGAATGAAGGTGTGCCAGGCCTCCTCGAGCTTCAGTGTCGAGCGGCTCGGCGCCTCGCGGGGAAACTTCAAGCGCGGGATGCCCATCGGCCAGAGCGCGCTGTTATCGGTCTCGGCGATACCGAGGAATACCTCGCGGCCACTCTTGAAGGTCAGCAACAAGCGCGGCTTGCTCGCGTCATCGACCAGCCGCCCGGCCTGGAGCAACGCCTTGCGCAACGGCGCCTCGAACTTCTTGCAGAAATTCGACAGTTCCTTACCCTCGTTGGTGTCGAACACTTCCAGCCACAGACTGCCGCACACCGGATAGTGCTGCAGTTGCTCGAGCAGCACCTCGATGCGCTTGGTCTCGGGTAGCTGCAGGTATTCGCCACGCGCCCATTGGCGAGGAAAGATCAGCCCGGCGAACGCCAGCTTGTGCATCAGCCTGGCGCTGCCGCCGGCCTCGCTGCAGACGAACTCGGCATAGGCGCTGCTCGGCTTCGCCTTGGAATATCCGGCAACCTCCAGGCGCGCCGCGTGCTCGGCGATCTCGGCGCAGACTTCGTTTTCGAAACCGGGGCGGCAATGCAGCAACAGCGTATCCAAGGGGGCTTCTCCAGATGCGGGCAACCGCGCCAAAGAGCCGCGATACGGCCCCAGGCGGGTCGCGCATGATAGCCGACGCGGGAACCGTGGGCGTATCGGTCTGTCCAGTGAATGGCGGCGCCGCTAAAGCGAAGCTGCTTCGCAGAGCCTCTGGCCCGGCCATATCGGCCAGCCCGCAGCGTTTTGCGCCGACCGCCAGCGATACCTCGCACTCAAGGAGCCGGCTCGATCCGGCGCCACCGGCAACGCCCTCGACCGTGGGCCGCAAGGAGATACGCAAATGCCCTCCCTGGATAGCCTCAACTGCCGCCGCAGCCTCGATGTGGGCGGCCGCACCTATCACTATTTCAGCCTGCCGGAAGCGGCCAGGCAACTTGGCGACATCAGCCGCCTGCCGGCGTCACTCAAGGTGCTGCTGGAAAACCTGCTGCGCTGGGAAGACAACCAGACGGTGCGCGGCGAAGACCTGCACGCGCTGGTCGACTGGCTGAAGACACGCAGCTCCGACCGTGAAATCCAGTACCGTCCGGCGCGCGTGCTGATGCAGGATTTCACCGGTGTGCCGGGCGTGGTCGACCTCGCGGCGATGCGCGACGCGGTGTCCAAAGCTGGCGCCGATCCGCAGAAGATCAACCCGCTGTCGCCGGTCGACCTGGTGATCGACCACTCGGTGATGGTCGACCGCTTCGGCGACGAGCAGGCCTTCGGCGACAACGTGAAGATCGAGATGCAGCGCAACGGCGAACGCTACGCCTTCCTGCGCTGGGGCCAGCAGGCCTTCGACAATTTCCGCGTGGTGCCGCCGGGCACCGGCATCTGCCACCAGGTCAACCTGGAATACCTGGCGCAGGTGGTCTGGACCCGCGAGGAAGACGGAGATACCTACGCCTATCCGGACACGCTGGTGGGCACCGACTCGCACACCACCATGGTCAACGGCCTTGGCGTGCTCGGCTGGGGCGTCGGCGGCATCGAAGCGGAAGCGGCGATGCTCGGCCAGCCGGTGTCGATGCTGATTCCGGAAGTCGTCGGCTTCCGCCTGGTCGGCAAGATGCGTGAAGGCGTGACCGCCACCGACCTGGTGCTCACCGTCACGCAAATGCTGCGCAAGCAGGGCGTGGTCGGCAAGTTCGTCGAGTTCTACGGCCCCGGCCTCGACAGCCTGCCGTTGGCCGACCGCGCCACGATCGGCAACATGGCGCCGGAGTACGGCGCTACCTGCGGCTTCTTCCCGGTGGATCAGGTGACCATCGAATACCTGCGCCTGTCCGGCCGCGACGAGCAGCGCATCGCCCTAGTCGAGGCGTACAGCAAGGCCCAGGGCATGTGGCGCGATGCGAGCAGCCCGGAGCCCGTGTTCACCGCCAGCCTCGAACTCGAGTTGGACAGCGTGCAGCCGTCGCTTGCCGGGCCGAAACGGCCGCAGGACCGGGTCGACCTGCCGAGCATCGGCGCCAGCTTCGATCTGCTGCTGGAAACCAGCGGCCGCATGCAGCAGGCCGAGACCGCCGTACCGGTCCAGGGCGAACCCTTCACCCTCAGGCATGGCGCGGTGGTGATCGCGGCCATCACCTCCTGCACCAACACCTCCAACCCCAGCGTGCTGATGGCCGCCGGTCTGGTAGCGAAGAAAGCGGTCGAACTCGGCCTGCGTTGCCAGCCATGGGTGAAGACCTCCCTCGCGCCCGGCTCCAAGGTGGTCACCGACTACCTGGCCAAGGCCGGCCTCACCCAATACCTCGACGAACTCGGCTTCAATCTGGTCGGCTACGGCTGCACCACCTGCATCGGCAACTCCGGACCGTTGCCGGAAGCGATCGGCGAAGCCATCGTCGACAACGACCTGATCGTGTCCTCGGTGCTTTCGGGCAACCGCAACTTCGAGGGTCGCGTCCACCCCATGGTGAAAGCCAACTGGCTGGCATCGCCGCCACTGGTGGTCGCCTTCGCACTCGCCGGCACCACGCGCATCGACATGAGCAAGGACCCACTGGGAGTGAACGAGGACGGCAAGCCGATCTACCTGCGGGATGTGTGGCCGAGCAACGCCGAAGTGGCGGAAGCGGTCAGCGCCGTGGACGGCGCCATGTTCCGCAAGCAGTACGCCGACGTGTTCAGCGGCGATGCCAACTGGCAGGCGATCGAAACCACCGCCGGCGATACCTACGAGTGGGACTCCAACTCCAGCTACGTGCAGAACCCGCCGTTCTTCGAGAACATCGGCCAACCACCGAAAGCGCCCGAGAACATCACCGGAGCACGAATCCTCGCGCTGTTCGGCGACTCGATCACCACCGACCACATCTCTCCGGCGGGCAACATCAAGGCCAGTTCGCCGGCCGGTCTCTATCTGCAGGGCCTGGGCGTGGCGCCGGAAAACTTCAACTCCTATGGCGCGCGGCGCGGCAACCATGAGGTCATGATGCGCGGCACCTTCGCCAACATCCGCATCCGCAACGAGATGCTCGGCGGCGAGGAAGGCGGCAACACGCTCTTCCAGCCCGAAGGCAGCAAGATGCCGATCTACGACGCGGCCATGCGCTACCAGACCGAAGGCACCCCGCTGGTGGTCATCGCCGGCAAGGAATACGGCACCGGCTCGAGCCGTGACTGGGCGGCGAAAGGCACCACACTGCTGGGCATCAAGGCGGTGATCGCCGAAAGCTTCGAGCGAATCCACCGATCCAACCTGATCGGCATGGGCGTGCTGGCGCTGCAGTTCGTCAATGGGCAGACACGCAGCAGCCTGGGCCTGAACGGCAGCGAAGTGCTGTCCATCGGTGGTCTTTCGGCCGACATCAAGCCGCACCAGATGCTTTCGGTGGGCGTTATGCGTAGCGATGGTTCTTCCTTCTCGTTCGATGTGCTCTGCCGCATCGACACCCTCAACGAAGTGAAGTACTTCAAGGCCGGCGGCATCCTGCATTACGTGCTTCGCGAGCTGATCGCCCAATAGCCACCCGTTTCGAGTGGCTGGTGAGCAGCCACTCGATCAGTCCGCAGACGTCTTTGCGATGTGTCCGAGGAGGCGTGCAATGGCCTCGGCGGCCCTATCAAGATAGCCGTCGTGAGTGAAGCCCGAAGCTTTGGTCGGCTTCAGATCGTGATCGGCAGCCTCCAGCCAGAGAACCTCGATACTCGACGCCAACGTATAGCCTTCGACCTCCGGGGCCGTTCCCATACGGTCGCGTTCCCCCTGCACGATCAGCGTCGGCGTCTGGAGCGACTTCAGATGCTCGACGCGTGGCTTGCCCTGCTTTCCCGGCGCATGGAATGGATAGCCCAGACAAACCAGCGCATCGGCCCCAATCTCATCCGCCAGCATGCTGGCCATCCGTCCGCCCATCGACTTTCCGCCAACCGCCAAAACACCTGTGACCTGCTGTCGCACAAGGGCATAGGTCCACCGCCACGAATCAAGCAGTTGCGCCTGCGGATTCGGAAGACGCCTGACGCCATCCTGCCGGCGCGCCGCCATGTAAGGAAACTCGAAGCGCACGACAGCCACACCGCGTCCCGCCAAGCGGCGCGCCATCGACTCCATGAATGGGCTGTCCATCGGTGCTCCGGCCCCGTGTGCAAGCAGCAGCGTTGCTGCTGGTGGCGCCTCCGGACGAGTCCAGATCCAGTGCTCCGGAGCACCGTCCTGAAGACGTTGATCCGCATCAATACCCCTCCCGCCCCCTTTCACCATCCTTGCCCCGCTTTATTAGAAATCTGCCCAAAACCGTGGATGGAAGCCCATACATGAACACAGCAACCAGTACCGCCTACAACTACAAGGTGGTCCGCCAATTCGCCATTATGACGGTGGTTTGGGGAATCGTCGGGATGGGGCTCGGCGTATTCATCGCCGCCCAATTGGCCTGGCCGGAACTTAACCTTAACCTTCCCTGGACCAGCTTCGGTCGTTTGCGACCACTGCATACCAATGCGGTGATCTTCGCTTTCGGCGGTTGCGCATTGTTTTCCACCACCTACTACGCAGTGCAACGCACTTGCCAGACACGCCTCTTCGCTCCGAAGTTGGCGGCTTTCACATTCTGGGGCTGGCAATTGGTGATCGTGCTCGCAGCGGTAACTCTTCCGCTGGGTATCACGACTTCCAAAGAATACGCCGAGCTGGAATGGCCGATCGACCTGCTGATCACCGTGGTGTGGGTAAGCTACGCCATCGTCTTCTTCGGCACGCTGATCACCCGAAAAACCACCCACATCTATGTGGGTAACTGGTTTTTCGGCGCCTTCATCCTCACCGTTGCTCTGCTGCACGTGGTGAACAACCTGGAAATCCCGGTTACCTTCACGAAGTCGTACTCGCTCTACTCAGGCGCGACCGATGCGATGATCCAATGGTGGTACGGCCACAACGCAGTAGGCTTCTTCCTCACTGCAGGCTTCCTCGGGATGATGTACTACTTCGTACCGAAGCAAGCGGGCCGCCCGGTGTACTCCTACCGCCTTTCGATCGTGCACTTCTGGGCACTGATCGCCGTCTACATCTGGGCGGGTCCTCACCACCTTCACTACACCGCGCTGCCCGATTGGGCGCAAAGCCTGGGCATGGTGATGTCGCTGATTCTTCTGGCTCCTAGCTGGGGCGGCATGATCAACGGGATGATGACCCTGTCCGGCGCGTGGCACAAATTGCGTACCGACCCGATCCTGCGCTTCCTGGTGGTATCGCTGGCTTTCTACGGCATGTCGACCTTCGAAGGCCCGATGATGGCGATCAAGACCGTCAACGCGCTCTCCCACTACACCGACTGGACCATTGGCCACGTACACGCCGGCGCTCTCGGCTGGGTCGCCATGGTGTCGATCGGTTCGCTGTACCACATGATTCCGAAGATCTTCGGCCGCGAGCAGATGCACAGCGTCGGCTTGATCAACGGTCACTTCTGGCTCGCAACCATCGGCACCGTTCTCTACATCGCTTCGATGTGGGTCAACGGCATCGCCCAAGGTCTGATGTGGCGCGCAGTCAACGAAGACGGAACCCTGACCTACTCCTTCGCCGAAACGCTGGTCGCAAGCCACCCAGGCTTCGTCGTCCGGGTCATCGGCGGCGCTATCTTCTTCAGCGGCATGCTGCTGATGGCCTACAACACCTGGCGCACCGTGCGTGACGCCGAGCCGGCGCAGATCGAAGCTGCGGCGAAGATGGCCTAAGGAGAGCTCGCGATGAAAAAGCATGAAATTCTTGAGAAAAACGTCGGCCTGCTCGCTCTCTTCATGGTTCTGGCAGTAAGCATCGGTGGCCTGGTCCAAATCGTGCCGCTGTTCTTCCAGCAGGAAACCACGCAGCCAGTCGAGGGCCTCAAGCCCTATACCGCGCTGCAGCTGGAAGGTCGCGACATCTACATTCGCGAAGGCTGTGTAGGTTGCCACTCGCAGATGGTCCGTCCGTTCCGCGCGGAAACCGAGCGTTATGGTCACTACTCGGTCGCCGGTGAAAGCGTTTGGGACCACCCGTTCCTGTGGGGTTCCAAGCGTACCGGCCCGGATCTGGCTCGCGTTGGCGCTCGCTACTCCGACGATTGGCACCGTGCGCACCTGTACAACCCGCGCAACGTGGTTCCCGAGTCGAAGATGCCCGCCTATCCGTGGCTGGTCGAAAACCGTCTCGACGGCAAAGACACCGCCGCGAAACTCAAGGCCATGAAAACCTTGGGCGTTCCATACACCGACGACGACATTGGCGCTGCTGCCGACTCCGTCAAAGGTAAAACCGAGATGGACGCGTTGGTCGCCTATCTGCAGGTCCTGGGTACCTCACTGAAGAACAAACGGTAACGCTCATGGATATCGGGACTCTTCGCGGCCTTGGCACCATATTGGTATGCGTCGCTTTCGTCGGTGTCGTGCTTTGGGCCTACAGCAGTCGGCGTAAGCAAAGCTTCGATGAAGCCGCCAACCTGCCTTTCGCTGATGAGCCCAGAACCAAGACGCACGACCAGCAAGATTCTAGGAGTAACAACGAATGACTTCTTTCTGGAGTTGGTACATAACCCTCCTGACCATCGGCACGTTAGTGGCGCTGCTCTGGTTGGTTTTCGCCACTCGCAAGGGCGAACAAAAAGGCAGTACCGATCAGACGCTAGGTCACTCCTTCGATGGCATCGAGGAGTACGACAACCCGCTGCCAAAATGGTGGTTCCTGCTGTTCGTCGGCACCATTATTTTTGCGATTGTCTATCTAGCTCTGTACCCCGGTCTGGGCAACTGGAAAGGTGTACTACCAGGTTACGAAGGCGGCTGGACTCAAACCAAGCAATGGCAGCGTGAAGTTGACCGGGCGAACGCTGAATACGGCCCGATCTTCGCCAAATACGCATCGATGAGCATTGCCGATGTCGCCAAGGATGAGCACGCGCTGAAGATGGGCGGACGCCTTTTCGCCACCTACTGCTCGGTTTGCCATGGTTCGGATGCGAAAGGCGCGGTTGGTTTCCCCAACCTCACCGATAGCAACTGGCGCTGGGGCGGTGATCCGGACACCATCAAGACCAGCATCCTGCACGGCCGCTTTGCTGCCATGCCGGCCTGGGGCGAGATTCTCGGTGACGAAGGCGTGAAGAACGTTGCCGCATACGTCAAACAGGAACTGGCCGGGCAAAAACTGCCGGAAGGTACCCAAGTAGATGTAGCGGCAGGTCAGCAAGTGTTCAACGGCAACTGCGCTGCGTGCCATGGCGCGACCGGCCAAGGCATGGCGATGATGGGGGCGCCTGATCTGACGCACCCAGCGGGTTGGATCTATGGCTCCAGCCTCGCGCAGATACAACAAACCGTCCGTTATGGCCGCAACGGCCAAATGCCGGCACAAGAAGATCACCTTGGCAACGACAAGGTGCATCTGCTCGCTGCCTATGTGTACAGCCTGTCGCAACAGCAGCAGGAACACGTAGCCGGTAAGTAAGCCGCAACTCATGACGGCGCGAAAGCGCCGTCATGCTCCTTTCCCGCCTCAATCATGCGACCAAGCGTCGCACTCTCCTCCTCATAACACCCCCCCCGCCAGATTCCTGCACTAAGCTAGCTTTCCAGCGGCACAGCAGCCAGCCGCCCATATGCAGGCAAGTCCATAGAATAATGGCCTGCCTAAGCTCCCAGTGACGCGACTGACACCATCGGCCTCATCCAGATGCCTCAGGATTTTGCTCGCCGGCTACGTCATTGCATTGACTAGGGGCTTTCTACATACTGCCGCCGCTTTTTTGCCCCTTTGATTTTCTCCATTAACCGTGGAACCCCTAGCATGAGCACAGCCATCCATCAGACTGCTTATAACTACAAGGTGGTCCGCCAGTTCGCCATTATGACGGTGATCTGGGGGGTCGTTGGAATGGGACTCGGCGTTCTGATTGCTGCGCAATTGGTATGGCCGGAGCTCAACTTTGATACGCCCTGGGCCAGCTTTGGCCGATTGCGCCCTCTCCACACCAACGCAGTGATCTTTGCCTTCGGCGGGTGTGCACTGTTCGCCACATCCTATTACGTCGTGCAGCGCACATCGCAAGCACGTCTTATCTCAGACGGCCTGGCGGCTTTCACGTTTTGGGGATGGCAAGCGGTAATAGTGCTAGCGGTGATAACCCTGCCAATGGGTTACACGTCTTCCAAGGAATACGCCGAGCTGGAATGGCCGATCGACATCCTGATCACCATCGTCTGGGTCAGTTATGCGATTACTTTCTTCGGCACCATAGTCAAGCGCAAGACCAAACACATCTATGTGGGCAACTGGTTTTACGGCGGATTCATTCTAACTGTCGCCCTACTCCATGTAGTAAATAACATGGAACTTCCCGTAGGTGCCTTCAAGTCGTACTCGCTCTACTCTGGCGCAACTGATGCGATGATCCAGTGGTGGTATGGCCACAACGCCGTAGGTTTCTTCCTTACTGCGGGTTTCCTCGGGATGATGTATTACTTCGTTCCCAAGCAGGCCGAGCGGCCTATCTATTCGTATCGTCTCTCAATCGTGCACTTCTGGGCATTGATCTCCGTCTATATTTGGGCCGGCCCGCACCATCTGCACTACACCGCATTACCCGATTGGGCACAGAGCCTGGGCATGGCAATGTCGATCATCCTGCTCGCTCCGAGCTGGGGCGGCATGATCAACGGGATGATGACCCTGTCCGGCGCGTGGCACAAATTGCGTACCGACCCAATCCTGCGCTTCTTGGTGGTATCACTCGCGTTCTATGGGATGTCGACCTTCGAAGGCCCGATGATGGCGATCAAGACCGTCAACGCCCTCTCCCACTACACCGACTGGACCATAGGCCACGTACACGCCGGCGCTCTCGGTTGGGTGGCAATGATCTCCATCGGCTCGCTGTACCACCTGATTCCCAAAGTGTTCGCTCGCCAGCAGATGCACAGTGTCGGCCTGATCAATGCGCATTTCTGGCTCGCCACCATCGGCACCGTTCTCTACATCGCTTCGATGTGGGTCAACGGTATCACCCAAGGTCTGATGTGGCGCGCGATCAACGAAGACGGCACCCTGACGTACTCCTTTGTCGAAGCGCTGGAAGCCAGTCATCCCGGCTATCTGGTGCGCATGATCGGCGGTGCGTTCTTCCTGACCGGCATGCTGCTGATGGCCTACAACACCTGGCGCACCGTGCGTTCAGCCAAGCCGGCGGAATATGAAGCTGCCGCTCAGATCGCCTAAGGAGCCGACGTAAATGAAGCAACACGAAATAGTCGAAAAAAACGTCGGCCTGCTGGCGCTGTTCATGGTGCTTGCGGTGAGTATCGGCGGCCTGGTTCAGATCGTTCCGCTGTTCTTCCAGGGCGTGACCAACACCCCCGTGGAAGGCATGCAGCCACGCACGGCGCTCGAGCTCGAAGGTCGCGACATCTATATCCGCGAAGGTTGCGTAGGTTGCCATTCGCAGATGGTCCGTCCGTTCCGCGCCGAAACCGAGCGCTATGGCCACTACTCGGTCGCTGGCGAAAGCGTCTGGGATCACCCTTTTCTTTGGGGCTCCAAGCGTACCGGCCCGGACCTCGCTCGCGTTGGCGGACGCTATTCGGACGACTGGCACCGTGCGCACCTGTACAACCCGCGCAACGTGGTTCCCGAGTCGAAGATGCCGGCCTACCCATGGCTGGTCGAGAACCGGCTGGACGGCAAGGGCACCGCTCGCAAGCTCGAGGCCATGCGTACCCTCGGCGTGCCCTACACCGATGCAGACATCGCCGGAGCCCGGGACGCCGTCAAAGGCAAGACCGAAATGGATGCGCTCGTCGCGTTCCTGCAGTCCCTCGGCACCTCAATCAAGAACAAACGGTAACGCATGATGGACATAGGGACTATTCGTGGGCTGGGCACCCTGCTGGTGTTCGTCGCCTTTGTCGGCCTGGTGATCTGGGCCTACAGCAGCAAACGCAAACGAAGCTTCGACGAGGCAGCGAATTTGCCTTTCGCCGACGAACAGCCCCCGTCCGTAGAGCGAGACGAGCAAGCTTCTAGGAGTAAAAGCGAATGACCACTTTCTGGAGTTGGTACATCACTCTGCTGACCAGCGGGACGATCCTCGCCCTGCTTTGGCTGATCTTCGCAACACGCAAGGGCCAGCGCCCGGAAGCGACGGAAGATACCGTCGGCCATGCGTTCGACGGCATCGAGGAATATGACAATCCGCTGCCGAAATGGTGGTTCATGCTGTTCCTCGGCACCATCATTTTCGCCATCGGCTACCTGGTCCTGTACCCCGGCATGGGTAACTGGAAAGGCCTGCTGCCTGGCTACACCGACGTCAAGGAAGGCAAGCCGTTCGAAAACGGCCAGGCTGGCTGGACCGGCGTGCACCAGTGGGAAAAGGAAATGGATCGGGCCGAACAGCAGTACGGCCCGCTGTATGCGAAGTACGCGGCCATGCCGGTGGAAGACGTCGCCAAGGATCCCCAGGCGCTGAAAATGGGCGGTCGCTTGTTCGCCTCCAACTGCTCGGTCTGCCACGGTTCGGATGCCAAGGGTGCCTACGGCTTCCCCAACCTGACCGATAGCGACTGGCTGTATGGCGGTGAAGCAGCCACGATCAAGACCACCATTCTGCAGGGTCGTCAGGGCGCGATGCCGGCGTGGCTGCCGGTCATCGGCGAGGATGGCATCAAGAACGTGGCGGGTTACGTGCGCAGCCTCTCCGGGCTGAAAAACCCGGACGGAATCGACCTTGCCGCAGGTCAAGAGATATTCAAGACCAACTGTGTAGCCTGTCACGGACCTGAAGGGAAAGGCACTCACGCCTTGGGTGCCCCGAATCTCAGCGACAAGATTTGGCTGTACGGTTCCAGCTTCAACCAGGTTCAACAGACTCTGCGCTATGGCCGTAATGGCCGCATGCCCGCTCAGGAAGAGCACCTCGGCAACGACAAAGTGCACCTTCTGGCCGCCTACGTTTACAGCCTTTCGCAACAACCTGCCGGCGCGGAGAAGTAACTCTCGAGCGCACTCCTGCCAGACATCGGCAGGTATTTCGCGTGACATACGCGGCAGGAAAACTGACCCAGACCGGCATGTACCGGTCTGGGCATCCTTCAAGCCGTGGTATGAGTATGACTGAGCAGATTCCCGTTCGAGATGTCACCCCACCGGCCAAAGCCGTCGACAACGTCGACCTTTATGCCAAGCGTGAGAAAATCTACACCCGAGCCTTTACCGGGCTGTTCCGCAACCTTCGCCGTGTCGGCGGAGCCCTGCTCTTCCTGCTCTACTTCGGTACCGCCTGGATCAACTGGGGCGGCCACCAGGCCGTCTGGTGGAACCTGCCGGAACGCAAGTTCTACATCTTCGGGCAGACCTTCTGGCCACAGGATTTCGTCCTGCTGTCCTGGCTGCTGATCATCTGCGCCTTCGGGCTGTTCTTCATCACGGTGTTCGCCGGCCGCGTGTGGTGCGGCTACACCTGCCCGCAAAGTGTCTGGACCTGGATCTTCATGTGGGCGGAAAAGGTCAGCGAAGGCGACCGCAACCAGCGCATGAAGCTGGACAAGGCACCGATGAGTGCCAACAAGTTCTTCCGCAAGCTGGCCAAGCACAGCATCTGGGTCGGTGTATCGCTGATCACCGCCATTACCTTCGTCGGCTACTTCACGCCGATCCGCGAACTAGTGCCTGATCTGTTCGCGCTCAACATCAATGGCTGGGCGCTGTTCTGGGTCGGTTTCTTCACCCTGGCCACCTATGGCAACGCCGGCTACCTGCGCGAGCAGGTCTGCGTCTACATGTGCCCCTATGCGCGCTTCCAGAGCGTGATGTTCGACAAGGACACACTCATCGTGTCCTACGACCCACGACGCGGCGAAGCCCGTGGCCCGCGCAAGAAAACCGTGGACTACAAAGCCCAGGGTCTCGGCGACTGCATCGATTGCACCATGTGCGTACAGGTATGCCCCACCGGCATCGATATCCGCGACGGACTGCAGGTCGAATGCATTGGCTGCGCCGCCTGCATCGACGCCTGCGACACCATCATGGACAAGATGAACTACCCCCGCGGGCTGATCAGCTACACCACCGAACACAACCTTTCCGGGCAGAAGACCAATCTTCTGCGCCCTCGCCTCATCGGCTATGCAATCGCGTTGGTGGCGATGATCGGCCTGTTCGCCTATGCGATCTCAGCCCGCCCGCTGATCCAGATCGACGTACTCAAGGATCGCGTGCTGTACCGCGAGAACGAGGAAGGCCGGATCGAGAACGTCTACACGCTGAAACTTATGAACAAGGCGCAGCACGACCTCACCCTGGTGATCGAAGCGGACGGGATCGACGGTCTGCAGTACCAGGGCAAAGCGGAAGTCCGGGTGATGGCGGGCGAGGTGCTGTCGCTCCCCGTCGAGCTGTCCGTCGATCCGGAGAAGCTGCCATCGAGCACCAACAAGGTCATGTTCCGTATTAGATCCGCCGATGACTCTTCCCTCGAAAACGAAGCAGACAGCCGATTCATCGGCCCAAGCGTTCGCTAAGCAAGGATTCCTATGCAAGCCGAAGTAGTAAGCCGTTGGTACAAGCAACCCTGGGCGTGGTTCGTCATCGCGTTGCTGGCTTTTTCCGTGGTTCTGGGGTTGTCCCTGCTGACGATCGCCATTCGCAACTCCGACAGCCTGGTGGTGGACAACTACTACGACGCCGGCAAGGGCATCAATACATCGCTGGACCGTGAGGTCCTCGCGCGTCAGTTGAAGATGAGCGCCGAATTGACGATGGATGCCGATACTGGCGTCGCCGAAATTCATCTCAAGGGCATCAGCCAGCCGCAGCAGATCGTGCTCAACCTGATCTCTCCGACCCAGCCGGAGAAAGACCGGCGCATCGTGCTGCAACCGCAGGGCGAAGGCATTTACCAGGGGCAGACCCAGGAACCGATCGAAGGCCGCCGCTTCGTCGAGCTGCTGGGCACCGAGGGCGGAAAGGACTGGCGCCTGTTCGAGGAAGAGGACGTCGCCCCCGGGCGGCAAATCCTGCTCGGCGACTGAGCCTGCGCATGAGCAGCACTCCCCTTCCCTGCTATCACTGCGGCCTGCCGGTCACCACCGGCGACCGCTTCCAGGCCCGCGTGCTGGGCGAGACGCGGGCCTTGTGCTGTCCGGGTTGCCAGGCGGTCGCCGAAGCGATCATCGCCGGCGGCCTGGAGAGCTATTACCGGCACCGCAGTGAAACCTCTGCCAACCCGGAAGCGCTGCCCAAGGCGCTCACCGATGAACTGGCCCTGTACGACCGCAGCGACGTCCAGCAGCCGTTCGTGCGCCATGAGGGCAACCTCGCCAGCACCAGCCTGATGATCGAAGGCATCAGCTGCGCGGCCTGTGGCTGGCTGATCGAGAAGCACCTGCGCGGCGTCGACGGCATTGCCGAAGTACACCTCAATCTGTCCAACCAGCGCCTGCAGGTCAGCTGGGACGACGCGCGCGTTCCCCTGAGCCAGCTGCTTCAGGAACTGCGCCGGATCGGTTATGCCGGCCACCCCTATCAGGCCGATCAGGCCGCCGAGCGGCTTCATCAGGAAAACCGCCGTGCGCTGCGCCAGCTGGGGCTGGCCGGCCTGCTGTGGATGCAGGTGATGATGGCGGCGATGGCGACCTGGCCCGAGTTCAACCTCGACCTGTCGCCGGAGCTGGACAAGATCCTGCGCTGGGTCAGCCTGTTCCTCACCACACCGATCGTCTTCTACTGCTGCGGGCAGTTCTTCCGCGGCGCGCTGCGCGACCTGCGCACACGCCACCTGACCATGGACGTATCGGTGTCACTGGCGATTGGCGGCGCCTACCTTGCCGGTATCTGGTCGACGCTGACCGGCGTCGGCGACCTTTATTTTGACGCCGTCGGCATGTTCGCTCTGTTCCTGCTCTCCGGCCGCTATCTCGAGCGCCGAGCCCGCGAACGTACCGCCGCGGCCACCGCGCAACTGGTCAACCTGCTGCCCGCCTCCTGCCTGCGGCTGGACGCGGGCGGGCAGAGCGAACGCATCCTGCTCAGCGAGCTGGCCATCGGCGATCAGGTACTGGTTCCGCCCGGCTCCCTGCTGCCCGCCGACGGGCGCATTCTCGATGGTCAGTCGAGCATCGACGAATCCCTGCTCACCGGCGAATACCTGCCGCTGGCGCGCGCCCAGGGCGACAGCGTTACCGCCGGCACCCTTAATGTCGAGGGTCCGCTGACCGTCGAGGTGCAGGCACTGGGCGACGACACCCGCCTCTCGGCCATCGTCCGCCTGCTGGAACGCGCCCAGGCGGACAAACCGCGCCTAGCCGAACTGGCCGACCGCGTCGCCCAGTGGTTCCTCCTGATCGTGCTTGCCGTCACGGCGGCGGTCGGTCTCTACTGGTGGCAGATCGATCACCAGCGCGCCTTCTGGATCGTCCTCGCGCTGCTGGTCGCCACCTGCCCCTGTGCCCTGTCGCTGGCCACGCCGACCGCGCTGACCACCGCCACCGGAAGCCTGCACAAGCTCGGCCTGCTGCTCACCCGCGGGCATTTCCTCGAAGGCCTGAACCGTCTCGACACGGTCATCTTCGACAAGACCGGCACGCTCACCGAGGGCAGGCTGACCCTGAACGAGATTCACCCGTTGCGCGATCTCGATGCCGATGCCTGCCTGGCGCTCGCGGCGGCGCTGGAAAACCGATCCGAACACCCGATCGCCAAGGCCTTCGGCCGAGCCCCGCAAGCCGCCGAGCAGGTCGAAAGCGCACCGGGGCTGGGACTCGAAGGCTGGGTTGAAGGTCGCCAGCTGCGTATCGGCCAGCCCGCCTTCGTCGCCGCGCTCGCCGCCCAGCAGAGCCCCACGATTCCCGGCGAGCACGGGCAATGGCTGTTGTTGGGCGATAGCCAGGGGCCGCTCGCCTGGCTGGTGCTCGACGATCGTCTGCGTGCGGATGCGCCGGCGCTGGTCGACGCCTGCCGTCAGCGCAACTGGCAGGTGCTGCTGCTCTCCGGCGACAGCTCGCCGATGGTCGGCGAGATCGCCACGCAGCTCGGCATCAGCGACGCACGCGGCGGACTGACCCCCGAGGCCAAGCTCGCCGTCCTGCGCGAGCTGCGCGAAAACGGCCGCCAGGTGCTTATGCTGGGCGACGGGATCAACGACGTACCAGTCCTCGCCGCAGCGGATATCAGCATCGCCATGGGCTCGGCCACCGACCTGGCGAAAACCAGTGCCGATGCCGTGCTGCTGTCTAACCGTCTGGACAGCCTGGTCCAGGCATTCCGCATCTCCAGGCGCACACGGCGCATCATCGTCGAGAACCTCACCTGGGCCTGCTTGTACAATGGCTGCGTACTGCCCTTCGCTGCCGTAGGCTGGGTAACACCGCTCTGGGCTGCTCTAGGCATGTCGCTGAGTTCGTTGCTGGTGGTGCTGAACGCCCTGCGTCTGTCCCTGCACACGGGTGACACGAAATCGCCAGCGAAGGCCGCCGATCCGAAGATCCTGCCTGCCCGTAGCTGAGACCGTCGTAACGGAGCTTCCATGACCGCGCTGTACGTAATGATCCCGATCGCCGTGATAATCGTCGGCCTGGCCATCTGGCTGTTCTTCTGGGCCGTCGACTCCGGCCAGTACGACGACATGGACAGTCCTGCGCACAGCATCCTCTTCGACGACGAAGACCCGCGTCATCAGGCTGGCATCGACGAGGCCGAGGGGCGGCCGAGCAAGGAACAGCCGCGTGACTGAGCTGCTGCCGCTGCTGGTCTCCGCCTTTGTCCTCGGTTTGCTGGGTGGCGGTCACTGCCTGGGCATGTGCGGCGGCCTGATGGGCGCCCTGACCATGGCCATCCCGCCCGAGCAACGTGGACGCCGCCTGCAGCTGCTGATCGGCTACAACTTCGGACGCATCCTCAGCTACGCCAGCGCCGGACTGTTGATCGGCAGCGCCGGCTGGGCGATCGCCAACACCCCGGTTGCCGCGGGCATGCGTATCGCTGCCGGATTGTTGCTGATCGCCATGGGGCTTTATCTCGCCGGCTGGTGGAGCGGCCTGACGCGCATCGAGGGCCTGGGCCGCCACCTCTGGCGCTACATCCAGCCACTGAGCAAGCGGCTTCTGCCGGTCAATAGCCTGCCGCGCGCGCTGCTGTTCGGTGCACTCTGGGGCTGGCTGCCGTGCGGACTCGTCTACAGCACGCTGCTATGGTCGGCCAGCCAGGGCAATGCGCTGCACAGTGCGCTGCTGATGCTGGTCTTCGGCCTCGGCACCTGGCCGGTGCTGCTGGCGACCGGTCTCGCCGCCGAACGCACCACCGCCCTGCTGCGCAAACGCGGCGTGCGCGTCGCCGGTGGCCTGCTGGTAATCCTCTTCGGCCTGTGGACCCTCCCCGGCCCGCACCAGGCAATGCTGATGGGTCACACGGGGCATACTGCCAGTCAGCACTGATTGCCGATAAGCCACTGGCGAGAGCCAGGAATTCAACCATCTTGCCGATGTATTTCTCGCGCCCATCCAGGAATCGGCCGACGCGCGAACTTCAACTCAGGCGCGAACCCGCACCCGCCGCCGGCTCCAGCCCGGCGACAACCCCACTGCCAGAGCTGGTTGATACAGGTCAAGGAGGCCCATGGCCGCGCCTCCTAGACTTGCCCGACCTGAACGCTACGGTACCGCCGCGATGCACGACTCCATTTGCTGGGACACTAATCTGATCCGCCGTTACGACATGGCCGGACCACGCTATACCTCCTACCCAACGGCAGTGCAGTTCAACAACGGCGTCGGTTCGTTCGATCTGCTGCACGCGCTTCGCGACAGCCGCAAGGCGATGCGCCCGCTGTCGCTGTACATCCACGTGCCGTTCTGCGCCAACATTTGCTACTACTGCGCCTGCAACAAGGTCGTCACCAAGGACCGTGGCCGCGCGCTGCCCTACCTGGAGCGCCTGGAGAAGGAAATCGAGCTGATCGCCTGCCACCTGGACCCGCAGCAGATCGTCGAGCAGCTGCACTTCGGCGGCGGCACCCCGACCTTCCTCAGCCACGACGAACTGCGCCGGCTGATGGGGCACCTGCGCAAGCACTTCAATCTGCTGGATGACGACTCTGGCGACTACGGCATCGAGATCGACCCGCGCGAGGCCGACTGGTCGACCATGGGCCTGCTCCGCGAACTGGGCTTCAACCGGGTGAGCCTCGGCGTCCAGGACCTCGACCCCGACGTGCAACGCGCCGTCAACCGCCTGCAGAGCCTGGAAGAAACCCGCGCCATCGTCGACGCCGCGCACACCCTGCAATTCCGCTCGGTCAACATCGACCTGATCTACGGCCTGCCCAAGCAGGACCCGGAGCGTTTCGCGCGGACCGTGGATGAAGTCATAGCCCTGCAGCCCGATCGCCTGTCGGTGTTCAACTACGCGCACCTGCCGGAACGCTTCATGCCGCAACGGCGGATCAACGCCGCCGAGCTGCCAAGCCCGGCGAGGAAGCTGGAAATGCTGCAGACCAGCATCGACCAACTGACCGCTGCCGGGTATCGCTATATCGGCATGGACCACTTCGCCCTGCCCGACGACGAACTGGCAATCGCCCAGGAAGACGGCACCCTGCAACGCAACTTCCAGGGCTACACCACCCACGGCCATTGCGATCTGATCGGCCTCGGCGTATCGGCGATCAGCCAGATCGGCGATCTCTACAGCCAGAACAGCAGCGATCTGAACAACTACCAGCAGAGCCTGGACAGCGATCAGCTGCCCACCCTGCGCGGCTTGCAGTGCAACGAGGACGACCGTGTTCGACGCGCGGTCATCCAGCGGCTGATCTGCGAATTCCGGCTGGATTTCGCCGATATCGAGCAGGCCTACGCGATCGACTTCCGCAGCTACTTCGCCGATGTCTGGCCCCAGCTGCAACAGATGGCCCGCGACGGGCTGATCGATCTGAGCGAGGAACGCATTGAAATCCGTCCGTCCGGACGCCTCCTGGTGCGTTCGGTCTGCATGCTGTTCGACCACTACCTGGCACAGCAGAATACCCAGCGCTATTCACGGGTCATCTGATGCGCAAAGCCTCTGCGGCCGGCACGCAGAGGCTCCATCGGCAAGCAACTCGTCCTTTTGCAGGTGAATTCCGGCGTCATCGCATCGGGGTCGCCACTTGCCGGCTGGTCCTCGCTCGACGGCTGGAGTACCCTTGCCGCTGAATTAGTCTGACCAGGTACCCCCTCATGTCCGAGTCGATCAAGGTTCGTGGGCAACACCAAGCTCACTGCAAGGATTGCAGCCTGGCTCCATTGTGCTTGCCTCTATCGCTGAATATGGAAGACATGGATGCGCTCGACGAGATCGTCAAGCGCGGACGCCCGCTGAAGAAGGGTGAGTTCCTGTTCCGCCAGGGCGACGTTTTCGGCTCGGTTTTCGCCGTACGTTCCGGCGCGCTGAAGACCTTCAGCGTGACCGACGATGGTGAGGAGCAGATTACGGGCTTCCACCTGCCCAGCGAACTGGTCGGCCTCTCCGGCATGGATACCGAGCTGTATCCGGTTTCCGCCCAGGCGCTGGAAACCACGTCGGTCTGCGAAATTCCCTTCGAGCGGCTCGATGAGCTCTCGGTGCAGTTGCCGCAACTGCGTCGCCAGCTGATGCGCGTGATGAGCCGCGAGATTCGCGACGACCAGCAGATGATGCTGTTGCTGTCGAAGAAAACCGCCGACGAGCGCATCGCCACCTTCCTGGTAAACCTGTCCGCGCGCTTCCGCGCTCGCGGCTTTTCCGCCAGCCAGTTCCGCCTGTCGATGTCGCGCAACGAAATCGGCAACTACCTGGGCCTGGCGGTGGAAACCGTTTCCCGGGTGTTCACCCGCTTCCAGCAGAACGGCCTGCTGGCCGCCGAGGGCAAGGAAGTTCACATCCTCGACCCGATCGAACTCTGCGCACTGGCTGGCGGCAATCTGGAGAGCTGATCCGCTCCAGCCCGATCCGATTCAAACGACGCGCCTGCGGCATTCCTGCCCAGGCGCGTTTATCTTGGCGCGCCAAGGCGGCCGAACCCTGAACTCAAGCCACAGGTTCCTCGATGATCTTCGACGAATTCGCCATCAAATCCGTTATCCGTCCGGTCGTGGACTTCCCCAAGCCCGGCGTGGTGTTTCGTGACATCACGCCTCTATTCCAGTCCCCGCGCGCGCTGCGCATGGTCGTGGACAGCTTCATCCAGCGTTATGTCGAGGCGGAGTTCAGCCATGTCGGCGCGCTCGACGCCCGCGGTTTTTTGCTCGGCCCGATCATCGCCTACGAACTGAACAAGCCGCTGATCCTGTTCCGCAAGAAAGGCAAGCTGCCGGCCGACCTGCTGGTGGAAACCTACTCCACCGAATACGGCGACTCGGTCATCGAAGTGCAGCGCGACAGCCTCTGTGAAGGCGACTCGGTGCTGCTGATGGACGACCTGATCGCCACCGGCGGGACGCTGATCGCCGCCGCCAATCTGGTCAAGCGCATGGGTGCCAGCGTCTACGAGGCCGCCGCGATCATCGACCTCCCCGAGCTGGGTGGCTCGGCCAAGCTGGGCGACGCCGGCATTTCCACCTTCACCCTGACAGCCTTCGCCCTCGACGAGCGCTGAGTTCAGGAATCACGGCGCCCGATCCAGGCTGTGCAGCAGGCTGGCGCCGCTGAACAGATCGATGATCATCTCCTCCGCCTGCGCGCTCAGCGCGGCGCGCCCTTCCACCTGTTCCAGATAATCCAGCGATGCCTGGAACAGGTATCGGCTGATCAGCGACGACAATCGCCGTACCTTCTCGCGCTCCAGTCCCGCGAGCAATTCCAGTTCCAGCAGGTCCTCGGCCATGTCGCCAGCGAACGCGTCCATCATTGTGCGCAGCGCGGCGCGCAGCACCGGCGAGGCGCCGTGCAACTCGCGCACGCCGAGAATGAAAGCGCCGGGGTTGTCTACGACGAAGCGGAAATACAGGCTCACCGTCTCCTTGCAGACCAGCCGACCACGTCCCAGATCCACACCCAGCAGCATCGGCCCGATAGGTCCGTTCGCCCGTGCGCGACGCGCCGCTTCCCGACGCAGCGCGCGCAATGGCTCGCGCAACTGGCTGGAGACGTCTTGGATCAGCGCCAGGCCCAGCTCATCGAGGCTGCCGAAATGCCGGTAGAAGGTGTTCGGATTGAGCCCGGCCTCACGCGCCAGTTCGCGCAACCCGAGGCTGCCCAGGCTGCGCGAGCCCGTCACCAGTCGTAACGCCGCCTGCATCAGTTGCTGCTTGCCCTGCGCCCGCTCCTGCTGCAACTGCACCATGCCATTCCCACCCCGCTGCGCTAACCCAACGGAGGTTAGGGTGCGCGACAGGTATACAGTTGTCTACCTTTGCGTAAGGTCGCTTCTCCCAGCGACAACACCACAAGAGGAATCTGGCCATGACGTTCACCGCGGCTACAGCTCCCGCCACGCGTTGCAAGATCGCCATCATCGGCACCGGTTTCTCCGGTCTGGGCATGGCGATACGCCTGAAGCAGAGCGGCGAGGAGGACTTCCTGCTGTTCGAGAAGGACCAGGGCGTCGGCGGCACCTGGCGGGTGAACAACTACCCCGGCTGCGCCTGCGACGTGCAATCCCACCTTTACTCGTTTTCCTTCGAGCCAAACCCGAACTGGACCCGAATGTTCGCCCGCCAACCGGAAATCAAAAGCTACCTGGAGGGCTGCTGGGCGAAGTACGAATTGCAGGAGCGCACCCTGCTCGACTGCGAAATCACCCTCATGAACTGGGATGAGCAGGAACAGCGCTGGCAGATCGAGGACCGTCATGGCCGCCACTACAGCGCACAATTCGTCGTCTCCGGCATGGGCGGGCTGTCAACGCCATCGATTCCGAAACTCAACGGGGTGGAGAGCTTCACCGGCAAGCTGTTCCACTCGCAGCGCTGGGACCACGACTACGCACTGGCCGGCAAGCGCGTGGCGGTGATCGGCACCGGCGCCTCGGCGATCCAGTTCGTTCCGCAGATTCAGCCCCAGGTCGCCCGCCTCGACCTCTATCAGCGTACGCCACCGTGGATCATGCCCAAGCCGGACCGGGCGATCGGCGCGCGCGAACGGCGGAGCTTCGCGCGCTTCCCGCCGTTGCAGAAGGCCTGGCGCGGCGCCCTCTACGGAATGCTGGAAAGCCGGGTGATCGGCTTTTCGATCAGCCCGCGACTGATGAAATTCGCCAGCGAAATCGCCCGACGCCACCTGCACAAGCACATTCAGGACCCGGCGCTGCGCGAAAAGCTCACCCCGGACTACGTCATGGGCTGCAAGCGCGTGCTGATCTCCAACGACTATTACCCCGCCCTGACCCAGCCGAACGTCGAGGTGATCAGCAGCGGCATCCGCGAGATCCGCGCCAACAGCATCGTCGACGCCAACGGCGAGGAACGCCCCGCCGATGCGATCATCTTCGGCACCGGTTTCACGCCCAGCGACCCGCTGCCACGCGGAGTGATATTCGGCCGCAATGGCGTCGACCTGCTGGATAGCTGGCCGCTCGGCCCGGAAGCCTACAAGGGCACGCTGACCGCCGGCTTTCCCAACCTGTTCTTTCTGATGGGGCCGAACACCGGGCTGGGCCACAACTCGATGGTCTACATGATCGAATCGCAGATCAGCTACGTGCTCGGCGCTCTGCGGCACCTGCAGCGCAACCACCTGCCGAGCCTGGACGTCAGGCCCGAAGCCCAGCGACGCTTCAACGAAGGGCTGCAGGACGACCTCGGCAAGACGGTGTGGAACGCCGGCGGCTGCAACAGCTGGTACCTGCACCCGCTCAGCGGGCGCAACTGCACGGTATGGCCCGGATTCACCTGGCGCTTTCGCCAACTGACGCGACGCTTCGATGCCGACGCCTATCGATTCGGCGAACCGCTGCCGCACCTCTCGCTGCACGGCGTGCTGCAGCCGCCGGAGGTGGAAGCATGAAGAGCTTCGCCAACAAGGTCGCCGCCATCACCGGCGCGGGGTCGGGTATCGGTCGCGCGCTCGCCCTGGAGCTGGCCCGGCGCGGTTGTCACTTGGCGCTCAGCGACGTCAACGAAGAGTCCCTCGGGCAAACCGCCGAGCAGGCGCGGCCGTTCGGCGTGGAGGTGAGCGAGACACGCGTCGACGTCATTGATGCCGGCGCTATGCAGGCCTGGGCCGAGCACGTGGTGGCCGAACACGGACGGGTCAACCTGATTTTCAACAACGCCGGCGTCGCCCACGGCGGCACAGTCGAGGGCAGCGAACTGGCCGATTACGAATGGATCATGGGCATCAATTTCTGGGGCGTGGTGCACGGCAGCAAGGCCTTCCTGCCGTACCTGCGTGCCAGCGGCGACGGCCACGTGGTCAACGTCTCCAGCGTCTTCGGGCTATTCGCCCAACCGGGCATGAGCGCCTACAACGCCAGCAAATACGCGGTCCGCGGCTTCACCGAAGCCCTGCGCCAGGAGCTGGACCTCGCCGCCTGCGGCGTCTCCGCCAGTTGCGTGCACCCAGGCGGGATACGTACCAACATCGCCCTGACCGCGCGCATGAACGACAGCCTGGCGAAGATCACCGGACAGGACAGCGAGAAAGCCCGCCGGCAGTTCCATGATCAGCTGTTGCGAACCACGCCCGAACGGGCCGCGGCGGTGATTCTCGACGGCGTAGTGCGCGACCGCCGACGGATTCTCATCGGTGCCGACGCGCGCGCCGCTGACATGCTGCAACGCCTGCTGCCGGCGTTCTACCAGCGCCTGGTCACGGCGGCGGTGCGCATGGGCGCGCGCAAGTCGAACAGAGTCGAAGAGAAACTGAGCGGTTTTTCCGACTGATCGACAGGCGCCCGAAACGATCAGAGCGGTGCGGCGATCCAGAACTGCGGGCATTCCAGCAGCGGGACGCTGGCCTTCTGCTCGCTCTCGAAGACCTGGCGCACGCCCGCGCACTCGTGCACGAAAGCGTAGGCGGCCAGACGATGGCTGCCATCCACCAGATAGGCGCTGCCCTGTTCGCCAACCACCACGGGCGGCTCGGAAAAATCGCCGGTGGACAGCAAGCAGCGCACCTCGCGCCAGAAGCGTTGCCGGCTGTCCTCGCCGATGAAGCGGCCGAGGAAGGTTTCCTCGTTGCCGGCATGGGTTCGTACCAGGTCGAGCAGGCCGTTGACGGTTTCCTCGGAGAACACGAAGCGCGATGGCCGCAGCGCCTCGCAACGCCAGTGGATCCGTCCCCACTGCGCCACCGGAGCGTTGAACGCCGCCTCCAGCCGAGCAACCGCGGTAGCCGTTTCGCTGCCGGGCAGCGGCGGCCAGCTGTTGTCGCTGATGGCGAAGGGAATGCAGGCGGAAATCACCTGCGCGGGGAAATTCGGCAACTCGGCCTGGACCATCGCTGCCAGTCGGTCGCGGACCATCGTCGACTCGTTCGGCACGAATGCCGTCTGATCCTGGGAATGCGGGCTGGCGCTGAACATCGTGGCTATCCGGATCGTTGAGATTGCAGGGAATCAGCAAGCAACGGGCCAGCTTGAAGCAAGAATACGATTCCTTTATAAACAACGAGTTGCGATTCGCGATTGGCCGCGTCAAGTTTCAAACTGCATGAAAGGCTCCGGCGCGGGTTGCAATTTGCCCGCCCCGTCGCGCTACAGCCCCATCTGCTTGGCGATGATCTCGTTCATGATTTCCCGCGAGCCGCCGCCGATCGAAAGGATTCGCACGTCGCGATACAGCCGTTCGACCAGGCTTTCGCGCATGTAGCCCATGCCGCCGAGAATCTGCACCGCGTCGTAAGTGATGCGCTCGGCGGCGTCGGTGGCGATGTTCTTGGCCATGGAGATTTCCCTGATCAGGGTCCTCCCGGCCGCCATCTTCGCCGCCTGGCGGTAGGTGAACTCACGCGAGGCCTCGAGCTGGGTGGCCATCTCCGCGAGGCGGTGCTTGAGCACCTGGAACTTGCCGATCGGCCGGCCGAAGGCCTCGCGCTCGCGGGCCCAGCGCAGCGCCTCCTCCAGCGCCAGCTGCGCCGTCATGTTGGCCATGATCGCCAGGGCCAGTCGCTCGGACTGGAAGTTGGCCATGATGCAGGCGAAGCCGGCATTTTCCGCGCCGATCAGGTTTTCCCGCGGCACCAGGCAGGCGTCGAAGAACAGCTCGGCGGTATCCGAGGCCCACCAGCCCATCTTCTTCAGCGGCTGGCCGACGCGAAAACCCGGCGTGCCCTTTTCGATCAGCAACAGGCTGATGCCGCCGAAACCGATGTCGCCGGTACGCACCGCCACCGTGAAGTAGTCCGCGCGTGCGCCGCTGGTGATGAAGGTCTTGCCGCCGTTGACCCGATAGAAGTCGCCCTCGCGCACAGCGCGGGTCTTCAGGTTGGCGACGTCCGAACCGCCCGAGGGTTCGGTGACCGCCAGGGCGATGATCTTTTCCCCCGCCAGCACGGCCGGCACCACCCGCTCGCGCAGCGCCGGAAGCGCCCAGCGCAGCACCGGCGGCAAACCGATGTCCAGCGAGCCCAGCCCGGCCACCAGACCACCGGAACCGCAGCGCATCAGCTCTTCGCTGGCCGCGACCTTGGCGAACAGGTCGCCCTCATGGCTGCCGCCGAAGCCTTCCGGGTAGCCGATACCGAGAATGCCGGCGGCGCCGGCCTGGCGATACAGTTCCAGCGGGAAACTGCCCTGCTCCTCCCAGGCATCGACCTGCGGAAGGATTTCCCGCTCGACGAAGCGCCGTACCGAATCGCGGACCAACTGGTGGGACGGCTCGAAATACTCCTGGAAGACGGACATGGTGCGGCTCCGGTAAGGTCTACGAGGACCATACCGAGCGCTTGCTTGGTTTTCAATCAGCCAGTTGCGCCACGGGTGGCGGTATTCGCGCCGTCAGCTGGCAGCGACTCGCGAGCGGAACAGCGCCTGATGCTCGCGGCACTGGGCGGCGCCCAGCAGGAACACGCCGTGACCGCCGCGGGCGAACTCCAGCCAGGTGAAGCGCACCTCGGGGTACAACGCCTCAACGTGCACCTGGCTGTTGCCCACCTCGACGATCAGCAGGCCGCGCTCGGTGAGGTGGTCGGCCGCCTCGGCGAGCATCCGTCGCACCAGATCCAGGCCGTCATCGCCGCACGCCAGGCCCATCGCCGGCTCGTGGTGGTACTCGGCGGGCATGTCGGCGAAATCCTCGGCATCCACATAAGGCGGATTGGAGACGATCAGATCGAAACGCTGGCCCGGCAGGCCGTCGAAGCCATCGCCCTGCACGGTATGCACGCGCGCTTCGAGCTCATGCCGCTCGATGTTCTGGTTGGCGACTTCCAGGGCGTCGAAGGACAGGTCCGCGAGCAGCACTTCGGCCTCCGGGAAGGCGTAGGCGCAGGCGATGCCGATGCAGCCGGAGCCGGTGCAGAGGTCGAGGATGCGTTGCGGCTCGCTGGCCAGCCACGGCGTGAAGTGCCCGTCGATCAGCTCGGCGATGGGCGAGCGCGGCACCAGCACGCGCTCGTCGACCAGGAACGGAAGGCCGCAGAACCACGCCTCGCCGAGCAGGTAGGCGGTGGGTACGCGCTCTTCGATGCGCCGCCGCAGCAACGCCTGCAGGGCGTCGCGCTCGTCGTCTTCCAGGCGGCAATCGAGGTAGCTGTCGGCGATTTCGTAGGGCAGGTGCAGCGCACCGAGTACCAGTTCACGCGCTTCGTCCCAGGCGTTATCCGTGCCGTGACCAAAGAACAGCTCCTCGGCATGGAAGCGGCTGACGGCCCAGCGGATGTGATCGCGCAGGCTGCGCAGGCGGGAAGACGAAGCGGTCACGGCGATGCTCCAAGGCAAAAGAGTGCCAGTTTAGCCGAAGGCCGGCGGCGAAACACCGCGCGGCAAAGCGCTGAAACGGCGCCGCCATCGCGGCCATTTTTTTATCGATTCACATCCGCGAGCCGGCAGGTGACAATTGGTGGATGTTGCACTGAGAGGATTTCCGCCATGTCCATGCCGCAAACCCTGTTCCAGCTCAGCGGCCGTGGTTATGCACCGGCCAGCCTGGGTAACGCCACGCTGTTGATCATCGATGCGCAGGAAGAATATCGCAGCGGTGCGATGGTCCTGCCTGGCCTGCAAGCGGCGGTCGACGAGATCGCCAGCCTGCTCGCCGTCGCGCGCCAGCACGGTCGCCCGATCGTCCACGTGCGCCACCTGGGCATTCCCGGCGGCCTGTTCGACCCGCAGGGCCCGCGCGGCGAGTTTCTCCCCGAGCTGGCGCCGCAGGCCGGCGAAACCGTGGTCGAGAAGCGCCTACCGAACGCCTTCGCCGGCACCGACCTGCATGATCGCCTGCTCGCCATCGGTCACCTGGACCTGATCGTCTGCGGGTTCATGACCCACTCCAGCGTCAGTACCACCGTGCGCGCAGCCAAGGATTACGGCTACCGCTGCACGCTGGTTGACGCCGCCTGCGCCACCCGCGACGTGCCGATGGGCGCGTCCATCCTCAGCGCCGCCGACCTGCACAAGGTCGAAGTGGCCGCCCTCGCCGACAACTTCGCCACCGTGGTTGCCGACGCCAAGGCCTTGATCTGAATCGGACGCGCTGCGGCGCGCCGAGGAACCCGACCGCCCTGAGCGAGTCATAGGCCGATATTTCGAGAGGAAAGGGTTCTGAATGAAGTCATCCGATAGCTACGCCCGCAGTCTGCGGCCACGCAAGCCCGGCCGCTGGCTGTGGCGCTTCGCGGCCTTGCTCGCGTTGCTGATCGGCATCGTCGGCCTGCTGATGGGCTTCACCGGCGCCGCCACCCTGCTCGGCCATCCGCTGGCGCTGGGCGAATTCACCGACACCCCGAGCGAAGCCGGCGTGCTGCTCGGCGGCGGTCTGATCCTGTTGCTGTTGGCGATCCTGCTCTGGCGCAAATGCCGGCGCAGTCTGCAGGCCAGCAACGACCTGAGCATCGCCCCGCACCTGCTGAAGAAGCGCGGCTGAAGCCGCGCCTTCACCTTCTCAACCGACGCTGGACGGTGCTGTCGGCAGCGCCTGCACGGCGTCGAGCCTCGGCGCCCGTGCGTCACCACCGAGCACGCCGTCACGCATCAGGGCGGCGATGTCTTCCGGGCTGAGCCGTAACCGCTCCTGCAACAACGCCGCGGTGTCCTGGCCGAAACGCGGTGGTGCCTGCCGATAGCTCGCCGGGGTGAGGGAGAGCTTGGCCGGGTAGCCGAGCACGCTGATGGTGGTGCCGTCATCGCGCTGCAGCGACTGCAGCATTCCTCGCGCCTGCACCTGCGGATCATCCAGCACCTGCGCCACGGTGTTGATCGGCCCGCCCGGCACGCCTTCACGCTGCATCGCGGCGAGCAGTTCGGCCGCCGGCCTGGAGCGCGACGTCGGTAGCGCAGCGACGGCCCAGTGGGCAATCTGCGGCAACAGCGGCTGCAGCACGCCGGCCAGATCCTTGTCGCTCAACAGCCCGAACACCGCCAGGCGCTGCCCGCCGATCGACTTCGCCGCAAGACGGCGCGCCAGGTAGTCGGCGGCATGGGGATTATGCCCAACATCGAGCAACAGTGTCAGGGACTTGCCGCGCCAGCGGATTGACCGATGATCCAGGCGCCCGGTGACGCGCGTGCGCAGCAGCGCCTCGCAGATGACTGACGGCTGCCAGCCCAGCTCCAGCAGTGCGAAGGCCTGCAGCGCCAGCGCGGCGTTTTCCATCGGCAGGTCGAGCAACGGCAGATCGTGCAGCTCCAGCACCCGGCCGGCCGCATCGCGCCCCTGCCAGTGCCAGACCTGTTCGGCCACGCCCAGATCGTAATCACGACCGCGCAACCACAGCGGCGCGCCGAGTTCGGCAGCCCTGTCCAGCAAGGGCTTCGGTGGGTCGAGGTCGCCGCACAGGGCCGGCTTGCCGGCGCGCAGGATGCCGGCCTTCTCGAAGGCCACCGACTCGCGACTGTCGCCGAGCCAGTCGGCATGATCCAGACCGATGCTGGTGACCAGCGCCAGGTCGGTGTCGATCAGGTTGACCGCATCCAGCCGCCCGCCAAGACCGACCTCGAGCACCACGGCATCAAGCCCGGCGCGCTCGAACAGCCAGAATGCAGCCAGCGTGCCCATTTCGAAATAGGTCAGGGAAATCTCGCCACGGGCGGCCTCGACCGCAGCGAACGCCTCGCACAGCTGCGCGTCGCTGGCTTCGACGCCATTCAAGGAGACGCGCTCGTTGTAGCGCAGCAGGTGTGGCGAGCTGTAGACGCCCACTCGCAGTCCCTGCGAGCGCATCAGCTCGGCGAGGAAGGCGCAGGTCGAACCCTTGCCGTTGGTGCCGGTGACGGTGATCACCCGCGGCGCCGGTCGCCCCAGCCCGAGGCGCCGGGCGGCTTCCCGGGAGCGCTCCAGACCCATTTCGATGGCCGTGGGGTGCAGTTGCTCCAGGTAAGCGAGCCAGTCGCCGAGGCTGCGTTCGGTCATGCCTCGACGGGAGCCGGAACCGGCGCCGCCGAATGCACGGGGCTCGGACGACCCATGAGCTGGGCGAGCAGACGCGCCAGGCGCGGACGCAGTTCGGCGCGGTGGATGATCATGTCGATGGCGCCGTGATCGAGGAGGAATTCGCTGCGCTGGAAGCCTTCCGGCAGCTTTTCGCGCACGGTCTGCTCGATCACGCGCGGGCCGGCAAAGCCGATCAGCGCCTTGGGCTCGGCGACGATCACGTCACCGAGCATCGCCAGGCTGGCCGAAACGCCGCCGTAAACCGGGTCGGTCAGCACGGAAATGAACGGCAGGCCCTCTTCGCGCAAGCGCGCCAGCACCGCGGAAGTCTTCGCCATCTGCATCAGCGAGATCAGCGCCTCCTGCATGCGCGCACCGCCGGAAGCGGAGAAGCACAGCATCGGACAGCGCTGCTCGAGGGCGACGTTGGCGGCGCGCACGAAGCGCTCACCTACCACGGCGCCCATCGAGCCACCCATGAAGGAGAATTCGAAGGCCACGGCGACCACCGGAATCTCCTGCAGCGTGCCGCTCATGGCGATCAGCGCATCCTTCTCGCCGGTGTCCTTCTGCGCGGCGGCCAGGCGGTCCTTGTACTTCTTGCTGTCACGAAACTTCAGGCGATCCACCGGCTCCAGCTCGGCGCCGATTTCCTCACGGCCATCGGCATCGAGGAAAATGTTCAGCCGCGCACGCGCATCGATGCGCATGTGGTGGTTGCACTTGGGGCAGACGTCGAGGGTCTTTTCCAGCTCGGGCTTGTACAGCACCGCCTCGCAGGACGGGCACTTGTGCCAGAGCCCCTCGGGCACGGAACTCTTCTTCACCTCGGACCGCATGATCGAGGGGATAAGCTTGTCTACCAGCCAGTTGCTCATGCTGTCGTTCTCCAAAGCTTCGGGCCCGAGCGCCACGAGGGCGCTTGCCGGGCGGATTCAAGGTCGCAGCCGCGAAGGGCGCATTCGGCATGCCTGGCACCCATGGTGCCGGGCTGACCCGCGCCGCCGCTCGCTGGAGCAGGCACGCGGGTCGGGAAACAGTTCGTCGGCAGGCGCATCACGGCGCGCAGGGCGCTGCGCAGCCGCATCGACGACACATCAGTGCTAGTGGACGGCAGACGAAGGAAGGCCGTCACATGAACGCCGTCATCGCGCACGTCCGCCCTCGCCACCGAGGCCATGCTCACGCCGCCGAAGCGCCGTTGACGGCGTCGATGAACGCGCGAATCTTCTGCGCATCCTTGATGCCCTTGCTTGCCTCGACGCCACCACTGACGTCCACCGCGTAAGGACGCACCTCGCGCACCGCCGCCGCGACATTCCCGGGAGTAAGGCCGCCGGCGAGAATCAATGGCTTGGACAGTTCCCGCGGGATCAGCGACCAATCGAAGGACTCGCCGGTGCCACCGGGAATCCCCGGCACGTAGGCGTCGAGAAGAATGCCGCTGGCCTTTGGATAGCGGGCGGCCAGCGCGGCGATGTCATCGCCCGGCTTTACCCGCAGTGCCTTGATGAACGGCCGGTGGTAGCCGTCGCAGGCCTCCGCGCTTTCGTCGCCGTGGAACTGCAGGAGATCGAGCGGCACGGCGTCGAGGATTTCGCCCAGTTCGCAGCGGCTGGCATCGACGAACAGGCCAACGGTTGTGACGAACGGCGGCAGCGCCGCGATGATCGCCCGCGCCTGCTGCACGGAAACCGCACGCGGGCTGCGCGGGTAGAACACCAGGCCGATCGCATCGGCACCGGCGCCAACGGCGGCGAGGGCGTCTTCGATGCGGGTAATACCGCAGATTTTGCTGCGAACGGCTGGCAAGTTGCGAGGACCTCGGGATTCCTGATAACCCCGGATGGTAGCAAATGAGTCCCTAGGCGTCAGCCATGACGTCCGGCAGACCGGAAAGGAAGTGCGGCCCGAGGTAGCGCTGCGGCAGCTCGAACTGCGCTGGATATTCCACCTGAACCAGATACAGGCCGAATGGGTGCGCGGTCACGCCACCGGTTCGCCGCACGCGGGTTTCCAGCACTTCCCGCGCCCACTCCACCGGGCGTTCGCCGGCGCCGATGGTCATCAGCACGCCGGCGATGTTGCGCACCATGTGATGGAGGAAGGCGTTGGCGCGGATGTCCAGAACGATGAAGCGGCCGTGCTCGATCAGCTCCAGATGATGGATGGTCTTGACCGGCGACTTCGCCTGGCACTGGCGCGCCCGGAAGGCACTGAAATCATGCGTGCCGACCAGGCTGCGCGCCGCCTCGCGCATGCGCGAGATGTCCAGCGGGCGATGATTCCAGGTCACCTCCTCGGCCATGTGCGCCGGTCGGATCTGGTCGTTGTAGATGACGTAGCGATAGCGACGGGCCATGGCCGAGAAGCGCGCATCGAACTCGCGCGGCATGAACTTGGCCCAGGTCACGCTGATGTCCGCGGGAAGATTCAGGTTGGCGCCCATGATCCAGGAGTGGAGCGTGCGCTCCACCGAGGTATCGAAGTGCACCACCTGGCCACTGGCATGCACCAGCGCATCGGTGCGCCCGGCGCAGCTGAGGGTGACCGGCGCCCCGCCGGCAACCTTGGACAGGGCCTTTTCGAGGGACTCCTGAATCGAAGGAACGCCGGCGCGCTGACGCTGGAAGCCGCGATAGCGGGTTCCACGGTATTCAACGCCAAGGGCCACTCTGAAAAAGCCAGCGGCAGCCACTGGGGCTGCCGCTTCGGGTACTGCATCAGTCATTTATCAAACCAGTCGGGAAATCAGCTCGCGTGCTTCCTGCTGCTGGGCATCGTCGCCTTCGGCGACCACTTCGTCGAGGATGTCGCGGGCGCCTTCGCTGTCGCCCATGTCGATGTAGGCACGCGCCAGATCCAGCTTGGTCGCGGTCTCGTCGGTGCCGGAGAGGAAGTCGAAATCGTCTTCGTCGCTCGGCCCGGCCAGGTTGTCGGCGCTGACAGGCGCGTCGGCGAAGGGATCGTCGAACGGCTCATCGACGACCGGGACCGGAGCGGCGGGTGGCGTCTCGTCGCCCCTCTGATCGAGCTGGGCGGCAACCCGGTCGAGTTGTGCGGCGAAGTCGTCCTTGGCCGGCTCGTCGTCATCCAGCGACAGGTCGAAATCCGACAGCGGCGCATCGACGGAACTGCGCGGATCAACCGACGGCTCCTGCGGCAACTCGAAGCTCGGCACCTCGGCGGCGGCAACTTCCGGAGTGGTCGCCGGTTCGTCCTCGAGACTGAAGAGGAAGTCGTCTTCGGCAGAAAGCGGCTTTTGCTCTTCTTCGGCGTCGAGGTCCAGATTGAAGTCGGCCAGCTCGTCGCTCAGGTCGTGACCGGTTGCGCCTTCCTCCTTGTCCAGATCTAGATCGAAATCCAGGTCCGGCTCGGCGGCAGTCGACGGCGTCGAGGCGAACTGCAGGTCGTCTTCCAGCGACAGATCGGCGAGATCGTCGGCCGGCTCGGCTTGGGCGGTCGGCGAGCGGTCGCTGTCGAAATCCAGATCGAGATCGTCGAGATCGAATGCATCGTCATCGAGTGCGGCGCTGGGCGCAGGCTCCTCGATGGCGAGATCGTCGAGGTTGAATTCGTCCGGCTCGTCGTCGCGGGCAGCGGCGGCGGCACTGGCCAGCGCGGCGGCAGCCAGCGCGCTCATCGCCGGATACCGGAGCTTGAGCTTGTCGATGTCGGCCGTGCTGCCGCCCATCTCGCGCAGCTCGTTTTCCTGGCGGACGAAACCGTCGCGATCACCCAGCTCGGCATACACCTCCATCAGCTTGAGGCGCAGATCGGTACGTTGTGGCTCGTCGTTGATGGCGCCCTGCAGCAATTCCGCCGCCTGGTTGAAGCGGCCGTAGGCGATGTAGATGTCCGCCTCGCCGAGCGGGTCGCCGGTCTGCGGGATGGTGCGTTCGCTGGCGGGAGGCGTGGAGAGCTCCACCTGCGGATCGTCGTCCAGGCCGTCGAAGCCGCCGGCGCTCAGGCCCATGTCGCTGTCGAACTTATCGCTGTCGTCGTTACCGCCGATGATCACGTTGTTCTGCTCGACCGCCTCCCTGGCGGAATTGCGCCGCGAGATGATCAGCAGCGCGACCAGCAACAACAGCAATGCGCCACCGCCGAGCAGGGCGAGCATGGTCGGATTGGCCAGCAGCGAGGCGAGGATGCCTTCGTCGGGCTCTTCGGCTGGCAGCGGCTGGGCAGGAGCCGGTTCCGGCGTCGGTGCTACCGGTGTCGGAGCCTGTTCGGCCTGAGGTTCGGCAGGAGCAGCCGATTCGTTCGGCGCTGCAGCCTCAGGCGCAGTATCCGGAGTGCCAGCGGCGTCGGCCGGAGCTTGCTCGATCGCACCCGGCTGTTCGGCAGGAGCGGGAGCTTGCGGCGCAGCCGGCTGGCCATTGGCAGGCGCGGCGGGAGCAGGTACAGGCGTCGCCGGGGAAGTGGAAGTCGCCGGAGCCTGCCCCTGTTCGGCAACGCTGGCCTGCAGCTTGGCCAGTTGGCTGTCCTTCAACTGGATCAGGCGTTGCAGCTTGTCCAGCTGGCTTTGCAGATCGTCGACACGGCTCTTCAGTTCGGTGCTTTCCCGGCGCGAGGAGTCGAGGCTTTCCTGGGTCACCGCCAGCTTGTCCGCCAGCGCCTTGCTGTTGCCGCCACCGGTACCGCCGGTGTCGCTGCCACTGGTGGCACTGCCGGCTTCCGGAGCGACCAGCCTCAGGTTGTCGCTGCGCTCGCTCTGCGCCGGCGCCGCGCCGGCTTCGTTGCGTCGGGTGGCATCCAGCTGCCGGGCGCCGGGAGCAGCGCGACGGCCTTCGCGCCAGGCGGCATTCTGCGCCGCGACCTGGGCCA
>DIEE01000095.1:2615-30961 GCA_002418465.1 Pseudomonas sp. UBA5782 | reverse complement strand
GCGCTGCAGGCCTTCGCCACGCACTGGAAGCAGCACGGGAGCGGCGATGGCACGGCTTGAGTGGGAGCTGATCGAGGCCGGCCACTGCGTGCACCCACAAGGTGCCGTGCGCCAGGGGGCCAGCTGGCATCGCTGCGAATTCCCGGCGCTGGTGGCGTTGCTGCGGCATCCGCAGCGCGGCCTCATCCTGTTCGACACCGGCTATTCGGACGCCTTCCTGCAGGCCACCGCGCGCTTCCCCGAGCGCCTGTACCGCTGGGTCACGCCGGTGCACCTGGGCCCGGGCCAGAGCGTGCGCGCCCAGCTGCAGCAGCGTGGCATCGGCGCGGCCGACATCGGCCTGGTGGTGCTCTCGCACCTGCACGGTGACCATGTGGGTGGCGTGCTCGATTTCCCCGACGTGCCGCTGCTGTGTTCGCGCGCCGCGTGGCAGGACCAGGCCGCGCGCGGGCGCCTGCGTGCACTCAGCGTGGGCCTGCTGCCCGCGTTGACCCGCGATGCGGCGCCGCGCATGGGCTGGCTGGAAAGCCTGCCGGAGGTGGACCTGCCGCGTCCCTTCGATGCCTTCGGCCGTGGCCGCGACGTGCTGGGCGACCGCAGCTTGCTGGCGGTGCCGCTGCCCGGCCATGCGGTGGGCCAGCACGGGCTGTTGTTCGAAGGGGCCGATGGCCGCCCGGTGTTCCTGGTGGCCGACGCCGCCTGGTCCAGTGCCGCCATCACCGATGGCGTGCCGCCGCCGCGGCTGGTCACCGCACTGCTTGGCCACACCGGCACCTACCGGCAGACCCTGCAGCGGCTGCAGCACACCCAGCGCCAGGTCAGCGACCTGCAGCTGGTGCCGGCCCATTGCGGGCAATGGCGGCCGGCCGCGACCCTGTAGCGTCGAGCCATGCNNCATGGCTCGACTCTACAAAATGCCAACGCAAGCGCGGCCCATCGCCCCCAACAGCCCCGCCAACAGGACACCGTGTTCCCGCCCATGGCCGCGGTCAATAGGACTTATGGCCAGAATCGGCTGGCAGCGGCTGCGGCCCTCCGGTATCGTGCGCGGATGACTTCCCCCACTCCGGCCCCCCGTGGCGGCGTGGCGCGTGTGTGCCGTTACCTGTACCGCGTACCGCTGCTGTTGGTCCACATCCTCGTGTTCCTGCCGTTGATCCTCATCGGCATGCTTCCGCCGTGGGGCGAACTGCGCGTGGGCGATGCCACCTTCGGCGCCAAGGTCGTCAACTGGTGGCAGGGCGGCCTGATGTGGATCTTCGGCTTCCGCCTGGTGCAGATCGGTTCGGCGCTGCCGGGCGCGGTGCTGTTCGTCGCCAACCACGTCAGCTGGGTGGATATCTCCATCCTGCACAGCCAGCGCATGATGGGGTTCGTCGCCAAGCGCGAGATCGCCAGCTGGCCGGTAGTGGGCTGGCTGGCCGCGCGCGGGCAGACCATCTTCCACCAGCGTGGCAACACCGAATCGCTCGGTGGGGTCATGCAGGTGATGGCCGACCGCCTGCGCGATGGCAAGGCGGTGGGCGTGTTCCCGGAAGGGCGTACCCGGGGTGGCCACGAAGTGGGCCCGTTCCATGCGCGCATCTTCCAGGCCGCGGTTGAAACCGGTGTGCCGGTGCAGCCGGTGGCCCTGGTCTACGGCGCCCGTGGCGACGCGCAGACCATCGTGGCCTTCGGCCCGGGCGAGAGTTTCTTCGCCAATTTCCTGCGCCTGCTCGGTGAGCCGGCGCGACGTGCGGAAGTGCACTTCCTGGCACCGATCGGTGCACAGGACCTGGAAGGCCGTCGACGCATCGCGGAAACCTCGCGCGCCCGCATCGTGGCGGCGATGAGCGGGCAGTGAGCGTGCGGTGGCACTGATCCCGCCACCTCTGCTGGACGCCGGCACGCCGACGCTGCATGCGGCTGACTACCAGCCGCCGCGCTGGCTGCGCAATCCACACCTGCAATCCATGCTCAGCTCCAGCCGCATGCGCCTGCAGCGCGGCCTGCTGCTGCTGGCCGCCACCGGCGCGGTCAGCGAAGAACTGATACTCGACGGTGGCGACGGCGTGCGCCTGCAGGGCTGGCACAGTTACGTCGAAGGCCGCGAGCCGAAGGGCATGGCCCTGCTGCTGCATGGCTGGGAAGGCAGCGCCGAATCCAGCTACATGCGCATGGCGGCCGCGCGCATGATCGACCAGGGTTTCGACGTGGTGCGGCTGAACTTCCGCGACCACGGCAACACCCATCACCTCAATCCCGGCATCTTCCACTCCAACCGCATCGACGAAGTGGTGCAGGCGGCCGGTGACATCGCGCGGCGCTGGCCGGACCTGCCGCTGGTGGCTGCCGGTTACTCGCTGGGCGGCAACTTCGTGCTGCGCCTGGCCCTGCGTGCCCCTGCGGCCGGCGTGCCGCTGCAGCGGGTGGCCTCGGTGTGCCCGGTGCTGGATCCGGCGCTGACCATGGACAGCATCCAGAGCGGCCCGGCGATGTACGACTGGTACTTCCGCCGCAAGTGGGCCGGCTCGCTGCGCCGCAAGCGCGACCTGTTCCCGGAACTGAGCGACTGCGACGACCGCGTGCTGAAGCTGGACATCCGCGCGCTCACCACCTGGCTGGTCGAGCGCCATACCGATTTCGGTTCGCTGCAGGCCTACTTCGATGGCTACTCGATCGCCGGCGACCGCCTGTCCACCCTGCAGGTGCCGGCCGACATCCTGATGGCCCAGGATGACCCGGTCATTCCCTACGCCACCTTCCGCGACTGGCAGCTGCCGCAGCACGCGCGGCTGGAAACCGCCTGCTGGGGCGGCCACTGCGGGTTCCTGGAAAACTGGCGCGGCGACGGCTTCTCCGAACGCTGGGTGGCCCAGCGCCTGCAGCGCGTGCTGGCGGGCTGAACCGGCGCCGGCGCGCAGCCCGCTACAATGCGGGTTTGCCATTGAACCGGACTGCCATGCAAGACCAGATTCTCCAGGCCCTGCGCCAGAACGACACCGCACAGGCCGTGCAGCTGGCACAGGCGTGGGTGCACGATGAACCCGGCCAGGCCCAGGCCCACCGCTGGCTGGCGCTTGCGCTGCAGCAGCAGGGCCAGCCCGAAGCTGCGCAGGCGCCCCTGCAGCAGGCGCTGCTGCTGGCCCCGGACGACGCACAGCTGCACCTGCAGCAGGCCGGCCTGCTGCTGGCCCTGCACCAGTTCGAGGGCGCCGACGAAGCACTGCTGCGCACCACCGACCTCAATCCCAACGCCTTCGAGGCGTACCTGATGCAGGCCCATCTGGCGATCGGCCGCAACGACATCGACACCGCCGCACGCCAGGCCACGCTGGCTGCCAAGCTGCAGCCGGAGCATCCGGAAGTGCTGGCGCTGCAGGGCATGGTGGCCCTGTACCGCGATGACGCCGACCGCGCGCTGCAGCTGCTGTCCGAAGCCGCCCGGCAGATGCCCAACGATCCGCGCGTGCTGTACGCCCTGGGTTCGGCCTACCAGGCCAAGGACATGCTGGCCTTTGCCGAGCAGGCCTTCCGCCGCGTGCTCGACATCAACCCGAAGATGACCAGCCTGCACGGCCTGGTGGTGCAGCTGGCGCTGCGCCAGGGCAACATCGAGGCCGCCCACCAGCAGCTGCAGCAGGCGCTGCAGGTGCCGGGCCTGGATACGCCGGCGCTGCTCGGCGAAGGCTTCGATGCCGATCAGGGTGGCTGGCTGCTGTTCGAGTTTCTCGAGGGTGCGCAGAGCCTGTGGGATGCCTGGCGCGCGGTGGAGCACGAACCGCCGCTGTCGGACTCCCAGCAGACCGTGCTGGGCGAAGCCCTCGCCGCCATCGGCCGCCTGCATGCGCAGGGCCTGTGGCAGAGCGACCTGCACCTGGACAATCTGCTGCGCCACGACAGCCGGCTGTACCTGATCGACGGCGGAGGCGTGGAGGCGCAAACCCCTGGCCAGCCGCTTTCCCGCGCGAGGGTGCTGGAAAACCTCGGGGTGTTCTTCGCCCAGTTGCCGGCGCGCCTGGAGCCGTTTTTCGAAGAGCTGCTGGTGCACTACCTGCTGGCCAACGGCGAGCATGCCCTGCCGCTGGAGGCGCTGCTCAAGGATGTTGCCCGGGTTCGCCGCTGGCGCCTGCGCGACTACCTGCAGAAGGTCGGGCGCGATTGCAGTCTGTTCAGCGTGCGTCCCGATCCGCGGGGCCTCTGTGCCGTACGCCGCGATGAAGCGGCTGCGTTGGCGCCGCTGCTGGCCGATCCGGACGCGTTCATCCGCGCGGGGCTGCTGCTGAAGGACGGTGGCAGCGCCACGGTCGGGAAAGTCGAGGTGGCCAGCCGCACGCTGCTGGTGAAGCGTTACAACATCAAGAGCCTCGGCCACTGGCTGAGGCGCTGCTTGCGGCCCAGCCGCGCCTGGCACAGCTGGGTGGAAGGCAACCGCCTGGATTTCCTCGGCATCGCCACGCCGCGGCCGCTGGCCTGCATCGAGCGACGTTTTCTCGGCTTGCGCCACGGTGGCTGGCTGATCAACGAATTCTGCGAGGCCAACGACCTGTTCGCGTTGTTCGGCCACGCGGGCGATCGCCTGCCATCCCAGGAGGAGGCGGCGGCCCTTCGCAGCCTGTTCGTCGACCTGCTGCGCGAGCGCATCAGCCATGGCGATCTCAAGGCCACCAACCTGCTCTGGGACGGCGGGCGCCTGTTGCTCATCGATCTCGATGCGTTGCGTGTGCATCCGCCGGGTGCCGGATGGCTGCGTGCCTGGGCGGTGGACCGGGCTCGTTTCATCCGCAACTGGCCGTCAACCAGCCCGTTTGCCCAGTGGCTGGATGAGCATTTGCCCTGCGCCGAGTCGCTGCATACGTCTGTTGAGCGCGGCTGATGCAGCAGGTCGATGCGAGCTGGCAGCAGCATGCATCGGACCAATTGCTATTGAGCGTGGTGATTCCCAGCTACAACTACGCCACGGTACTGCCGCGCTGTATCGATTCGGTCCTCGTCCAACTCACCGACGCCTGCGAGCTGATCGTCGTCGACGACGGATCGAAGGACGGAACCCTCGAGCTGCTGCGCGGCTGGGATTGCGGGCCGCAACGTGCCGCCTATCTGAGCCAGGAGAACTGTGGCCCTTCTGCGGCCCGCAATGCCGGGCTGGCGGCATCCTCCGGACGCTGGCTGTTGTTCCTGGATGCCGACGACGTGATGGCCGCAGGGGCTCTCGCGGCGATCCTGCAGCAGTTGCAGGCGTGCCCCGACACCGACCTGTTGCTGGGTGGGCATCTGGATTGCGCGGAGGACGGCAGCAGCCGTTACCACGCTCCCGGACAGATTCCTCAGGCCGTTTCGCTGCGTCTCGACGATTTCCTTCTGAAGAAGCGCTTCGGCATCTGTCATGGCAGCTCGGTGTTCAGTCGCGCGCGCTTGATGCTGCGTCCCTATCCCGAGGATCTGCGCCAGGGCGAAGACCTGGCGGTTTTCGCCTTCATGCTGTCCTCGTCGGTGGTTTCGGTGCTGGATGCGCCACTGGTGTGGATCTACAAGCATGCGGATTCGCTGCGCAATCACCTCGAACTGGATGCCAGTCACGGTGACAGGGTGGCGGCTGCAGTCTTCGAGCGCCTGCCGGACGAGTTTCAGCACCGTCGTCATGCCTTTCGCGCACAGCGCCAGCTTTCGCTTTTCCGCAGCTGCTACCTCGCTGGGCTGCGCAGCGAGGCGCTGGCTTGCTATGGTCGAGCCTGGCGGTTGGCCCCCCGGATGGCTTGTCGCTGGGACTATTTTTCCAAATGGTTGCGTCTGCTTCTCGGCCGGCGAGGGGTGCGACATTGAGTGCACGGGCGGTGCAGATGACAGAACTTCAACGCGTAGCGGTGCTGGCGCCAGGCAGTTCGAGCGGTAATCGTGTTGACTATCTGGTCGAACTCGGTGGGCGGCGCTATCCGGTTTATTTTTCCACTGCGGCCGTTTCGCTGTGTGGCGATGGCGAAGCCTTGCTGGCCATGACGGCGCTGGGGGCGATGGCCAGTGGCACCGACTTGCAGTTGCTGGCGACGCTTTCGCCGCAGTTTCTCGACAACCAGCGCCAGCTCATGCAGACCTTCGCCAGTTGGTTCCCGCGCTACCGGCCGGTAGCGATCGCCGCGCAGCAGCTGGTTTCTCAGCCGAAGCTGGCGACCGGTCGCGTCGGGAGCTTCTTTACCGGCGGCGTCGACTCCTTCTACACCTTCCTCAAGCACCGCGATGAAATCACCGACCTGATTTTCGTGCACGGTTACGACGTCGAGCTGGACGACCTGCCACGGCGTCGGGCGATAAGTCAGATGGGGCGCGCGATCGCGCAGGCGACCGGCGTGCGGTTCATCGAGATGGAGACCAATGCCATCCGTCTGTTCAAGGACTTCGGGCGCTGGGGGCTGCAGGGGCATGGCTACGGTCTGGGCAGCGCGGCGCGTCACCTCGCCGATTATGTGGATCGGATCTATATCCCGTCCTCGTTCGCCGAGGCCGACCTGATGCCCTGGGCCTCGCACCCGCAGACCGATCCGCTGTTCTCCGACGAGCGCCTGCAGGTGATCCACGATGGCTGCGAGGCCGGGCGCATCGACAAGGTCGCGGCCCTGGCGGTGGACCCTCTGGCGCTGGCGCACCTGCGTGTCTGCTGGGAGAGGGTCGAGGGCAGCTACAACTGCGGGCGTTGCGAGAAATGCCTGCGCACCATGACCTCCCTGGAGGCGCTGGGTGTGCTTCGGCACAGTGCAACCTTCCCGAGGCAGGTGGCGCCGGAGCGCGTCCGCGAGCTGGTGATGTACGACGACTCGCTGGCCAAGTTCGCCCGCGAGAACATGCGTCTGCTGGCTGCCAAAGGGCTGGCCGACAGCGATCTGGCACGCGCCTGGCAGCATGTGCTCGAGCGCCCGGCGTGGCGCAACAGGCTGATCATGCGCGGCAGGAAACTGCGCGGCAAATGGCGGCGGGCGATGAAGAAGATCAGGAGCACCAGATGAGGCCTATCCGCTTGTTGGAGTACACCGGCGCGGTGTTCGAGCGTTTCGTCAACCTGGGTGACGACATCCAGACGCTGGCGGTCAGCCGTCTGGTGCCGCGGGTGGATGGGTACGTATCGCGCGAAGCGCTGAATCAGGTGGCCGAGCCTTGCAGCGTTCCCATGAACGGCTTTTTCATGAACACCGACAACTGGCCGCCGGCGCCCGGCGTGCGGCCGGTGTTCTTCGCCTTTCACATCTCGCCACCGGCGCAGGCGGTGATCTGTTCGCCTGCCGGTATCGACTNNCCCCCCCCCGCGGCGGGGGGGGGGTGTTTTCTCTCCCCCTGCCGGTATCGACTATCTGCGCCGCTGGCAGCCGATCGGCTGTCGGGATCGCGGCACCCAGGCGCTGCTCGAACGGCACGGCGTGGAGGCCTATTACAGCCGCTGCGTGACGCTTACGCTGCCGCGCCGCGAGCAGCCTCCTGAGGGTGAAGGCGAGGTGTTTCTGGTTGGTCTGAGCCCGGCGGCGCGCAGGACAGTTCCGGCATCCATCCGCAAGCGTGCGGTGGTCGTCGACCAGGCCAAACTGCGCCTGCCTATCAGCAGCACGCGTCTGCGTCTGGAGCTGGCCGGCGAGTTGCTGGACCAGTACCGGCGTCGCGCACGCCTGGTCATCACCTCGAAGATCCACTGCGCGATGCCCTGCATCGCCATGGGCATTCCGGTGGTATTCCTCTACGACGCCTCTCGCCGCGACGATTATCGGGTGAAGATCATCGAAGACTTGGTCGGTATCCATTACGTGCATGACTTCGGCCCGCTCGCTTCCCTGCGTAACATGCGCAAGGGCCGGATAATCGACTGGAACCCGAAGGTGCTGGATATCGAACCGCTGAAGGTCGAGATCGCCACGGCGTTTGCCGATGCGTTCAGCCGCGTACACGAGGGCACGGAGGAAAGTGTCGAAGGGGTGTCCGTACAGTGACCATAATCGTTTCCGAACTGTCTTCGGAATGGGCGGGCGATCCACTAGAGAAATCGACGGTTACCTACCGCATCGATCTCGGCGATCGCCATTACGACGTCTTCATTCGTAGCGCCGCGCTGCAACCGCAGCCCGGACTCGATGCGGCCTTGCCCCTGGCTCTGCTGGCGGCGATGAGGCTACGCCGACCGATTCGTGTGGAGGGCGCGTTGTCGGCTCGCTTTCTGGAGGGCGTCGGACGGGTCATGGCGCTGTTCGAGCAGAGCTTCGAGGAGTTCTTCGCGGTGCCGATCGACGTCGACTCGATCTATCAGCCGGCTGCGCTCGCCGGTCCGCGCAAGGCGACGTTCTTTTCCGGCGGCGTCGACTCGTTCTTCACGCTGGCCAAGGGGCATGAGGTGCTTACCGACCTCATCTACATCCATGGCTTCGATGTGCGTCTGGACGATCTACCACGGCGTGCGGCGGTGAGTGCGATGGGTGTCGCGGTGGCGGCGGGCAGCGGCACCCGCTTCATCGAGGTGGAAAGCAATCTCGGCAAGGTGATCCAGGACTTTGGCTCCTGGCCCCTCCATGGCCATGGTTTCGCGCTGATCAGCCTCGCCCGCGCGCTGACCGGCGAAATCGGCGAGGTGCGCATTCCCGGTACCCACAGCCTTCGGCACCAAAAACCCTGGGGCTCCTGGGTGGAAACCGACCCGCTGTTTTCCGACGAGCGCCTCGCGATCATCCACGACGCCTGCGAGGCCGAGCGGATCGACAAGGTCGAGCGCATCGCCGCCGAGCCCCTGGCGCAGGCCTATCTGCGGGTCTGCTGGGGCAGGGTCGACGGCATGTACAACTGCTGTCGCTGCGAAAAGTGCCTGCGCACCATGGTGTCCCTGCATGCGCTGGGCAGGCTGGAGCGGTTTGCCAGTTTCCCGTTGCCGCTGGAGCCGCGAGACGTTGCCGGGGTGCTTCTGCCACGGGCCAGTCTGCGGATTTACCTGGCAGAGAACATCAAGCTGCTCACGCAGCGCAGGCCCGACCAGCGCGCGCTGATCGCTGCACTGCAGCGGCAGTTGCATCGGCCCATATGGCTGGCCGTGTTACGCCTGAAGTGGCGCAAGCGCCTGGCCCGGCTCAACGGCCATTTGCGCCGCTGGATGCGGCGAGAGTCGGCGTGACGTTGAGTCAGCCTTGCGGATTACCGATTTTGCCGGGCGCCGCGATATAATCCCCGCTTTGCCTGTTCGGCGCCGCTGCGCTTCCCGCCTTTGTAGTGAAGGTCACCGCAGCCGGCCGTGCGGCCGGACACGATCCACGGGAAGTGGTCATCCAACTTCAAGAGGCAACCCTGTGTCACTCACGATTCTCGGCCTTTCCGGCGCTCTCAGCCATGATCCTTCCGCCGCGCTGTACATCGACGGCAAGTTGATCGCGGCGGTGGAAGAAGAGCGCTTCGTGCGCGACAAGCACGCGAAGAACCGCATGCCTTACGAGTCGGCGAAGTTCTGCCTGGAACAGGCCGGCATCCAGCCGGCGGACGTCGACGTGGTGGCGATTCCGTTCGCGCCGATCAGCATCTTCGGCAAGGCGCGCTGGCACTACGCCAAGCGCTACTGGTACGCACCGGATCGCGCGCTGGACGCCATCCTGCTCGGCAACCGCCGCTACAAGCGCTATCACAAACGCATCGAATGGTGCCTGCAGCAGCTCGGTTTCGACCTCAAGAAGGTCCGTATCGAGCCGGTCGAGCACCACCTGGCGCACGCCTCCAGCGCCTACCACTGCTCGGGTTTCACCGAGAAGACCGCGATCATGGGCATCGACGGCAAGGGCGAGTACGCCACCACCTTCTTCGGCTACGGTGAGAACGGCAAGATCCACAAGATCAAGGAGTTCTTCGACCCGGATTCGCTGGGCGGCCTGTATGGCGCGATCACCGAGTACCTGGGCTTCGAGATGCTCGACGGCGAGTTCAAGGTGATGGGCATGGCGCCCTATGGCGACGCGGCCAAGTACGACTTCTCGCGGCTGGCCAGCTTCGAGAATGGCGAGCTGACCATCAACACCGACTACGCCAACGTCATCGGTATCCGCCGCTACAAGGAGAAGGGCAAGGGCTTCTACTTCTCGCCCAAGTTGATCGAGTGGCTCGGGCCGAAGCGCGAAGGCGACATCGCCGACGACCCGTACATCCACTACGCGGCGAGCATGCAGGCGCTGTTCGAGAAGCTGGCGCTGCAGATGATGGATCACTACCTGGGCGACATCATCAAGCAGACCGGCAAGATCGCCTTCGCCGGCGGCTGTGCGCTGAACGTCAAGCTGAACCAGAAGATCATCGCCCGCCCGGAGGTGAAGGAGCTGTTCGTCCAGCCCGCTTCCGGCGACGCCGGCACAGCGGTGGGTGCGGCGGCCTACGTTTCGCACCAGCGCGGCGTGCCGGTGGAGAAGATGGAACACGTCTACCTCGGCCCGGCCTATTCCAACGAGGACATCATCGCCGCCTGCGCGCGCCACCCGAGCAAGCCGGTGTGGAAGCGCATCGATGACATGCCGCAGCGCATCGCGCAGATCATGGTGGCCGGCAACCCGGTCGCCTGGTTTCAGGGGCGCATGGAGTTCGGCCCGCGCGCACTGGGCGGGCGCTCGATCATCGGCTGCCCGAGCGTGGCCGGCGTCGCCGACCGCATCAACGCGCAGATCAAGTTTCGCGAGCGCTGGCGCCCGTTCTGCCCGTCGATGCTGGATACCGTCGCGCCGCAGATGCTCAAGGTCGATCACCCGTCGCCGTTCATGACATTCACCTTCGAGGTCAACGACGAGTGGAAGAGCCGCGTCGGCGAAGTGGTCCACGAAGACGGCACCTCCCGCGCGCAGGTGCTCAAGCGTGAATACAACCCGCGCTACTACGACATGATGAAGGCGCTGGAAGACCTCACCGGCAACGGCGTCTCGCTGAACACTTCGCTGAACCGCCGCGGCGAGCCGATGGTGTGCTCGCCGACGGATGCGTTGAACATGTTCTATGGGTCCGACCTGCCGTACCTGATCATGGAAGACATCCTGGTTGCCAAAGACGGGATGGACTGGCATGACCCCATTGGCTGACGCGCGCGTTCTGCAGATATGCCATGGCTACGACGGGCCATTCCTCGATTGCGCCCGTCAGTACGCGGTGCTGTTCGCCGGCACGCCCTACAAGGTGACCACTGTCTTCCTCACAGGCGCGCCCGATCCTGAGGTCGCCGCCGGTTGCGCGTCCGACGAGGTGCTGTTTCTCGATTACAGTTCCAGGGCCATTCGCGGGCTGAAGCTGCGCGCCATCCGCGAGATTCGCCAGATCGCCCGCCTGCGCAATGTGCAGCTGTGCATCGCCCATCGCTTCAAGCCGATCTACATTGCCTGCCTCGCCACACGCTTGCCGGTGATCGGCGTACATCACGCGTTCGGCATCTACACGCGGCTGATGCGGCGGGCGTTCGTCGGTGTTTTCCGCCGACGGCTGACCCTGCTGGGTGTTTCTGACGCTGTGCGCGATGACATGCGCCGCTGCCTGTCCGATTGGCCTGCCGAACGCATCCAGACGCTCTACAACCGTATCGATGTGGCCGCCGTGCAGGCCTGTCAGGTCGATCGCGCCTCCGCCCGCGCCGAGCTGGGCTTGCCGGACGGCGCCTGGATCGTCGGCAACGTCGGGCGTCTTCACCCGGACAAGGATCAGGCAACGCTGCTCCGCGGCTTCGCCGCTGCGCTGCCGGGATTGCCCTCCAACAGCCTGCTGGTGATCATCGGTACCGGTCGCCTGGAGGGCGAGCTCAAGGCACTCGCCCACGACCTGGGCATCGCGCCGAAGGTCGCGTTTCTCGGCCAGGTTGCCGAGGCGCGGCGCTACTTCAAGGCGTTCGACGTGTTCGCGCTGAGTTCCGACCACGAGCCCTTCGGCATGGTGCTGCTGGAGGCCATGGCGGCGGATGTGCCGATCATCTGCAGCGACTGTGGTGGCGGGCGCGAGGTGGTGAGCGGGGTTGGGATGCTTTTCCCGCTTCGCGATGGCGATGTACTGGCGAAGCACTTGCTGAGCTTGGCGCGTTCTGATGCACTTCAGGCCGCCGGCAGGCGCGAGGCTATGGCCGAGTGGCTGGACAGCTGCTTTTCCGACAAGGCGGCGCAGGGTCAATTCAGGGAACTGATGCCGCGTATGGAACGGCTGGAGGCATCCCGATGAGCGGACCTGCGGTGCCCCTGGTTTCGGTATTGGTCCCTTGCTACAACTACGCCAACTTCGTTGGCGAGGCGCTGACCAGCGTTCTGGACCAGGACTATCCCAACTTCGAGCTGATTGTCGTCGACGATGGCTCCACTGATGACAGTGCCAGCGTCATCGAGCGCACCATTGAAGCCTTGAAGCTAGGTTCCCGGGCACATCGTGTCCTGTTCTTGAAACAGGAAAACCAGGGCGTGAGCGCCGCGCTCAACACGGCCTTGGCGCTCGCAGAGGGTGAGTTTGTCGCGACCTTCGATGCCGACGACATCATGCCCCAGGGGCGGTTAGCGGTGCAGGCAGCCTACATGAGTGAACATCCCGAAGTGGGATGCCTGGGAGGCGTGGCGATCCGTATTGACGAGCAGGGAGCGCTCCTACCCAAGAAAGATAAGAAGCGCGAGATACGACGCTACGATTTTGACCGAGCGCTCTCGGAGGCCCTGGTGGTCGGCGGAAACATCGCCGTCTATCGCCGCGACGCGATGATGGCGGCAGGCGGGTACGACCCCGCCATCAGGGTGCAGGACTTTCAGATGACCTTGAAGATCGCCCATGAGGGCTACTTCGTCGATATCTTGCCGGAGATCGTTACGCTGTACAGGAAGCACCCTGATAGCTTGTCCAAGCAATACAAGTCTGAATATTTATATGGCTTGAAAGTAATTCATCCTTACATTGGTCATGCGGCTTATTCTTCCTGTAAATCTAAGCTGGTATCAAAAGCTCTGCGTCTGGCTGTATTGGATGACAAGAAATATGCGTGGCGTCTAATTGTAAAGGTTCCGTTTGTTCATTGGGATAGGCAGTTGTTAAAGAGGTTGCGCTACCTGATATTCAGGTAGTTTTTGAAAAAGGGGCGGGGATCTAAATGGTAGTTTTACAAGGTGTTTCGTTGTGAAAAAAATACTTTTTCTCTGTCCTTATTATTTCGATATATATAAGGTATTTCAGTCGGGTATCGAGCGTTTTTCCAATTGTGAAGTTGATGTTGTTGTTTATAAAAAAGAGAAATTTGAGTATAGGGGGTTTCAGCGAGCTCAGAATTTCTTTGCCAGAAACATATTGCGGAAGAACATGAAGCCGATCTGGAAGAGTTTTGCTCACGTGAAGGATATAACTAATCCTGAGCAGTATGATTATATGCTGGTTCTTTGTCCTGATGTTCTCCATGTTAGGCACTTAAAGTATCTTTGCTCCAGAGTGGGTCGGTCTATTGTCTATTATTGGGATGGGTTTGACCATTTTCCAGCATATAAGGATAGCGTTAAATATTTTGATGTGTGTTATACATTCGACCCGTTCGATGCAAGGAAGTATGGCCTAAAATTTATAACAAATTTTCATTTTGAACAAGCAGTCGTGCAAGAGTTTGAAAACGATTTGTTTTTTTTAAGTACTTATGACTCAAGATATCCAGAGTTGGAAAGAATCGTTAGTTCATTTGAGCGTCATAATATGAAGGTGTCGGTTCATCAATACTCAGCAGATGCTGCAATGATGGCTGCCCCTAAAAGCGCTTCTATACATTTTTTTGATCAGCAGATTGCTTTCGATCGTGTTAACGAAATGCTAAGGCGGTCTCGCTTCGTTCTGGACTTGCAAAAGAGGATACAGCGGGGGCTAACATTCAGGGTGTTTGAGGCAATGGGCTATCGCAAAAAGCTCATTACAACAAATGCTGATATTGTAAGCTACGATTTCTACCATCCTAATAATATTTTCATATGGCGCGAAGATACCGTTAGCTTGCCTTCCTCATTTTTTGAGTCGCCTTATGTGGATTTGCCAGATGATATTTTTTACAAATATAGCCAAGAGAATTGGGTTAAGACGGTTTTTGGTTTTTAATATGTGCTTGGTATCATGGTTGCCAGGCTGCCGGGGGTCTTGTGGATAGTTTTAAGTTTCGTGTTTTATCTTTGTACTGGAATAATGTAAGTCCCGACTTGGTGTCTGCTCAGTCTCGTGTTTTCAATTTTTTTGGCTACCCCATAGAACAGCAAAATCTTCATGGGGTCGATCACGGCGCCTGGATGGAGAAGGTGCTCAACTCGGCAGCCGATGATGAGGTGGTCGTTATCGTTGATATTGACTGCATTCCCTTGTCAGCTGAGGCCATAGGGCGCGCCGTGAGGGTGGCGCAGGACGGGGCGATATTCGGGTGTGCTCAATCGGCGAATCATATCGATCATCGATTCATCTATGCCGCGCCAATGTTCCTCGCGCTCACCGGGCGAACCTGGCGCTTACTGGATACTCCCTCTCTAAAAGCCAATGAGCAATATGACGTTGCTGGAAGATTGTCCGCAGTTGCCCGGCAACGAGGTGTTTTGGTGGAGCTGGCCTATCCAACGTGCGCCGCCGTACCTCGTTGGTTGCTCGGTGATACCTCAACTTACGGCCTGTTCACCATCTTTGAAGGGCAATACCTTCATTTGTTTGAGTCTCGAAATACCGCTCTGGTGCATTCCTTCGTTGATCTGGCGAACTCCTTGGTAGCTGAAGGCGAGTTGTTCGACTATCGCCCCTTTGTTCTTCGTTGTAGCCAGGAAAGCCATGAGCAGTATGCCAAAAAGTATTTTCTCAAACACAGCTTTTCCGGGAAGCTCAAGCGAGAGTGGGCGCGATTGAAGAGGCGGGTTGGATGTTAGGCATTGACGGTTTTAACGATCTGCCTTTGGTATCGGTCATCATCCCCTGTTACAACCATGGGCGTTATTTGAATTCCTCGATAGCATCGGTACTTGCTCAGGATTATCCTCGTATAGAGTTGATTGTGGTCAACGATGGTTCTCAGGATGACAGTCTTGAGATCATGCGAAGTCTTCAAGCGAGCCACGGGTTTCTTGTGATAGATCAACCCAATGGAGGCGTTACCTTGGCCTCCGAAGCGGGTTGTAAGGTTGCCAGTGGCGAGTACGTGGTGATATTCGATGCTGACGATGTGATGCCTCCTTATCGGATCAGTAAGCAAGTAGATTTTTTTGAGAGCCATCCTAGTGTTGGTTGTTGTGGGGGGAACTTCGTTTATATCGATAGCGATGGGCGAGAGATTGCCGGTGCTCCTCTGAAGAGCTTTGGTATTTATAGCTTCAATGAACTGTTCAGTATTGAAAACATCTGGGTGGGTGGGCCCACGTCAATGTATCGTCGTAAGGCAATGCTTGAGGCAGGTGGCTTTGATTTATCTCTGGATATTCAAGATTTACAAATGGAGTTGAAAATAGCGCATGCGGGATATGATGTCGCCATTTTGGAAGACATGTTTTCTTACTATAGGCGGCACTCGGAGAATAAGTCTTCAAACTATAAAGAGAATTTTTATATCTGTTTAAGGCTGATTGATGCCTATCGGCAGGAATCGGGGTATCGGTTGGCGCGCCAAGCTTTAGTTAATAGCGCATTAAAGCGGGCGGTCAGGGAGGATTTGGCGTTTGCTGGGGTTTTATTCAGGAGGTTGCCACTGCGGGATTGGAATCGAAAAACATTCAAACGTTTCCGTAAGTATCTATGGGTTAGCTGTGTCTCCCGATAGCCGGTGCGCGCTCCGTCTAAGAATTAATTGTTAAAGAAATCTACTTGGGCAGATATTTCCTTATATCCTTCTTTTAGGTCTTCGATGTGCTCTTCGAACAGCCATCGACGATCCTCTTCGTAGCGCTGCATGTGTTTTAGGTTTCGTCTTCGCTTCCAGAGTGAAAGCCGTTTTCGCTCGAGGCGCATGTCCGCGAAATCTATGAGCCCTAGCCGTAGGTCTGGCAACAACAATACATTGCCCAGATGCAGTGATCGGAAGTAGACCCCGGCTTCATGGAGTTGCGCTAGTAATTGACCGAAGCGGTTGGCGAGATCCCGTCTTTGGGGGGGGGCAACATTTTTCATCGCCTGCCTTAGCGTTATGCCGGGAAGTCCCTTGTAACGAACGGCTGTGCGTTTTGGGCTGGACAGGCGGTACACCCCGACGATTTCCGGTACGGGAACGCCAATCTCTCTGAGGGCGTAGGCATTGTCAGCGAAGCGCTGAGCGTAAGGCCTGAAAGCTTCCGAGGAAATCAGGTGTTTACGCCTGAAAAGCTTGAGGAAATCCCCGGTAGCCAGCCTCATCACCTTAGGCCCGTGGCCGTCAGCTTCGAGTACCTCAGCGCCTGACGTGAGGGTTTGATAGGCGATGGCGCTCATGGGCAGCATGGTGTGTTCCAACGAGATCATGTCCGCGGATTCTAACGAGTGTTTAGGCCCGTGTCCTTCGATGGTATAGTCTCTTTTTTCTTTCCGTCAGCAGTGGCCAATGACCGATTCAACAAGCAAATCTAACGCAATGTCCAGTTTCAGGCTGTATATGCGACTGCTGAGTTATGTGCGTCGCTACTGGGTAATGTTTGCTGTAAGTATGCTGGGATACATTGTTTTTGCGTCTACTCAGCCCATGATGGCCGGTTTGTTGAAATATTTTGTGGATGGAATTGCCCATCCTGAACAAAACATTACACAGTTGCCCATTCTTGGCGAGATGCAACTTCTGTATGCAGTTCCGCTTGCATTGTTGCTCATTACGGTTTGGCAAGGCATAGGTTCTTTTTTGGGGGGGTATTATCTGGCTCGAGTTGCTCTCGGGCTAGTCCAGGATCTGCGCGTAGCGCTGTTCAATAACCTGCTTACATTGCCCAATCGATATTTCGACAACCATGCATCCGGGCACCTTATCTCGCGGATTACCTATAACGTCAGCATGGTTACCGGTGCAGCTACAGATGCACTGAAAGTGATGGTCAGGGAAGGTCTTACCGTTGTTTTCCTGTTCGGCTATCTGGTGTGGATGAACTGGAAACTGACACTGGTCATGGTCGCCATTCTTCCGGTCATTGCGCTGATGGTGCGCACGTCCAGCCGCAAGTTTCGCAGCCAGAGTCGAAAAATCCAGGGTGCAATGGGCGAGGTGACGCATGTCACGTCTGAAACCATTCAGGGCTACCGGGTGGTCCGCAGTTTTGGCGGCGAGTGCTATGAAAGCGAGCGATTCCTAGCGGCCAGCGAAGACAATATGCGCAAGCAGTTGCGAATGACGCGGACCTCGGCGATCTACACCCCGAGCCTCCAGTTCGTCACCTACAGCGCAATGGCGTTGCTCATGTTTCTGGTGCTGTTCCTTCGCGGCGACTCCACCGTGGGTGACCTCGTTGCCTATATCACCGCGGCAGGGCTGTTGCCCAAGCCGATTCGTCAGCTTTCGGAGGTCAGTTCGACCATTCAGAAGGGGCTCGCGGGGGCGGAGAGCATCTTCGATCAACTCGACGAGGCGCCAGAGAAAGACGAGGGGACGGTAGAGAAGGAGCGAGTCAGCGGTGCGCTGGAAGTTCGCAATCTCAGCTTTACGTATCCAGGTACGGAAAAACTGATCCTCGACGACATCAGCTTTCGCGTCGAGCCGGGGCAAATGGTTGCCCTAGTGGGCCGCTCCGGGAGCGGTAAGTCCACACTCGCCAACCTGATTCCGCGTTTCTATCAGAACGAGCAGGGCGCGATCCTGCTCGACGATGTGCCAGTCGAGGAGTATCGCTTGCGCAACCTGCGCAAGCATATCGCGCTGGTTACCCAGAACGTCACGCTGTTCAACGATACCGTTGCGAACAATATCGCCTACGGCGATCTATCCACTGCGCCGCGTGAAGCTGTCGTGCGTGCCGCGGAAGATGCGTACGCCAGAGAGTTCATCGACCAACTTCCAAACGGTTTCGATACCTTGGTCGGCGAGAACGGGGTGCTGCTGTCAGGTGGCCAGCGTCAGCGCCTCGCCATCGCCCGCGCCTTACTCAAGGATGCCCCGGTATTGATTCTCGACGAGGCGACCTCCGCGCTGGATACGGAGTCCGAGCGGCACATTCAGTCGGCCCTGGACCAGGTGATGAAGGGGCGCACCACCGTCGTTATTGCCCATCGCCTGTCGACCATCGAAAAGGCCGACACCATTCTGGTGATGGACGCGGGGCGCATCGTGGAACGCGGTTCGCACCAGCAGTTGCTGGATGCCAATGGCTACTACGCCAAGTTGCATGACAAGTTCGAAGAACTCGCTATGGATGAGCAGCGTTCGGATTGACTGGCAAGTAGCCTCCGCGACCATACGCCGGGCTTGATCATGCAATAACCCTATTAGGATTCCGGTCGGATGCAATTCAGCGATGACAGCGATATCACCCTGGTAGTCACCAGTTGTGGACGTTTCAATCTGCTCGCCAGGACGCTGGAAACTTTCGATGCGTTCAATACCGCACCGGTCAACCAGGTAATCATCACGGAAGACTCCGGAAGTGGTGCGGTAGCCGACGCATTACCTGCTCATTGGAAGGCGCACACGAAGATTTTCGTGAATCGACCGAAGATTGGTCAGCTTGCGTCGATCGATCTGGCCTACTCTGCGGTGAAGACGCCCTTCATTTTCCACTGTGAGGATGATTGGGAGTTTTATCGTCCTGGCTTTATCGAAGCGTCCAGGGTGATTCTTGAAAGCATGCCTTCCGTGCTCGTCGTTTGGCTACGGAGCTATGCTCATGACGTTCGCATCAGTTACCCGTTTCACTCTCTGGGCGAGCGCTACGTTGTCGAGGGGCAGGCTTGTTCAAGACTGCTTTCGAGTAATCCCTCATGGCAGGGATTTACCTTCAATCCAGGCTTGCGTCGTCTGCAGGAATATCGACCTATGGCCCCCTTCGCCCGTTTCGAGTCCTCGGCGGCAGGTGAGTCGGGTCTGTCCAAAGCTTATGCGGAACGCCAGTTTTTCGCGGTCGTACTGGAATCGGACGCCGTCCTGCATATAGGTGGGGAGAGTCACGTCTGGAACCCCCAGGACGACCTCAAGAAAAAGAGAAGGTCGCTGCGTAGAGCGGTACGGGTGCTGGCGGCGCTGGCGGTTCTTGGCATCGGTGTATTGATCGGTGCTGCGTTCAGCGGGATCAGCTAATGGTGTCAGTGTCGACGTATCGGGCACGCCGTGTAGCGCAACGGTCCCGGCTGCTGCTAATCCTGCTGTCCTTTTTCGCGCTGCTGGTCGGCCGTTTCTACTGGTACGGGGAGACTACCTCCTGGGCTGCCTTTATCCGGGTTTCCCTGTTCGGAGCGCTGCTGCTGGCGCTGACCGAATGGAAAAGCATCCGTCCATTTTTGCAGGGCAATGCCTTTGCAATTCTTCTGCTTGGATTCATGGCTTATTTGGCGACTAACAGCGTTTTTCTGGGCGATGGCAAGACTGCCCGGAGAGTGGCTTTGCTCATCGCGTTGTTCGTCGCGGTCAGATGCATCGTAGCCAAGGCGCCTGGAACCATGAGGGGGCTGCTGATGCTGATGGTGGTGGCATCGGCCGCGGTGGCTCTCTTCAGCATCTTCAACCTTCACGCGGAAGGAGTGCTCAATTTTGAGTATCGCAGAGGAAGCATCGAAGGCTCTGGCGTTCAGGGCTTCGCTGAGTTCGAGAACAGCATTCTGGCGGCCCTAGAGCTCGGTTTTTCCTGCATCACGGCTTGGTGGCTCCTGCTGCAGGCGAGAGGCCGCTCGCTGCAGGTATTGCTCCTGTGTTGTGCGCTGGCGATCGCCTCCTACATCTACCTGACCTACGGCCGTACGGGGTGGCTGGCCACGTTGGCGGGCTGCTGCGTTGTTCTGCTCTTTGGTGTTGAACAGAAGCTGAGGCGGCGCCTTCTGTTCCTCGTTTCGGCAGTTGGTATGGTTGTAGTCGTGGTTTTTCACGAACGTATCGCCTACGAACTCTTCAGCCGGCAACTGACTAATCGCGACGAGATATGGGGGATGGTGCTGGATCTGATGCCGCAGCACTGGCTATTCGGCCATGGTGCCGACACCAGCCTTAGCCGAATGCTGGGGGATCGTCCATTGGGTGGCGGGAAACCCGTGCTGATCGCGCATGCCCACAGTATTTATATGGAAGTACTGTTCAACTATGGACTGGTCGGCCTGAGCGGCTTCGTGTCAGTGTTGTTCTTTGCCGGGCGTCAGCTCTGGGAAAAACGAAAAGATCCGCTGGCGTTGCTCTGGCTCGCAGTGCTTGTTGGCGGTGCGTTGGGGATGCTGTTCGATTTCAGCTCTTTTGTATCCACGCCCAATCTTCTGTGGATGTGGCTCTGGTTGCCACTTGCCTGGGCTTTTGCGCTGTCTGGCGTGGCCAACGACATTGAACAGCCTTGGTCAAAGAGCCTCCAAGCAGCGCATGGAAACGGCAAACTCACTGATTAAGAGTGTTTTATGACCACTAGTGCGAGCTGTTCAGTTGCCGTGTCGCATGACCTTTGCAGGTTGGCCTTCGCGGGGCAGAAGATCGAAGTCGTTTCTTTGGGACAGGGCTTCGATGTTCAATCAAGCAACTTCGCCGCGATCCTTCTGCTGCCGTTGGCAATGGCGTCACGACAGGACCTCGTCATTCCCGGAGTGGGTGATCCCGTTCTCGCACAGAACCTGAGTAGACTGTCTCGAGTGTGGCAAGCCTGGATGCCCGAGCTGTTCGCGGAGGTGGCAGTCAGTTTCGAGACGAGCCACTCGCTTCCTCAAGCCAATTCCAAGCGTGACCTGGTCTTGTTTTCGGGTGGGGTGGATTCGACCTACAACCTTCTGAATCGAGTCTCACGGGGAGAGTCGCAGGATCTTCTTACCGTTCATGGCTTGGACTATCGTTATCACGATGATTCGAAGTTCTTGGGGTTGCTCGAGAAGACCCGCGGGTTTTCCAGCCGCATCTGCGAAAACCATTACCGGATAAAGACAGACGCCTACGACGCCTATGGCGCGCTCGGTATCGACAGTGGCCTGGCCCATATCTATGTGTTGGCCGGTCTGCTTTTCATGTATGAAACGCAATACCGCAGCGGGGAGATAGCGGCCGACTACAGCCGGATCGAGGAATACCTGTTTTGGCCGTGGGGAACCAGCAGCGTCACCAACGATTATTTTTCCGGCTCAGGCTTCGCGCTGCGAACGGCGGACCAGGATATCGACCGAGTGCAGAAAATGGAGTTGCTCGCCTCCAGTCCCGAAGCGCTTGCCGCGCTGAGTGTCTGCAAGGACTACTCCTTCAGACCGAATAACTGCGGTGTCTGTGCGAAATGCCTGCGGACCAAGTTGCAGTTCGAGGCCGCTACCGGATCCGTACCGGCGATATTTTCCGATAGTCGACGCATTACGGAGGCGCAGATTCGCTATCTGCGCGACAAGGGCAGGCACGAGCAGGTTTTCCTGCTGCAGGCCTTTCACCATGCGCAAGCGCGCGGCACGAGCATCACGGGGCTGAGCGAAGCGGCCGGGAAGCTTAAGAGAAAAAAAGAGACGCCCAGAAAATCCGGCGTCTTCTTCTGGAAGAAGTAGTTCCTTCCGATGTACCCGATCCGTTTCGATTGCTGAAAAATCAGAGGCAGGCGCGGGCGCCATGCTCGGGATGCCACGTCGGCGGGCCATGTTATTATCCGCGCCGATTTCGCTGTCCGGAGTTCCCCATGAAGCTGTCCATGCCCCGTTTCGATCAGGCCCCGGTGTTGGTGGTCGGTGATGTCATGCTCGACCGCTATTGGCATGGCGGCACGTCGCGGATTTCTCCCGAGGCGCCGGTGCCCGTCGTGCGCGTCGACCAGATCGAGGATCGTCCAGGCGGTGCGGCCAACGTCGCGTTGAACATCGCGGCTCTCGGCGCGCCGGCGTTTCTGGTCGGGGTCACCGGTGAGGACGAGGCTGCGCAGAGCCTGGGCGACAGCCTGGCCGCGGCCAAGGTCTCGGCGCACTTCCAGCGCATCGCGCACCAGCCGACCATCGTCAAACTGCGCGTGCTCAGCCGCCACCAGCAATTGCTGCGGATGGATTTCGAAGAGCCGTTCGAGACCGACGCGGCGGCGATGGCGGCGGAAGTCGAGCAGCTGCTGGCTGGCGTGCGTGTGCTGGTGCTTTCCGACTACGGCAAGGGCGCGTTGAAGAACCATCAGGTGCTGATCCAGGCGGCGCGTGCGCGCGGGATTCCGGTGCTGGCCGATCCGAAAGGGAAGAATTTCGAGATCTACCGCGGGGCGACGCTGATCACCCCGAACCTGGTGGAGTTCGAGGCGATCGTCGGGGCCTGCCCGGACGAAGCCGAGCTGGTCGCCAAGTTGCACCAGTCGCAGCGCAAGGGCTGAGCCGCACCGTTCGTCCCCACCCCCGGAACCCCTCCGAGCGTTTCCCCTCCTAAATTTACGCGGCTGATGTTCACGGCAGTCATTTGCGCGCGTTTCTTTCGCTGATGGCTCTCTCCCGAGAGCCTCGGAGGCCGCCCATGCTGCGCATATTCCTGCTGATGCTGCTCACTACCGGGTACGTTCAGGCGCAAGAGGCGCCCGAGCGGATCGCCGGCGCGATGACGGTGAACGTGGATCAGGCCAAGCGGCTTTTCGATCTCGGCGCGGTGTTCATCGACGTGCGTCCGGTCAGCGAGTGGAGCTGGGGTCACGTGCATGGCGCGGTGCATCTTGATCTGTCCGAGCGCTTCGCCGGGCTGGCGCGCCCCGAGTGGCCGCGCGAGGTGCCGCTGGTGATCTACTGCGACAGCGACGTGTGCCCGCGCGGCGCGGTGGCCTCGGCGCTGGCGGTGAAGTGGGGCTACAAGCAGGTGTTCTACTTCCGCGAGGGCTACTTTGCCTGGATGCTGCAGGACTATCCGCAAGGCAAGGGCCTCGCTGGCGAGGTCGTCGCGCTCAGTCCTTGAGCTGCGTCGAAGGGCCTTCGAGGCGCAGCAGCGGGTTGCTGAACTCGCGCTCCGTGCGTTCGCCGAAGCCCTTTGGCGCCTTGCCCTTCAGATACCAGGCGAACGCGATGATTTCGGCGATGGTGCGATACAGCGCCTCCGGGATCGCGTCGCCGAGTTCCAGTCGCGCCAGGATTCGCACCAGGTCGGCGTTCTCGTAGATCGGTACTTCGCACTCGCGGGCGATGGCGAGGATCGCCTCGGCGAGTTCGTCGTCGCCCTTGGCACTCAGGGTCGGGGCGCTTTGCCCGTCGTATTTCAGGGCGATCGCCTGGCGTCCGCTCATCTCGATGTCCTCATGCGGTGTCGTCCACCCAGCGTTGTTCCAGCGTGGTACGTGGCCCCTTGGGCGGCTGACCTTGGCGGCAGGCCAGTTCGCTGACCTGCAGGCCGGCCTCGACCAGGCGTTCGCGAAGGTGCGCCAGTTCGTGGTCGATCAGTTCGGCGGTGCGCGCCTGTTCGGCCCACAGCTGGCTGGAGAGGGCGCCGCGGATCAGTTGCGCCTGCACCTGCAGCGGGCCGAGCGGCGCCAGGTCGAAGGCCAGCTCTACCTTCCAGACCATTTCCAGCTCCTCCGGCCGGCCCTTCGGCGACGGCAGTTCTTCCTTCTGCAGTTTGATCTGTAGCGGCACCAGGTCCTGCTGGTTGCGCATCGGCAATTCGAGTTGCCAGGTCGTCAGGTGGGTGCCGTCCGGCAGCAGCTGCGACTGCGCCAGGCTCGACAGCTGATGGGTCTGCAGGCGCGACACCGCGGCGGCGGCGAGCTTGAGCAGGCTTTCCAGATCGTCGTCGTCTTCCAGCGATTTCATCAGTCCGGACGGCAGCGGGAAGCCCATCGCCTGCTGGCGCGCGCCGGCCTGCCCGAGTGCGCCCAGGGCGTTGCGGACGAAGGCGGGCAGGGCCTGGGCCATCATCGCGCCGCTGTTGGGACCCAGTTGCGGGCTGTCCGGGGTCAGCCCCGGCGCCAGTTGCGCGATCAGGCGCAGCAGGTTGGCTTTCAGGTCCAGCGGCAGGGCGCCGCCGTGACCCTGCAGCAGTTTCGCCTCGAGGAACAGGCCGCTGGCGTCGAGGGCCTTGGCCAGCGCCTTCGGATCGGTCAGTTCCTGGATGTCCGGCATGCTCGCCAGCAACTTGTCGACGCTGGCGTTCAGCTCTTCCGGCAGATCGGGTTGGCTGCTGAGGTTGAACAGCGCGCGCGCCAGGTTTTCCAGTGAGCCCTGGCGGCTGGCCTGGCTGGTCAGTTGCTGGCCGAGTTCGAGCTGATCCAGGCGGCCGCTCAGCGGCAGGAAATTCAGCGACTGGCTGCCCTTGACCTCAGCGGTGAGCAGGCTGCCCAGGCCCAGTTGCAGGTTGGTTTCGATGACCAGCTTGCTGCCGGCCTGAGCGGTGTTGAGCAGGGTGACGATCACCTTGAACGCCTGCGGCTCGCCGGGCGTCTGCGGCAGCGGCTGGCTGGCGGTGACCTTGCCTTGCAGCAGGGTGCCGAGCGGCAGCTCGTCGAGGTCGAGCATGATCATCGGCTGCCCGGCGGCGCTCTTCGTGCCGTTCTGCAAGGCGGTGATCAGGCTCGATTCGGAAAGGGCGGTGACGCCGAAGGCGCTTCCCAGCTCAAGCGGGCGGCTGGTGGCGGTGGCGACGATGGTCTGGCGGCCGCTTTCCAGGGTCAGGCGCAGCAGCGCCTGGAAGTTCTCGCTGGTCTGCTTGACCGCCAGCACTTCGGCGTCGGCGCTCTCGCCGGGCAGCAGCAGGCCTTCGAGAGGCTGCAGCAACTTCAGCGCGACTTCGCCGGCTGTGGCGTTTGGACGCACGGAGGGCGCAACAGTCGGTACGGCGCTCGGTCCGCTGATCTCGGTCATGAACGGGTTACAACCTGTCGAAAAAGCCAGCTTTGGAGGTAAGGCCCTGCATGTATAATGCCGCCCCGTCCAGGCCGGCGTGTTCGGCGTCTGCCGGGTGACACGTCGAGTCGGAACATTCCCTGGCCAAACGACAGCGATCCGTCGCGACGGGTTCCCAGTATAGCGGCAAGGATCTCGCCTTCTTGAACGTCCATGGTAGCGATGTGGTGACCAGCCCTTTCCTTGAAGCCGTATCCCTGGCCTGCGAGCGCGACTGGCGGATGCTCTTCGAGCGCCTCGACCTGCAGTTGCACGCCGGTCAGATGCTGCAGATATCCGGTCCCAACGGCAGCGGCAAGACCAGCCTGCTACGCCTGCTCTGTGGGCTCATGCAGCCGACCGCCGGCGAGGTGCGCCTGGCCGGGCAGCCGCTCGAAGCGCAGCGCGGCGAGCTGGCGCGCAACCTGCTCTGGATCGGTCATGCCGCCGGCATCAAGGGCTTGCTCAGCGCCGAGGAAAACCTCGCCTGGCTCAGCGCGCTGCACCATCCCGCTTCCCGCGAGTCGATCTGGGCCGCGCTGGCCGAGGTCGGCCTGAAGGGCTTCGAAGACGTTCCCTGCCACACCCTTTCCGCCGGCCAGCAGCGCCGCGTCGCGCTGGCCCGCCTGTATCTCGCGCCGCCGCCGCTATGGATTCTCGACGAACCCTTCACCGCGCTGGACAAGCACGGCGTGGCTCAGCTCGAGGCGCACCTGGCGCAGCATTGCGAGCAGGGCGGCCTGGTGGTGCTGACCACGCATCATAGTCTGGGTCTGCGGCCAAGCGGCTATCGCGATCTTGACCTGGGGCAGCGCGTCGCATGAGCAACGTATTTACCCTGCTGGTGGTCCGGGAAGCCCGCCTTTTGTGCCGGCGCCCGGCTGAATTGGCCAACCCCCTGGTGTTCTTCGCCATCGTCATCGCACTCTTTCCCCTCGCAGTCGGTCCGGAGACGCAACTCCTGCAGACGCTCTCGCCCGGCCTGGTCTGGGTTGCCGCGCTGCTTGCGGTGCTGCTCTCGCTGGACGGCCTGTTCCGCAGCGACTTCGAGGACGGTTCGCTGGAGCAGTGGGTGGTCTCGCCGCATCCGCTGTCGCTGCTGGTGCTGGCGAAAGTTCTCGCGCATTGGGCGTTTTCTGGTCTGGCACTGGTACTGTTGGCGCCGCTGCTGGCGCTGATGCTCGGCCTGCCTGGGCGCTGCCTGCCGGTGCTGCTGATTTCGCTGCTGCTGGGCACGCCGGTATTGAGCCTGCTCGGCGCGGTGGGCGCGGCGCTGACCGTCGGCCTCAAGCGCGGCGGCCTCCTGCTGGCGCTGCTGATTCTGCCGCTGTACATCCCGGTGCTGATTCTCGGCAGCGGCGTGCTGCAGGCGGCCCTGCAAGGATTGCCGACCACCGGCTACCTGCTATGGATGGCCAGCCTGACCGCCCTGGCGGTTACCCTGACACCCTTTGCCATAGCTGCCGGCCTGACCATCAGCGTCGGCGAATAAGAAAAGACAACCCGATTAGCGGGGCGCGAGGCAACGCTCGATTGCCACCCCGAAAACCGATGAGTGCTGCGATGAACTGGACTTGGTTTCACAAACTGGGCTCGCCCAAGTGGTTCTACGAGATCAGCGGTCGCTGGCTGCCCTGGCTGGCCTGCGCCGCGGCGTTGCTGATCGTGGTCGGCACCGTATGGGCGCTGGCGTTCGCGCCGCCGGATTACCAGCAGGGCAACAGTTTCCGCATCATCTATATTCACGTGCCGGCCGCGCTGCTGGCGCAGTCCTGCTACATCATGCTGGCGGTGGCCGGCGCGGTCGGACTGATCTGGAAGATGAAGCTGGCTGACGTCGCGGTGCAGCAGGCCGCGCCGATCGGCGCCTGGATGACCTTCATTGCGCTGTTCACCGGCGCCGTGTGGGGCAAACCCACCTGGGGCGCCTGGTGGGTATGGGATGCGCGGCTGACCTCGATGCTGATCCTGCTGTTCCTCTATTTCGGCATCATCGCGCTCGGCCAGGCGATCACCAACCGAGACAGCGCGGCCAAGGCCTGCGCGGTGCTGGCGATCGTCGGTGTGGTCAATATCCCGATCATCAAGTACTCGGTGGAGTGGTGGAACACCCTGCATCAGCCGGCCACCTTCAAGCTCACCGAGAAACCGGCGATGCCGGCGGAAATGTGGGTGCCGCTGCTGATCATGGTGATCGGTTTCTACTGCTTCTTCGCCTGCGTGCTGCTGATGCGCATGCGCCTGGAAGTGCTGCGCCGCGAGGCGCGCAGCAGCTGGGTCAAGGCGGAAGTCCGGGCTCAAGTGGAGGGCGCACGATGAGCTTTTCCTCGTTCGGCGAATTCCTCGCCATGGGCCATCACGGCCTCTACGTCTGGTCGGCCTATGGCGTCAGCCTCGCCGTGCTGTTGCTCAACCTCGGCCTGCCGATCCTGGCGCGCCGGCGGTACCTGCAAGAAGAGGCGCGCCGTATGCGCCGGGAGGAATCCAAGTGAAACCGTTGCGCAAGAAGCGTCTGTACATCGTCCTCGCCATCCTGGCCGGGGTCGGTATCGCCGTGGCGCTGGCGCTCTCCGCATTGCAGGAGAACATCAACCTGTTCTACACACCGACGCAGATCGCCAACGGCGAAGCGCCGAAGGACACCCGCATCCGCGCCGGCGGCATGGTCGAGAAGGGCTCGCTGCAGCGCTCCGGCGATTCGCTGGACGTGCAGTTCGTAGTCACCGACTTCGCCCGCAACGTGACCATCCGCTACCGCGGCATCCTCCCGGACCTGTTCCGCGAAGGGCAGGGCATCGTCGCCCTTGGCAAGCTGGATGCCGACGGCGTGCTGGTCGCCGATGAAGTGCTGGCCAAGCACGACGAGAAGTACATGCCGCCGGAAGTTACCAAGGCGCTGAAGGAAAGCGGGCAGATGTCGTCCGCCGGGGAGACCAAGTGATGAGTGCTGCACTGATCGTTCCCGAACTCGGCCACCTGGCGCTGATTCTCGCGCTGTGCATGGCCATCGTGCAGTCGAGCCTGCCATTGATCGGCGCCTGGCGCGGCGATCGCCAGTGGATGCGCCTGGCGCAGCCGGCGGCCTGGGGCCAGTTCAGCTTCCTGCTGTTCTCCTTCGGCTGCCTGACCTGGGCATTCATGAACGACGACTTCTCCGTCGCCTACGTCGCCAGCAACTCCAACAGCGCGCTGCCCTGGTACTACAAGTTCAGCGCCGTGTGGGGCGCCCACGAAGGCTCGCTGTTGCTCTGGGCGCTGATCCTCGGTGGCTGGACCTTCGCCGTTTCGATCTTCTCCCGGCAACTGCCGGAGGACATGCTGGCCCGCGTGCTCGGCGTGATGGGCATCATCAGCATCGGTTTCCTGCTGTTCCTGATCGTCACCTCGAACCCCTTCGACCGCCTGCTACCCCAGGCCCCGGCGGACGGGCGCGACCTCAACCCGCTGCTGCAGGACATCGGCCTTATCGTGCATCCGCCGATGCTCTACATGGGGTACGTCGG
>DIEE01000095.1:0-2479 GCA_002418465.1 Pseudomonas sp. UBA5782 | reverse complement strand
GTGGTTCTGGGACCCGGTGGAAAACGCTTCCTTCATGCCCTGGCTGGTCGGCACCGCGCTGATCCACTCGCTGGCGGTCACCGAGAAACGCGGCGTGTTCAAGAGCTGGACCGTGCTGCTGGCGATCGCCGCGTTCTCGCTGTCGCTGCTCGGTACCTTCCTGGTCCGTTCCGGCGTGCTGACCTCGGTGCACGCCTTCGCCGCCGATCCGCAACGCGGGGTGTTCATCCTGATGTTCCTGCTGGCGGTGGTCGGCGGCTCGCTGACGCTGTTCGCCCTGCGCGCGCCGGTGGTCAAGAGCCAGGTCGGCTTCGCCCTGTGGTCGCGGGAAACCCTGCTGCTGGCGAACAACCTGATCCTCATCGTCGCCGCGTCGATGATCCTGCTCGGCACGCTCTATCCGCTGCTGCTGGACGCCATCAGCGGCGCCAAGCTGTCGGTCGGCCCGCCGTACTTCAATGCGCTGTTCCTGCCGCTGATGGCGCTGGTGATGTTCACCCTGGCGATCGGCGTGCTGGTGCGCTGGAAGGACACGCCGGTGAGCTGGCTGTTCGGCATGCTCACCCCGGTGCTGATCGGCAGCGGCGTGCTCGGCGTGCTGGCCGCGTTCCTGCTCGGCGATTTCCATTGGGCGGTGCTGGCGACCTGCATGCTGTCGGCCTGGGTGGTGCTCGCCGGCGTTCGCGACCTGTTCGACAAGACCCGCCACAAGGGCCTCTTCGCCGGCATGCGCAGCCTTACGCTCAGCTACTGGGGCATGCAGCTGGCGCACTTCGGCATCGCCTTCTGCGCGCTGGGCATCGTGCTTTCCAGCCAGTACAACGCCGAACGCGACCTGCGCCTGGCGCCGGGCGAATCCGTCGAGCTGGGCGGCTATCGCTTCGTCTTCGAGGGTGCTGAGCACTTCCAGGGCCCCAACTTCACCTCCGATCGCGCCAGCGTCCGGGTCCTCGACGGCGATCGCGAAATCGCCCTGCTGCACCCGGAGAAGCGCCTCTACAGCGTGCAGCGCTCGATGATGACCGAGGCCGGCATCGACGGCGGTTTCACCCGCGACCTCTACGTCGCGCTCGGTGAGCCACTGGAGGACGGCGCCTGGGCGGTGCGCGTGCACGTCAAGCCCTACATCCGCTGGATCTGGCTGGGCGGCCTGCTCACCGCGCTGGGCGGCGCACTGGCGGCGCTGGACAAGCGCTACCGGGTCAAGGTGCGCTCGCGGGCGCGTGAGTCGCTGGTCGAAGGAGTTCCCGCATGAGGCGCGCACTGCTGCTGATTCCGCTGGCGATCTTCCTGGTGGTCGCGGTGTTCCTCTACCGCGGCCTGTTCCTCGACCCCACCGAACTGCCCTCGGCGCTGATCGACAAGCCGTTCCCGGCCTTCTCGCTGCCCACGGTGGATGGCCAGGGCACGCTGAGCGAAGCGGTATTCAAGGGCAAGCCGTCGCTGGTCAACGTCTGGGCCACCTGGTGCCCGACCTGCCGCGAGGAGCATGCCATGCTGAACAAGCTGGCGCAGCAGGGCGTGACCATCCACGGCATCAACTACAAGGACGACACCGCCGGCGCGCAGCGCTGGCTGGCGCAGTACGGCAATCCCTACCAGCTGAACGTCAGCGACGTCGAGGGCAGTCTCGGGCTGGACCTGGGCGTCTACGGCGCGCCGGAAACCTTCCTCGTCGACCGCAACGGCATCATCCGCCACAAGTACGTCGGCGAGATCAACGAGCGCGTCTGGCGCGAGCAGCTGGCGCCGCTGTGGGCCCAGCTCAGCGAGGAGGGTGGCCAATGAAGCGTACATCCCTCGTTTGTCTGCTCGGCCTGCTGCTGGCCGGCATCGCGCATGCGGCGATCGACACCTACGAGTTCGCCGACGAGTCGCAGCGCGAGCGTTTCACCCAGCTGACCAAGGAACTGCGCTGCCCCAAGTGCCAGAACCAGGATATCGCCGACTCCAACGCGCCGATCGCCGCCGACCTGCGCAAGCAGATCCACGAGCAGTTGCAGCAGGGCAAGACGGACGCCGACATCGTCGACTACATGGTCGCCCGCTACGGGGATTTCGTTCTCTACAAGCCGCCGCTGGAAGGACGCACCGCGCTGCTCTGGTTCGGCCCGGCCGCCTTGCTGCTCGGTGGCCTGCTGACCATCAGCGTGATCGTGGTGCGCCGCCGGCGCGTCGATGCCCGGCCGCGCGATGCGTTGCTGTCGGTTGACGAGCAGGCGCGCCTTTCCGCCCTGATGAACAAAGACTCGCTGGACAAGAACGCACCATGATCGATTTCTGGCTCGCCGCCGGCCTGCTGTTGCTGGTAGCCCTGGCTTTTCTGCTGATTCCCGCGATCCGGGGCCGTCGCGCCCAGACCGAAGAAGACCGCACCGCACTCAACGTCGCGCTCTACGAGGAGCGCCAGGCCGAGCTGGTCGCCCAGCATGCCGCCGGTACGCTGACCGACGAGCAGCTCGACGCCGGCCGCGCCGAG
>DIEE01000041.1 GCA_002418465.1 Pseudomonas sp. UBA5782 | reverse complement strand
GCGTTCGGCATCGCGACCGAGCAGCACCACCGCGCGGCAGAAACGCTGCACCGGCGCGCGCAGGGCGGCGAAATCGGCGCCCTTGCCGTCGCCGCCGGCGATCAGCAGCAGCTTGCCGTCGATGTCCGCACCGAGACCTTCGATGGCCGCCAGCGCGGCGCCGACGTTGGTCGCCTTGGAGTCGTCGTAGTAGTTCACCGCCGCGCGCTCACCGACCCACTGGCAGCGATGCGCGAGGCCGCCGAAGTTCTTCAGCGCGGCGAGCATGGCGTCCATCGACAGCCCGACCGCATGGCCGAGGGCCAGGGCGGCCAGGGCATTGGACTGGTTGTGCGCACCGCGAATCTTCAGCGCACTGGTCGGCAGCAGCGGTTCGAACTGGAACGCCAGCCACTTCTCGCCCGCGTGGTCGAGCAGGCCGAAGCCGCGGAAATCCGGCTTGCTCAGGCCGAAGGTCAGGCGCGGCAGGTCGTCGGCCACCAGCGGGCGCGACAGCGCGTCGTCGCGGTTCACCACCACCTGGCGGGCGCCACGGAAGATCCGGTGCTTGGCCAGGTGATAGGCCGGCAGGCCGCTGTAGCGGTCCATGTGGTCTTCGCTGACGTTGAGGCAGGTGGCCACTTCGGCGTTCAGCTGCTCGGTGGTTTCCAGCTGGAAGCTGGACAGCTCGATGACGTACAGCTCGACCGCATCGTCGAGCAGGTCCAGCGCCGGCTGGCCGAGATTGCCGCCGACGGCGACGCGCTTGCCAGCCGCCGCGGCCATTTCGCCGACCAGGGTGGTCACGGTGCTCTTGGCGTTGGAGCCGGTGATGGCCACGATCGGTGCCCTGGCGTGCCGGGCGAACAGCTGGATGTCCCCGGACAGCGAAACGCCGCGTGCCTTGGCCGCCTGCAGCGCCGGCGTGGCCAGTGCCAGGCCGGGGCTCACGTAGAGCTCCTGGGCGCGGCAGAGGAAGTCCACGTCCAGCTCGCCGCAGCGCACATGGACCTGCGGATACTCGGCCTGCAGGGTCGCCAGCTCCGGCGGATTCGCGCGCGTGTCGGCCACGGCGAAGGGCACGCCGTGGCGCGCGAGGAAGCGCACCAGGGACATGCCGCTCTTGCCGAGGCCGACAACGATGCGGAATTGGTCGGAAGCGATCAGGCTCATCGGTATCTCGTTCCTCAACGCAGCTTCAGGGTGGCAAGGCCAACCAGCACCAGGATCACGGTGATGATCCAGAAGCGCACGATCACGCGCGGCTCGGGCCAGCCCTTGAGTTCGAAGTGGTGGTGGATCGGCGCCATGCGGAACACACGCTTGCCGGTCAACTTGAAGGAGGCAACCTGGATGATCACCGACAGGGTTTCCATGACGAACACCCCGCCCATGATGAACAGCACGACTTCCTGGCGGACGATCACGGCGATGGTGCCCAGCGCGGCGCCCAGCGCCAGCGCGCCGACATCGCCCATGAAGACCTGCGCCGGGTAGGTGTTGAACCAGAGAAAACCGAGGCCGGCACCGATCAGCGCGCCGCAGAAGATGATCAGCTCACCGGCGCCGGCGACGTAGGGAATCAGCAGGTATTCGGAGAAGTTCGTGTTGCCCGACAGGTAGCAGAAAATGCCCAGCGCGCCGCCGACCATCACCGTCGGCATGATCGCCAGGCCGTCGAGGCCATCAGTGAGGTTGACGGCGTTGCTCGAGCCGACGATGACGAAATAGGTCAGCACGACGAAACCGGCACCCAGCGGAATCCCGACGCTCTTCACCATCGGCAGGATCAGCGTGGTTTCCACCGGCGCCTTGGCGGTGAGAAACAGGAAGATCGCCGCGCTGAGGCCGAACACCGACTGCCAGAAATACTTCCAGCGGCTTGGCAGGCCGCGCGAGTTCTTCTCGATCACCTTGCGGTAATCGTCGACCCAGCCGATGGCGCCGAACGCCAGGGTCACCAGCAGCACGGTCCACACGTAGCGGTTCGACAGGTCGGCCCAGAGCAGCGTGCTGATGGCGATGGCCGAGAGGATCAGCGCACCGCCCATGGTCGGCGTGCCCTTCTTCGACAGGTGCGACTGCGGGCCGTCGTTGCGCACCGCCTGGCCGATCTGGCGCAGTTGCAGGGTGCGGATCATCCACGGGCCCAGGCACAGCGACAGCGACAAGGCGGTCAGCACGCCCAGGATCCCGCGCAGGGTGAGGTACTGGAATACCGCGAATCCCTTGTAGAACTGTTGCAGGTACTCCGCCAGCAGCAGCAGCATGATCAGTGAGCCTCCGTTGCGCACAGGGCCTGGACGACTTTTTCCATCGTCGCGCTGCGCGAACCCTTGATGAGAATGGTGGTTTCCGCCGCCTGTTCGGCGCGGATCGCGTCGATCAGGCTGGCCTGATCGGGGAAATGCCGGCCCGCGGCGCCGAAGGCGGCTACCGCATGGGCCATGTTCTTGCCAACCGCATAGAGCGCATCGGCCTTGCCGACGGCGTAGGCGCCGACGTCGCGGTGGCCCTGCTCGGCCCACTGGCCAAGCTCGCCGATGTCGCCCAGCGCCAGCACCTTGCGCCCGTCGAAGCCGGCGAGGATGTCGATGGCGGCGAACATCGACGCCGGGTTGGCGTTATAGGTGTCGTCGATCACGCGTACGCCGTTCGGTGCCAGCTGCGCCACGGCGCGGCCCTTGACCGGCTGAACGCCCTGCAGGCCGGCGACGATCGCCGCCAGCGGAACGTTCAAGGCATGCGCGGCAGCGGCGGCGGCCAGGGCGTTGGCGACGTTGTGCAGACCGAGCAGGTTGAGCTGGACGCGCGCCGAGCCGGCGGGGCCGTGCAGGGTGAAGGCCTGGCAGCCGCGCGCATCGCGTGCCAGCGCATCGGCATGGAAGTCGGCGCTGGCGTCGTGCAGCGCGAAGCTGATCACCCGGCGGCCGGCGGCGCGTGCCGCCCAGATCGAAAACGCCTTGTCGTCGCGGTTGAGCACGGCGACGCCGTCGGCCGGCAGCCCTTGGAGAATCTCGCCCTTGGCTTCGACGATCTTTTCCGGACCGCCGAACTCGCCGACATGGGCCAGCCCGGCGTTGTTGATGATCGCCACCTGCGGCCGGGTCAGGCCGACGGTGTAGGCGATCTCGCCCGGCCGCGAAGCGCCGAGTTCGATCACTGCCGCCCGGTGTTCCGGCGCCAGTTCGAGCAGGGTCAGCGGTGCGCCGAGGTCGTTGTTCAGGTTGCCGCGAGTTGCCAGGGTCGGGCCCTGCACGCGCAGGATCGCGGCGAGCAGCTCCTTGACGCTGGTCTTGCCACTGGAGCCGGTGACCGCCGCGACCTGGCCGTCGAAGGCATCGCGATTCAGCGCGCCGAGGCCACCGAGCGCCAGGCGGGTGTCGGCCACCAGCAGCTGGGGCAGCGGCGCGTCGGCCACTTCACGCTGCACCAGCGCGGCGACGGCGCCCTTGGCGGCGACTTCGGCGAGGTAGTCGTGGCCGTCGAAGTTCGGCCCGACCAGGGCGATGAACAGCTGCCCCGGCTGGATCGCGCGACTGTCGCTGCTGACGGCGGCGAAGGCGACGTCGGCGCCGATCACGCGGGCGTCCAGCGCGACGGCGACTTCGCTCAAGAAAAGAGGCTTAAGCATGCTCGCGCTCCCAGGCGGCCAGCGCGTTGGCGGCCTCCTGCAGGTCGGAGAACGGCTGGCGAACGCCGGCGATCTCCTGGTAATCCTCGTGGCCCTTGCCGGCCAGCAGCACCACGTCGCCGCGCTTGGCGCTGGCGACCAGGCGGGCAATGGCGGCGCCACGGCCTTCGACAAGTTCGGCTTTTTCCGGGGCGGCGAAACCGCCGCGGATGTCGTTGAGGATCGCCGCAGGGCTTTCATTGCGCGGGTTGTCGTCGGTGACCAGCACGCGGTCGGCCAGGCGCTCGGCGATCGAGGCCATCAGCGGACGCTTGCCGCGATCACGATCACCACCGCAGCCGAACAGGCAGAGCAGCTCGCCCTGCACGTGCGGGCGCAGCGCTTCGAGAACCTTCTCCAGCGCATCCGGAGTGTGTGCGTAATCCACCACCAGCAGCGGCTGCGAACCGCCACCCAGGCGCTGCATGCGCCCGACCGGGCCCTGCAGCTGCGGCATCACCGCGAGGATTTCGTCCAGTGGGTAGTCCATGCCCAGCAGCGCGCCGACCACCGCGAGCAGGTTGCTCAGGTTGAAGCGGCCGAGCAGCGAGCTGCGCAGCAGGCCTTCGCCCTGCGGCGTCACCAGCTCGGCGCGCACGCCTTCGTCGCTGAAGCTCGCCTGGCGGCAATAAAGGTAGGCGGAGGAATCTTCCAGGCTGTAGCCGATCAGCCGCGACTCGCCACGCTGTGCGGCCAGTTCGCGGCCGAAGGCGTCGTCGAGGTTCAGCACCCGGCAACGCAGGCCCGGCCAGGCGAACAGGCGCGCCTTGGCAGCGCCATAGGCTTCCATGCTGCCGTGGTAGTCGAGGTGATCGCGGGACAGGTTGGTGAACACCGCGATGTCGAAGGCCAGCGCGGCGACGCGGCCCTGGTCCAGCCCGTGGGAGGAGACTTCCATGGCCACCGCGCGGGCGCCGCCCTGCTTCAGGTTGGCCAGGGTCGCCTGCACCGAGACCGGATCGGGCGTGGTGTGGCGGCCGCTTTCCAGCGCGTGGTGGAAACCGTTGCCGAGGGTGCCGACGATGCCGCAGCGCTCGCCGAGCCGGTCCAGCGCCTGGGCGATCAGTTGGCTGACGCTGGTCTTGCCGTTGGTGCCGGTGACGCCAACCAGGCGCATGGCGCGGCTAGGCTCGCCGTAGAAGCGCCCGGCGATGGCCGAGAGCTGGGCAGAAAGGTTCTTCACCGGCAGCAGGATCGCGTCGCCCGCGGGCAGCGCCGGGGCGCCTTCGCTTTCATAGGCGACCGCGGCGGCACCACGGGCGATGGCGTCGGCGATGTGGATACGGCCGTCCTGGCTGAGGCCCGGCACGGCGAGAAACAGGTCGCCGGCGCGCACAGTGCGGCTGTCCAGCGTCAGCTCGCGGATCATCGTGGCGCTACCGCTCTCGGGCAGCAGCTTGTTCAGAGGCATGGTCATCAGCCGCGCCCTCCCTGCACAGTCTTCGCGTCGGCGGCCTGCACTTCGGCGGGCGGCGGCAGGTTGTCCGGGGCGATGTTCATCAGGCGCAGCGCGCCGGACATCACCCGGCTGAACACGGGCGCGGAAACCAGGCCGCCGAAGTAGCCGCTCTTGCTCGGTTCGTCGATGACGATGGCCATGGCGATGCGCGGGTTGCTCATCGGGCCGAACCCGGCGAACAGCGAGCGGTAGGCGTTTTCGGTATAGCCCTTGGTGCCGACCGAGGCCTTGCGTGCGGTACCGCTCTTGCCGGCGACGTGATATCCCGGGACCTGCGCACGGTAGACGCCGCGTGGCGCCTCGATGACCTGCTGAAGCATGCCCTGCATGGTCTTGGCGACGTCCTCGGGGATCACCTGGGCGCTGTCCGGCGTGCGATCGACGCGGGCCAGCGAGAGCGGCACGATGCGGCCGTTGTTGGCCAGCGTGGCGTAGGCGTGGACCAGCTGGATAGCCGTCACCGACAGGCCGTAGCCATACGACAGGGTCGCGGTCTCGGCCTGTTTCCAGTCGCGGTGGCTTGGCAGGTTGCCGACGCGTTCGCCAGGAAAACCAAGGCCGGTGTCCTGGCCGAAGCCGACTTTCTGCATCATGTCGTGGATGGCTTCGCCGCCGATGTCGAAGGCAACCTTGCTCATGCCGACGTTGCTGGAGTTGATCAGGATGCCGGTCAGATCGAGGGTGCGGCCTTCGGATTTCGACACGTCCTTGATCGTGTAGCGACCGATCTGCAGCGAGCCCGGCCAGACGTCGACGGTGTCACTGGGCTTCCAGCGACCGCTCTGCAGCGCGGCACTCATCGACAGCGGCTTCATCGTCGAGCCAGGCTCGAAGACGTCGATCATCGCCCGGTTGCGCATGGCCGCCGGCTGCAGGTTGCGGCGGTTGTTCGGGTTGTAGGTCGGCTGGTTGACCATCGCCAGGATTTCCCCGGTCTTCACGTCGACCATCACCAGGCTGCCGGCCTTGGCACCGAACTCGACCAGCGCGTTGCGCAGTTCGCGGTGCGCCAGGTACTGCAGGCGCAGGTCGATGGACAGCGACAGCGCCTTGCCGGCCTTGGCGTTACGGGTGACCTGCAGGTCGCGGATCAGGTGGCCGCGGCGGTCCTTGAGCACCTGGCGCTTGCCCGGCACGCCAGCCAGCCACTGGTCGAAGGACAGTTCGACGCCCTCGCGACCGCGATCGTCGACATCGGTGAACCCGACCACGTGGGCGGTGACTTCGCCGGCCGGATAGAAGCGGCGGAATTCCTCGGTGGCGTAGACGCCCGGCACCTTGAGGTCGAGCACGCTCTGGCCCTGCTCCGGGGTCAGGCCGCGCACCAGGTACATGAATTCGCGGTCGGCGCTCTGCGCCAGGCGCTCGGAGAACGCCTTCGGCTCTTGGCCGAGGGCCGCGGCCAGGGCCGGCCACTGCTCGCGTGCGGCCTGCAGTTCCTTGCCGTTGGCCCACAGCGTGGTCACCGGGGTACTGACCGCCAGCGGCTCGCCGTTGCGATCGGTGACCAGCCCGCGGTGCGCGGGAATCGGCATGGTGCGCACGCTGCGCGCGTCGCCCTGGCCCTGGAGGAAGTCGTGGTCGAACACGTGGAGGTCGACGATGCGCCAGACGATGGCGGCCACCATCAGCCCGAGCAGCGCCAGCACCAGGCGGAAACGCCAGGGATAGAGCGCGCCTTCGAGGCCGGTCATGGCGCCACCAGACGAATTTCGGCGGCCTGCGGAACGCGCATCTTGAGCTGTTCGCTGGCCAGGGTTTCGATGCGGCTCTGCGCCGTCCAGGTGCTCTGTTCGAGAATCAGACGCCCCCACTCGGCCTGCGCCTTGTCGCGCACGCTGAGTTCGTTGTACAGGGAATTGAGCAGCAGGCGATTCCAGTGCGCGCTGTAGGACACGGCGATCGCCGATACCAGTACGCCGATGAACAGGATCAGCATCAGCAGGCTGCCGCTCGGCAATGGCTTGGCGAACGAACGGCTCATCGCAGCTTCTCCGCGACGCGCATCACCGCGCTGCGCGAGCGCGGATTGGCCTTGGTTTCGGCGTCCGAGGCGTACTGCGGCTTGCCGAGCAGCTTCAGGCGCGGCTCGAAGGCCTCGGGAATGATCGGCAGGTCGCGCGGCAGTTTGTCCGCCTCGCCCTTGGCATGCTTGCGCATGAACTGTTTGACGATGCGGTCTTCCAGCGAGTGGAAGCTGATCACCACCAGCTTGCCGCCGACTTCGAGCGTTTCCAGCGCAGCATCCAGCCCGCGCTCCAGATCGCCGAGCTCGTTGTTGACATGGATGCGCAGCCCCTGGAAGGCGCGGGTCGCCGGGTTCTTGCCCTTCTCCCAGGCCGGATTGGCCTCGGTCAGCACCGCGGCCAGATCACCGGTGCGTACGAAAGGCGCCTGCTCGCGACGCTGCACCACGGCGCGTGCCATGCGCTTGGCGAAGCGCTCCTCACCGTATTCCTTGAATACCCGGGCGATCTCTTCGTCGCTGGCGGTGGCGATGAACTGCGCCGCACTGATGCCGCGGTTCGGGTCCATGCGCATGTCCAGCGGGCCGTCGTTGAGGAAGCTGAAGCCGCGCTCCGCGTCGTCCAGCTGCGGCGAGGAAACCCCGAGGTCCAGCAGGATTCCGGCGACCTTGCCGTCCAGCCCGCGAGCCAGAGCCTCTTCGCCCATTTCGGCAAAACTGCGTTGCACAACGACGAAGCGGCCGTCTTCGGCCGCTAGCGTTTGTCCCATGGCGATCGCCAGTGGATCCTTATCGAAGCCCAGTAGGCGTCCGCTTGAGTCGAGCTTTTCCAGGATCAGCCGGCTGTGCCCGCCGCGGCCGAAGGTGCCATCGATATAGAAGCCACCCACGCGTACATCGAGGCTGTCGACGGCCTCGTGCAGCAATACGGTGATATGGCGGAAGTCGCTGGTCATCTGGCTCACAGGGTCAGGTCAAGCAGTTCGTCCGGCAACGCGCCGGGTTGTTTGAGGGCCGCGAGATCGGCGTCGGAAACAGCGTTCCAGGCGTCCTCATCCCACAGCTGGAATTTGTTCAGCTGGCCGACCAGCATCGCGCGCTTGTCCAGCTTGGCGTACTCGCGCAGACGCGGCGGAACCAGAAAGCGGCCGCTGCCATCCAGCTCCAGATCCACCGCATTACCGATCAGCAGACGCTGCAGGCGACGGTTCTCTTCACGCAGGGAGGGCAGCTCACGCAGCTTGGTTTCGATCAGTTCCCATTCGGGAAGGGGGTAGACACAAAGGCAGGGGTCGACGGCGTCGATGGTCACGATGAGCTGGCCAGAACAACGCGAAACGAGCTCGTCACGATACCGGCTCGGCATCGCGAGTCGCCCTTTGGCGTCGAGACTGATGGCGTTAGCTCCGCGAAACAAGGCTGCGCTTCCCCAATAATTAGCTTTCCGTGCCCAAATAACCCACTTCGTACCACTTCGTACCACTTCCGCACACTATAGGAATGCACGCACCCCACCGTCAAGGCACGCAAAGAGGTAAAAAACCCTTATGTGTCGGTGATTTAGAGATAAGAAGTGGGGGGCTGGAACGAGGCGGGAATTGGCATGACGCTTAAATAGCGAGCAGGTGCATAGACCTGAACTTCAAACTTAAAGTGATTTATTAAGAGTGAGGAGTTGCGGCGATCTGACAGGCGGGGAAACAGCGGAAAAAGAGGTGGAGAGTCGATCTGTAAGCCGGGTTCTGTCGAGGACAGTCATTCCTCTACGACGTACATCACTGCACGCCTTTAGCAACCTACCCGGTTCCAGCGCGGGCCACGCCAATGGAACCCTATTTGGTCTTGCTCCGAGTGGGGTTTACCTAGCCACGGACTGTTGCCAGCCGTGCGGTGCGCTCTTACCGCACCTTTTCACCCTTACCGGCGCCGAAGCGCTTAGGCGGTTATTTTCTGTGGCACTTTCCGTAGGCTCGCGCCTCCCAGGCGTTACCTGGCACTCCGCCCTATGGAGCCCGGACTTTCCTCCCTCCCATATTGCGGAACAATATGGAACAGCGACTGTCCGATCGACTCTCCGCCGACAAGGGTATCCGCAGGCCCGGTAGCGAACAAGCCTAGTTTTTCTTCTGCCGCTCCAGCGCAACCTGATATAGCAGGTTCTTGCGCACCCCGGTGATCTCCGCCGCCAGCGCCGCGGCACGCTTCAACGGCAGCTCGCCGAGCAGCAGATCGAGCACCCGCAAGGCCTCGGCGCTCACCGCCTCCTCGCCCTCGGGCGCCTGCCAACCAGCGACCAGGACCACGCACTCACCGCGCTGCTGGTTGCTATCGGCTGCGATCCACTCGCGCAATTCGACCAGCGGCAGCCCCTTGATCGTCTCGAAGGTCTTGGTCAGCTCACGCGCCAGCACCGCCTGGCGCTCGTCGCCGAACACCGCGTGCATGTCCTCCACGCACTCCAGAATCCGATGCGGCGCCTCATAGAAGATCAGCGTGCGCGGCTCTTCCTTTACCTGTTCCAGGCGCGCACGACGCGCGGCGGTCTTGGCCGGCAGGAAACCCTCGAAGATGAAGCGATCCGAGGGCAGCCCCGCCGCGGACAGCCCGGCGATCAGCGCGCAGGCGCCCGGCACCGGAACCACGGCCATCCCGGCCGCGCGCGCCTGGCGTACCAGATGAAAGCCCGGATCGGAAATCAGCGGCGTACCGGCATCGGAAATCAGCGCGACATCCTCGCCAGCCTGCAACCGCGCGAGGAAACGCCCGCCCTGCTCACGCTCATTGTGCTCATGGCAGGCGGCCAGCGGCGTGGAGATGCCGAAGTGCTGCATCAGCCGCGCCGAGTGCCGGGTGTCCTCGGCGGCGATCAGCGCGACGTCGCGCAGAATGGCCAGCGCGCGGGCGCTGATGTCGTCCAGATTGCCGATCGGCGTGGCGACCACATAGAGCGTGCCGAACTGGGAATCCCGGGCAACGGAAGTTGTCACAACACACCTCGCCTTTGGCGCAAAAGCGCGCATTGTAGCCCGTTTCCGGCACCCGCCATCGCACCACCGGGAGGCCTTGGGTACAATCCGCCCCTCCTCCCGTACGAGTAACGGAAACGCTTACATGATTGCCTGCCTGCGTCCGCTCTCCGCGCTCTGCCTCGCCGCCCTGCTGGCCGCCTGTGCCAGCCAGCCCACTTCCAACCTCGGCGAGTTGCCACGCACACCGCAGGCCAGCATTGAACAACTGCTCCAGCAGGCGAACTCGGCCAAGCCAGAAGAAGCCGCTTCGCTGCGGCTGTCTGCGGCCGACCTGGCTTACCGGCAGCAGAACGCCGAGCATGCCTCGCAAATCCTCGAACAAGTGCCGCTGGACAACCTCAAGCCCGCGCAGCAGGTCTACGCAAGCACCCTGGCCGCCGAACTGGCACTGGCTCGCGGCCAGGCCAAATCGGCACTCAAGGCCCTCGAGCATCCGAGCCTGCAGCGCCTGGGCGAGCTGCCGGTAGAGCAACAGATCCGTACCCAGACCGTTCGCGCGCAAGCGCTGCAGGCCGACGGCCAGATTCTCGCCGCCGCACGCGAGCGGGTGTTCATCGCGCCGCTGCTCGCCGGCCAGCAGGCCAGCGATAATCACGAGGCGATCTGGACACTGGTCTCCAGCCTGCCGGACGACCAGTTGCAGCCGACCGCCGATGCCGACCTCGACGGCTGGCTGGCCTTGGTCCGCGCCACCAAGCCCGCCGGCACGCTGGAGCAGCAGAAGGCCGCGATCAGCGCCTGGCAGGCCCAGCATCCGCAACATCCGGCGGCCCAACACCTGCCCGAGGCGCTGGTCAAGCTGCAGCAACTGGCCGATCAACCGCTGACAAAGGTCGCCCTGCTGCTGCCCCAGCAGGGCCAGCTGGCCTCGGTGGCCCGCGCCCTGCGCGACGGTTTCCTGGCCGCCCAGNNCCCAGTTCGAAGCCCAGCAGGCCGGGCAGAACCCGCCGCAAGTGGCCTTCTACGACAGCTCTCAACTGACCTCGATGGACGAGTTCTACCGCCAGGCGCAAGCCGATGGCGTGCAACTGGTGATCGGCCCGCTGGAAAAGCCTCTGGTCAAGCAGCTGGGCGAACGTCAGCAATTGCCGCTGACCACCCTCGCGCTGAATTACAGCGACCTGACCCAGGCCGGCCCGCCGCAGCTGTTCCAGTTCGGCCTCGCGGCCGAGGACGAAGCGCGCGAAGTCTCGCGGCGCGCCTGGCAGGACGGCATGCGCCGCGCCGTGGCGCTGGTGCCGC
>DIEE01000035.1 GCA_002418465.1 Pseudomonas sp. UBA5782 | reverse complement strand
GCGCGCTTGCGGGGATTTGTGCAATCTGGGTCATCGGAATTGTTCTTGTGGCGCGTGACCGCGGGTTTGTTCCGATGGAATGTACGCAGGCCGCCGGGAGCCGCGTTAGGACAGTTCAGACGTTGTTTTGTACTTTTCCGCAGGGCTCAGTCGAGGGGCCTGGAGTACTTCTTGCGGAAGTCGCCCGGAGTGTGGGCGGTATGCTTTTTGACGAACCGGGTGAAGTAGGCCGGGTCCTCGAACTTCAACTGATAGGCGATCTCCGCGGTGCTCAGTTCGGTGTTGCTGAGCAGGCGCTTGGCCTCCAGGGCGATGCGTTCCTGCACCAGGCGGCTGGCGGTGCGGCCCATGGTGCGCTTGAGCGCCTCGTTGAGTTGGCGTTCGCTGACGCAGAGCGCGTCGGCGTACTGCCGTATCGAGCCGAAACTCAGGTAGTGCTCCTCGATCAGCAGCGCGAAACGCTTGGTCAGCGAGTAGCTTGGGCCGGAGCTGCGCCCCTGCTCGTCGGCCGGATACAGACGCCGAAGCTGCGTCAGCAGGATCAGCAGGTAGGAGCGGACGATGTCGAAACGGCCGGCCTGGCGGTCACGCATTTCGCGTTCGATCGCGCCCAGCAGCGGCAGCATGCCGTCGTGCTGATCGCGGGTCAGGTAGATGGCCGGCGCACCGCGGGTCAGGTGGAAGAACGGGAACTTGGCGATGTCGTCGACGCGCGGAAACATCTGGGCGAAGAAGTCGGTGCTGAAATTCAGCACGAAGCCGCGCGGTTTCACCGAGGTGGTCCAAGTGTGCACCTGGCCGGGCGAGAGGAAGAACACGGAATGGTCACGGACCTCGAACTGCTCGAAATCGAGAATGTGCGTGCCTTGCGCCTCGGTCATCCAGAGCAGGTGGTAGTAGTTGTGGCGATGGAGGAATTCACGCGGGATATCGTCGTGGTCTTCCAGGCGGACCAGATCGAAATAGAAGGAGCCTTCACCGGCGAAGTCCGAAGACTCGAAGATGGGAAAGGATTCGGGGACTGAAGCGATCTTCCCTCGGGGCACGCGCGACTCTCCTGTTCTTATTATGGGACTGCCTCCGTGGCATGACGCACGGGGCGACAACTGTGCCGTGGCCAAAGGCCATGCGACGTTCCGCTTTGGCCGGAGTATGCCGGTTACCGCCTGGAAGCTCCCGGCTTTTTCCGACGTTTGACGGCTATTCCATCGCGATACGAACGGGCTCCGTGGATTTCAGGCGGCTTGTGTGTACCGCCTGTGAAGACGCGCCTTCGTCCACCGCCTGTCCTGCTTCAGGACGGATAAGTCCCTGGCCATCGGCGCGTGGGCATACGCACGCTGCGAGGTTGCAGACAGAGGGATGTCGGCCGATGGCGCTGGCCTGCGCCAGAGCGGGTTGGACGGCGGTGGGTGTTGCCCGGCATTGAGCGCCCCGGACCGGCGAGGAGTGGCTGCGCCGACCGTTATCAACGATAAGCCAAGGTGGCGGGCTTTTGCTAAAGATCGAGCGAAGTGCTCATCGCCTGGGGTTCGGCGTCGCCTACCCACCAGCGCAGGATGGCGTCGATGCGTGTGCCGGGGGCGCCGCTCAGGCGGTTGTGCAGCGGGCAAGCGGGCTGGCCGGCGGGGAGTTCGCCGCGCTGCTGGCTGCTGCTGGTACCCGCCGGGCCGCTGGCGTCGACTTCCAGCTCGAAGCGCAGCGGCGCGCCGAAATCCGGAAAGCACAGCTCCAGCTCGGCGTGCCCCGGCGGCAGCGGCTGCAGGCGCAGCTGCGGAACATCCGCCGCGGCCACCAGCGCGCTCCAGCCCAGCAGCAGCGCCGCGAAGCAGCCGCGCATCTTCAGCGCTGGACGATGCTGGCGACGTTGCCATCGCCGGTCTGGGTGATCTGCGCGGTCTGCGGGGTGAAGGTGTCGAAGCCGCCGGACTGGCTGATGCTGGCGTGGTTGAGCGAGCCGTTCTGGACGATGCTGGCGAGGTTGTCGATACCGGCGCTGTCCAGCGTGGCGATGTTGGCGTCGCCGTCCTGATTGATGCTGACCACGTAGTTGTCGCCGCCGAGGACCATGCTGACGCTGTTGTCGTTGCCCACCGAGGCGCCGCTGGCGCTGCCGTTGCGGCCGGACTGCTCGACGAACAGGCTGTTGCCGTCGCCCTGCTGGGCGAACTCCAGCGCGTTGAACTTGAACTCCACGGTCGCATCCATCCGGTTGCCGTCGCCGGTCTGGCTCAGCGTCGCCTGGGGATTTTCCAGGCCGCCCTGTTGCAGGGCGAGGACGTTGTCGTTGCCGTTCTGGCTGAGGGTCGCGGAACCGGAGAAGTCCTGGTTCACCGACACCGCGTTGTTGTCGCCGACCTGGTAGACGGTCGCCGAGGTGCCGATGCCGCTCTGCACCGACTGCAGGGTGTTGCCGATACCGGTGGCGCTCGCCTGCAGCCAGTTGGCAGCTCCATCCTGCAGTACGTCGGCGCTGTTGATCGCGCCGCTCTGGGTAATGTTGGCGGTGTTGGCGATCAGCACGTCATAGCCCACCGACTCCTGGCGGATCGTCGCGCTGTTGGCATAGCCGTCCTGGCTGAGGCCCACGGCGTTGCTCTCGCCACCGAGCTGATAGACCGCCCCGTAGTTGCCGCCACCGCTCTGGTCGATGGTCACCTGGCTGTCCCAGGCGTTCTGTTCGCTGATGGCGGTATGGCCGGCACCGCTCTGGGTGATGTCGCTGCTCAGGCGCACGCCGTTCTGGGTCTGGGTAGCGTGGTGATCGGGGCCTTCCTGGTCCAGGCTGGCCTGGTTGTCGGTGCCGTTCTGTTCGAGTACCGCGCTGGTGGCCGCCAGCACGCAGGGCGTGGTGAAAGCGAGGGCCAGGGCAGCGAAGGGGATGAGCGCGCGCATGTCGATTCTCCGTTTTGTCGTTGTGACGTCCGTGCCGGTCAGCGGTACTGGCGGACCTGCATGTTCTGGTGATTGCCGAACTGGGTGATGCTGCCCCTGAAGCCGTCGCCGACCTGCTCGATGCGCGCGTCGTTGTACGCGCCGAGCTGACGGATCACGGCCTGGTTGTCGTTGCCCTGCTGGTCGATGCGCGCGCGGTTGGCATAGCCACCCTGGACGATCTGCGCGGAGAGGTCCTCGCCGTCCTGGACGATGGCGGCCTCCTCGGCGGCGCCGCTCTGGCGGATCAGCGCGTAGAGCCGCTCGCCGCTCTGCTCGATGGCGGCGCGATTGGCCAGGCCGATCTGCTGGATGCGCGCGCTGCTGGATGCGGCGGCGCGGGACAGCTCACTGGTGGGCGCCAGGTCGGCGTTATCCTGCAGGTCGGCGGCGCCGGCACCGATGCCGCACAGCGCCAGCACCAGCGCCCCACACATGCTCCGCCATCGCCACATACCGCACCCAACCCCGAGCCCGAACGGCGCAATTCTTCGCCTTTCCGAAGCGCGGCGGATATCGCCCCATCGGCTGAAAAAATGCCCGCGCCGAGCCCCGAAAGGGATTAATCCCCCGCCGCCTTCGCCACCGTCGCCCGGCCCGGCGCGGCCTCCAGGTATTTCGCCAGCGAACTGCCAGGAATCGCACTGGCATCGGCCGCCAGCCACAGCCGCCGTTCGATGCCCTGGGCGATCAGGTTGACCACCGCGGATTCGATCGCCGAGAGCACGCAGAGCTGTGCCGGCTCGTTGGTGGTGTAGCCGGATTCGGCCTCCAGCAGCTTCTTGAACTCGATGAACTTGAACACCCCGGCCTGGCGCCCGACCGAATAGATGGTCTTGGAGGTCATCACGTTGGCCAGCACCCGCCCGCTGCGGGTATCGATGGCGCGCAAGTTCACCGTCACCTGATCGACGCGGTACTCCTCGGACACCCCGATCCCCAGGTAGCGCGCACCCTCCCCGCCACTGCGCACGTTGGTGTCGTAGGCGACGATGCCGCCCTCGAGCAGCAGGTTGGCGGCCTGCAGCGACGGCAGCGTCTGCTCGAGGTTTTCCGGCAGGTCCGGCTTGTTCTGCGTGGCGCGGATGATCTTGCGTTCGGTGAGCAGGTTCTGCAGCCCCTCGCGCTCCAGCACGATGAACCAGCCACTGGTCTGCAGGGCATCCACCAGCATGCTGCCGGCGCCCTGGGTCACCGCGGTGGAGAAGGAGCTGGACGGGTTCGGCTTGTACTGCCCGGACTGGTCGCGAAAGCCGTACACCGCCGCCACCAGGGGGCCTTTCGGCGGCGGCAGCGCGAGCAGGTCGTAGTAGGTCGAGGCGCGCGGGGTGAGGGTCGGCGCGGCGTGCTGCTCGGCGGGCATCGGGTCGTGCACCGAGCAGCCCTGGAGCAGACCGGCACACAGCAGAAGGACAAGCGCTTGGCGTTTCATGGATGAGGTCTCGCGCGGGCGGATCACGGAGCGTCGAAGCCGCTGATGGAGATTTCCGAAATCTCGCCGGTGGCGCGATCGGTGATCTGCACGGTCAGGGTGCCGGAGTCATCGACGATGTTGACGATGAACTGGTCGGTGGACAGCGTGCCCGAGCTGCCATCGTTGACGTTGGCCAGCACCTGCGAAAGCAGCCGCGATTCCAGTTGGCTGGTGAAGCGCTCCAGCGCCGAGAGGCTGCTGCCGCCGGAAATGTCCGGGTCCTTGTGGCGGTCCTGGGCGATGGCGTTGTTCAACAGGTAGGAGCCGTTCAGCGGGTTGCCGCCGAAGGACGGATTGACCGGCGTATAGACCAGTTCGGTGGCCTGGGCGCCGCCGGCCAGCGCCGCCAGCAGGCCAAGGCGGGAATGCCAGGTGAAGCGATGGCGTGTCATAGCTCGTCCCTCTCCATGTCGGTGTTGTCTTGCAGCAAATCCTCGAGTCGCCGGCGCGCGATGGCTTCGACGACCTGTTCGGCCGCCGCGTAGGCCGAATCCGTCACCTGCAGGTTGTTCGGTTGGAGAAACTGGCGGTAGAGCACGCGCTGGTCCTGTTCGACCCAGATCAGGCTGCCCCAGCGCGCCGACGGCCGCTCGCGCACCACCAGGTTGAAGTCCATCTCGGTGGTGTCCACCAGGCGGTCGCTGAAGGCGCGGTAGAAGTCATGGCCGAAGCGCGAAATGGTGCTGTCGATGACCAGGCCCTGGATCAGCTCTTCGCCGGCCTGCGCCGCGGCCACCGGCGCCAGCGCCAGCCAGGCCAGCAGCGGCCAGCGCCTCACCGCGACTCCGGCG
>DIEE01000052.1 GCA_002418465.1 Pseudomonas sp. UBA5782 | reverse complement strand
GCTGGCGGTACAGCTCGACGAGAATCTGGTCGAGCACCGAGGAGGCGCCCCAGGGACGCGGATCGTTGAGGATCGCCACCACGGCCCAGGTATTGCCGTTGATGTCGCGGCTGAAGCCGGCGATGGCGCGCACGTTGTTCAGCGTGCCGGTCTTGATGTGCGCTTCGCCGACCAGGGAGGTCTTGTGCAGGCGCTTGCGCATCGTCCCGTCCATCGCCGCCAGCGGCAGTGAGGAGATGTACTCCGCCGCATAGCGGCTGCCCCACGCGGCCTGCAGCAGCGTCGCCATCTCGCGGGCGCTGACCCGCTCGTCGCGCGACAGCCCGGAGCCGTTCTCCATCACCAGATGCGGCGCGGTCAGCCCCTTCTTCGCCAGCCACTGGCGCACCANNTTCTCCCCCAGCCACTGGCGCACCACGCGTTGCGCGGCCTTGCCGTCGTCGCCATCGGCGTCGTTGCGGAACTGTGCGCCGAGGCTGAGGAACAGCTGCTGGGCCATGGTGTTGTTACTGAACTTGTTGATGTCGCGGATGACTTCGACCAGGTCCGGCGAGTAGGCGCGCGCCAGCAGGCGCGCATCCTTGGGCACCACGTCGACGCGGTTGCCGCCGATGATGCTGCCGCCCAGTTCCTGCCAGATCGCGCGCACCGCGCCGGCGGCGTAGTCCTTGTGATCGAGCAGCGAGAGGTAGGTCTGCGCGCTGCAGCCCTCGGCCAGTTCGCCGGTGGCGGTGACGGTGACGCCGCCGTTTGGGTTCTGCACCGAGTTGTAGACGACATCCGGGTAGGTCTTGCACTTGCTGGTCTTCAGCGGCTTGACGCGGTTGTCGATCTGCACGTTGGCCATCGGCGGTTCCACCGCGACCGAGACCCTGCCGTCGTCGGTGCGGGCGATGAAGCGCATCGCCTTGAGGTTGATCAGCAGCGAATCCGGGCGCACCAGGAACGGCTTGTTGCTGTCGCCGCCGTCGTCGTTGAATTCCGGCAGGTTCGGCTGCACGAAGTAGCTGCGGTCGAGCACCAGGTCGCCGGTGACCTTCTGCACACCGTTGGCGCGCAGGTCACGCATGAGCAGCCAGAGCTTCTCCATGTTCAGCTTCGGGTCGCCGCCACCCTTGAGGTAGAGGTTGCCGTTGAGCACGCCGTCCTTGAGCTGGCCGTCGGCGTAGAACTCGGTTTTCCACTGGTAGGTCGGGCCGAGCATTTCCAGAGCCGCGTAGGTGGTCACCAGTTTCATGGTGGACGCCGGATTCACCGAGACGTCGGCGTTGTAGATGGTGGTCTGGCCTGGGCCGTTGAGCGGTATGGCCACCAGCGAGAGGGAGTTGGGGGAAATCTTGTTGGCCTTCAGCGCCTGCTGAACCTTGTCCGGCAGCGCGGTGCTGATGCTCGCGGCGAAGCTGATGGAGGGTGCGGCAATGGCCAGGGGCAGCAGGCTGGCGAGCGCCAGGCGGCGAAAAGTTCGAGTCATGGGCAGAAGAGAAAAAGCGAAGCGTGGCATAGGGGGAGGTTCCCACATCGTTCAGGGAAGTGGCCGCATTATGCCCGAAGGCCGCAGCGCTGCCGAACGATGATTGAGCCGGCGTTTATTTCCGTCCACCTTCATGGAGGCGGGCGCGGCGGCGGCTAAACTGCTAGAGTGCCGCGCGTTTATCACTCCCGAGGACTTACTCCATGGCTACCAATCGTTCCCGCCGCCTGCGCAAGAAACTCTGCGTCGATGAATTCCAGGAGCTGGGCTTCGAGCTGAACCTGACCTACAAAGACGGCCTCGACGACAAAGCGATCGACCATTTCCTCGACGGCTTCCTCGACGACGCCATCGCGGCGAACGACCTGAGCTACGTCGGCGGCGACGACTACGGCTTCGTCTGCCTCGGCAAGCGCGGTTCGGTCAACGAAGAACAGCGCGCCCAGGTCGAAGCCTGGCTGAAGGGTCGCAGCGAACTGAGCGAATACAAACTCAGCCCTCTGATGGACGTCTGGTACCCGGAAAACCCGATCAACCCGGCGTAACCATTCGGGCGCGGGCGCGGTTCCCCCGGGGAATGCGCCCGCGCTTGCAGCAGCGTTTCACTCCCGCCTTTCGCCGGCGTCCGCCGGTTTCGCTTCCTTGCCCAGACGCTTGCGCAGCAGGTCGATCAACTGGGCCACCAGCAACGCCACCGCCACCCCGAGCAACGAGTTGAGCAGACGCACGCCCGGCAGATGCCAGTCGCGCGACAGGCTCTCCGAGAGCAGTACGAAGCAGAACGTCGTCTGCAGCACGAACAGTCCGTAATGGTTGACCTGGAAGGCACGGCTCAGAACGATCAGCGGCAACAGGGCACTGACCATCATTGCCGGGCTCTGCAGACTGTGGCCGATGAACACCAGCAGCGCGGCGGCGGCGAGGCTGGCGGCGCTGGCCTGCACGGCGCGCACCAGGCTGTTGTGGAATTCCAGCTGCAGGGTGGTGATGATCGCCACCGTCAGCCAGTAGCCGCGCGGCAGATGGGCCAGGTTCACCAGCAGGCCGCCGAGCCCGCAGGCCAGCGTGCAGCCCAGCGCATGCAGGCGCCATTCGCGACGCGGAAGGCGCCGGGCATGACGGCGCAGCACCTTGAGCAGCGAAACGAAGCGCGGCAGGCGCGGCCACATGCGCAGGCCGTGGGCGCCGCGCAGGGCGAAGGCGAGCAGGGTGACCCAGAGGCCGCCGAGCACGAACAACGCCGCTACTGCGTAGGGATTGTGCAGCGCGCCCATCGCCTGCTGGCCATGCCCGAGGCTCAGGCACACCGCGAGGCCGACACCCAGCTTGCCGGATTCGTTGCCGAAGCGTTGCAGCCAGGCGAGCAGCAGTCCGAAGGCGGAGAACAGCAGCAGGCTGGCGGTCGGCCAGGGCGCCGCCCAGAAGCCCAGCGCCGCACTGCAGGCGCCGAGGGCGATCAGCAGGAGCATGCGCAGCATGCCCAGGCGGTGCAGTGGATTGGCCTGGGACGCCTGGAAGGCGCCGACCGAGGCCCAGAGAAAGCCCGGATGGGCGCTGAACAGGCCGAGCAGCAGTGGCAATCCGCAACCGATGCCCGCCACCAGCGCAGGCCCCCAGGCGGGCGGAAGCGCTTTCCAAGTCAGGCTTGTGCGAAAAACCCTGTGCATCGGTGCCGGTTTCCCCGTTCAGGCTGCCGCGCGTCGAAGGGCGCGGCTTTGTTGTTGTGGCCTTTCGGCGCATCAGCGCTCATAGACTGATGGCGTGTCGCTGTCGTTCCCTCCGGCCCTGTCCGCGTTCAGACCGGCGCCGAGCGGCCGGTCATTTCCCGCGCCATTTCGCTGGCGTAGCTGTCGGTCATCCCGGCGATGAAGTCGATCATGCGCAGGAACGAGTGGTGCAGCGAGCCGTCGGGGCGCGGGGCGCTGTTGCCGAGCAGGTCGAGAATCCGCTGGTGCTTGAACGACGGCGTGCGCCCGCCGTGCTGTTCCAGCGCCGCGCCGCAGAAGGCGTTGAGGAGGATTTCCAGGGTCGTGTAGGCGCCGATCTCATGCAGCGTCTTGCGTTTGTCCTGGAAGATCCTTTCCCGCGCGATGGCCTTGGCGCACAGCACGCAGTGCTTCGCCGCGCCCTGCATGTGCTCGACCAGATCGCCGTGCAGGTTACCGGCAAGCAGGGCGCTTTGCTGTTCGACGAAAGCCTGGGCCGCGGCGTTGGTCAGGTGCTCGATGGCCTTGCCGCGCAGGATCGCCAGCTTGCGCCGGCGCGAGTCCTTCGGCCCGAGCTGGCGGTAGGTTTCCGGCACGTCGCCTTCGACCAGGTCGAGCAGCAGTTCCTCGACCTCGCTGTAGTCGAGCAGCTCCATCTCCAGGCCGTCTTCCAGATCGATCAGCGCGTAGCAGATGTCGTCCGCCGCCTCCATCAGGTAGACCAGCGGATGACGCGCCCAGCGCTGCTCCTCGAGCAGCGGCAGGCCGAGCTTGGCGGCGATCTGCTCGAGCAGCGGCAGCTCGCTCTGGTAGCAGCCGAACTTGTGCTTCTTGTAGCCCGGCGACTGCGCGTGGCGCGAGGTCCAGGGGTATTTGAGGTAGGTGCCGAGGGTGGCGTAGGTGAGCCGCGTGCCGCCGTCGAACTGGTGGTATTCCAGCTGGGTGAGCACGCGGAAACCCTGGGCGTTGCCCTCGAAATTGAGGAAGTCGGCGCGCTCGACCTCGCTCATGTCGTCCAGCCAGCCGCGCCCGGCGGCCTGCAGGAACCAGTGGCGGATGGCGTCCTCGCCGGAGTGGCCGAACGGTGGATTGCCGATGTCGTGAGCCAGGCAGGCCGACTGTACGATCATTCCCAGGTCGGCGGGGTCGCACCAGTCCGGCAGCTCGTCGCGCAGCACCTCGCCGGCACGCATGCCCAGCGAGCGGCCGACGCAGCTGACCTCCAGCGAGTGGGTCAGGCGGGTATGGATATGGTCGTTGCTGGTGACCGGGTGGACCTGGGTCTTGCGCCCCAGGCGGCGGAAGGCGCCGGAGAAGATGATCCGGTCGTGGTCCTTGTGGAAGGGGCTGCGTCCGAGCTCTTCGCTGCTTTGCAGGGACTTGCCGAGGCGTTCGCGGGTGAGCAGGGTCTGCCAATCCAAAGCGGGTACTCATCTTCGATGAATGGATGGCTAGCTTCCCGGTTACGGGCGGCCTATTCAAGCCGGGCCGACCGGCTACGGTCGGCCCGGTTGCAGGAGCGATCAGAGTCCGGCGGCGTCGATGTCCACCAGCAGCAGGCGCTTGCCGTTGTCGATGAACAGCCCGGCGGTCAGGCAGTACTGGTTGGTGGTGGCGTCGCGGTAGGTGCTGGACAGCGTCAGCCGGCGCTCTTCCCAGCCTTCGGCGAGCAACTGGTAGAAGTACGGGCGCCACGACCAGTTGTGGTTCAGGTAGCGATCGTCCTCGTGCCAGGCGCCGTTGCGCCATTCCAGGTTGGGGCTGACCTGGGTGCCGTGACGGTCGCATTCGTAGACCCGCAGCAGCCAGGGATACTCGGTGGGCGCCGGAATGGCGCAGGGGAAGCCTTCCGCGGCGAGGACGCGCAGCGTGCTCATCAGTTGCGTGAGTTGCTGACGCAGCGCCACCAGGCGCGCGCGCTCGGCCAGCTTGCGCTGCACGTAGTGGTCGCGCAGCGCGGCGAAGCGTTCGACGAAGGCATCCGAAGGGAAGAAGTTCTCTTCCGGCTTGGCGAACAGATAGCCCTGCACGTAGCGGGCGCCACATTCCAGGGCGAAATCCAGCTCGGCTTCGGTCTCGACGCCCTCGGCGATGATCCAGCAGCCGGTCTTCTCGGCCATCTGCGCCAGCGCCTTGACCACCTCGCCACTCGGCCCGCCGCGCGCGGCTTCCTGGAACAGACGCATGTCGAGCTTGAGGATGTCCGGCTGCAGGGCGAGTACGCGATCCAGCTGCGAGTAGCCTGCGCCGAAGTCGTCGATGGCGATGCGTGCGCCGGCTTCGCGATAGCGCCGCACCACGTCCGGCAGGCGCAGGCTGGCGCCGCCCAGTTCGGTGATCTCGAAGACGATGCGCTCCGGCGGAATGCCGCGCGCACGCAGCTGCTTGAGGCTGGGCAGCGGCTGGCTGGGGCGCAGCCGGCTGATCCAGCGCGGCGAAATGTTGATGCTGAGGAACCAGTCCGCCGGCACTTCGTCCAGACGACTAAGGGCGTTGTCGCGTATCTCGCGGTCGAGTCGGCGCAACGCGCTGGGGGAGACTTTCGGGTCAACGAAGAGGGGACCGACCGACAGCGCGGTACCGTCTTCCTGGCGCAACCGGCCGAGCGCTTCGACACCGGCGATCAGGCCCGTGGCGGTGTCTATGAACGGTTGGAAAAATGCGACTGCTTGCCCGTTTATCACGGACGCATCCTTGATCTGAGAAATGGAGACAATTCAAAGGCATGGTAACGAAATATGGCCGAATTGTTTCCGACTGTTTTGCAAGAATGCGGCCAGCGCAGCGCCGGCCGCGTTCTTAACGTCGCACTACCGGACGCTCGACGACCACAGTCTTTTTCTCGACGCTGCTGAAGGCTTTGACCAGCGGATAGACAGCCAGCCCGAGTCGCGCGATCTTGCCCAGCATGCCCAGGCGTTTACCGAACAGCGTGAGTACGATTCCCGCGCCGATCACCAGCGGTGTCTTGCTCGCCGACGCGGAGCTGCGCGCAGACATGAACTGCTTCGCCTGCTGGAAAGGGTGCGACAGCGGCTGCGAGTGGTAGAGCAGCTGCTGCCGGTGCATTTCCATGCGCAGGCGGACCAGGTCCTTGCGCATCGCCCGGCGGGTGGAACTGGAAAGGCTGCTCATGGCAGAAGTCGCTCCCGATTGCGCGCCAGTTCCTCGACCGTGGCCTGGAACGGCACGCTGGCCACTTCGGCAAGACGGATCGCCCTCAGCACGCAGATGATCAGGCCCAGACCATACACGACGCAGAGGCCGATGATGGCGGCGAGCCGGTAGCTGTCCCAGAAGCCGATCAGAATTGCCGCCGAGATGCCGATCATCACCAGCAGGCCGAAGAACAGGCTGAGTCCGGAAAAGATGAACAGCTGGAAGGTTCTCGATTTCTCTTCCTGAAGCTCGATCCCGATCAGTTCCAGGTGGCCCTGCATGAGTCCGACGAACGCTCCGCCAAGCTTCTTCAGCGAAGGCTTGGGGGCGTTATCCGATGGCGAAGCGTCCATGGATTCTCCTTAGCGGCGGCTGATCAGGCCAAGCAGGAAGCCAACCCCTGCCGCGATACCGATCGACTGCCACGGGTGCAGGTGCACGTATTCCTCGGTCGTTTCGAGAGCGGCCTTGCCCTTGTCGCGGTAGATGACCTCGCGCTCCTTGAGCATGCCCTTGGCGCGGGTGATGTTCTCGTTGATCTTGAAACGCAGCTCTTCCGCCTGGGCGCCGGCGACTTCTTTGGTGTGGTGCATCAGGCGCTCGGTATCGGCGATCAGGGTCTGGAACTCGGCGGCCAGCGCTTCCTGGGCATCGCGCAGGTTGCGCTTGTGCTCGGGCACGTCGATCTGCGCGAGGGGGTCCAGTTCGTCGTTAACGGAAGGGTTCAGGGTGTCTTGTACGGCCACGTCAATCTCCTTGGGGCTTTCGCCGCTGTTGAGTGTCTCCATCGTTCGAGCCCCTGCCACGGGCAAGGTTCCCCTTCGACGCTGGGCCATCCTGGTGCGCATCCGCACCCGGCTGCCCTGCGCAGGAGCGGTCTGCAGTGCGCTCACGACGATAGTGAGGATTATGCGCCGCTTTGTCATGCCGGAAGTCTTCGAGCTGTTTTCCCGCAGACAAAAAAAAGCCCGCCGTGAGGCGGGCTTCTTTCTGCGGCCGATTACATCAGTTGCAGGGTGTAGTTGAAGATCAGGCGGGTCTGGTCGGTGTCGGCGTTGGCTGCACCAGCATAGCCACGATAGGCGCCGTGACGCAGGGTGACGCCGAAGCCTTTAAGCGCGCCTTCCTGGAACACGTAGTCGATGCGCTCGTCGCGTTCCCACTCTTTGTGATCGCCGCCTATACCGTCGAAGCCGGTGACCCCAGGGGTGTTCCGCGCTGGGTCATCTTTGATGTTGTCGCCGCTGATGTAGGCAATCGATGCCTTCAGACCCGGGATACCTACCTTGGCGAAGTCGTAGCTGTACTGGCCAAAGGTAGACTGCTCACCCGCACGGGCGAACTGGTTCACCACGGCGTTGGTGAACAGGTAGAAGTCGGAACCCGCGTTGCCTTCCGGACGGCCGTTGCCGTCGTTCACGCCACCCTGGTTCAGCCAGACGAAACCGCCGTCATCCGATACGCGCTGGTGGCCGAGCATCAGTGCATGTCCGCCCAGGCTGTAGGTGAACATGGCGCTCCAGGTGGTGTTATCTACTTCACCTGCATTCTTGGCATAACCACCGTTGTTGCTGAAGGCATAACCCGGCTCGCCATTCTTGCCGTCGTCGCTGGACTTGAAGTAGCGCAGATCGGTCTTGAACGACTGGTTGTCGTTGATCGGATATACGTGGGTCAGGCCGGCGAAGTGCTGGTTGTAGTAGTTTTCCAGGTTGGCGTAGTAGTACTGCAGGGTCAGCTCTTTGTTGACCTTCCAGTCGCCACCGGCGAAGCGGAACTGGTTGCTACCCCGGGTGCCGCCCGCGACGGACAGCGAGGTCCAGTTGTCCGAGGCGCGGCCGATCACATGGCCGAGCTGGCCGGCGGTCAGGGTGAAATCGTCGAACTCTTTCGAGGTCAGCATGCCGCCGTCATAGAGTTGCGACATGACGCGGGAATCGTTGGTCAGCACCACCGGCAGCATCGGCTGCAGGGCATTGCCTGCGCGGAGTTCGGTCTTGGACAGGCGCAGCTTGGCGTTGGCGCCCGCATGGCTCCAGTTGTCCTTGCCACCGCCGTCGGTGTCGCTGGGCATGAAGCTGCTGTTGTTCGGGTGGTTGCCTTGGCCGCCATCGAGTTTCACCGCCAGGTTCCCGGTTACGTCCAGGCCGAAACCCACGGTGCCTTCGGTGAAGCCGGAGATGTAGTCGAAACGAAACGCCTGGGCCCAGTCTTTTTCGTCTTGGACGGTGGCGCCACTGTCATGGTTATCGTTGTTGTAATAGAAGTTGCGCAAACCAATGCTGGCCTTGCTGTCCTTCAGGAATTCGGCCTGGGCCAGGGAGGGCACTGCGATGCTGGCGCCCAGGGCTGCGAGAGCGATAGCGCGGGCAAGTGGGGTGCTGCTCATTATTGTTGTCTCCTCGAGTAGATGCTGGTCGATTCCTGACCGACCGGTTACGGCGCGATGAAATAAAACATGTAGTAACTATCAAGGCGCTTAGACTTTAGTCGGCTTGTCCGGTCTTACCAAAGGGCCACGGCGACCCGGGAAAGAGATCCAGACAGGGAACCAACGTCCTCCCCCGAATTCTAAGCGCGCCACTGTTCCATGTGCGGATCGAATCCTAGCAGCCCGGCAGGCCGCTTGGACAGCCGGTGTTAGACTGCGGCGAGATCATTGGCGGGAGGTGTGAAATGGTTCCGGAGTGCCAGCTTCTGGGGACTTTGGGCTGCCATCTGTGCGAGGTGGCGGAAGAGATACTGATGCCGTTCGTCGAACACGGGCTGCTGGTCGAGCTGATCGATATCGCCGAGCGCGAGGATTGGGTCGACAGGTACGGGCTTTCCATTCCGGTCCTGCGCCGTTGCGACACCGGCGATGAGCTGAACTGGCCCTTCGATGCCGATCAGATCGCCGGGTTTCTCTTGTAGGGGCGAACTTGTTCGCCTTGCAGCCCGAGGCAGGCGAACAAGTTCGCCCCTACGGGTATGTGCAGTTCCAGCGCTCAGCGTGGGTTGCCCACGCTTTCCCTTGATTATCAGTTGCCGGTTTTCGCGCCATTGGCGATCCAGGCGCCGATCAGGTCGCGTTCCTGCTGGGTCATCTGGGTGATGTTGCCCAGCGGCATGATCTGGCTCGCCACCGCCTGCGCCTGGATGCGCGGCGCCATCTGCTGGATCTGCTGCGGCGTATCGAACATCACTCCGGCTGGCGCTGCGCTGAACAGCGGGCTGGTCGGTTGCGCCGAATGGCAGACCGTGCAGCGCTCGTGAATCACTCCACTGACCTTGTCGAACTCGCTCATCGCCGGCGCCTGCTGCGAGGTCGCTGGCAGTGCGACTGGTGCGGTGGCAGGTGTGCTGAGTTTTCCCGAGGTCACGAACGCCAGGCTGATCATGCCCAGCGCGGCCAGTGGCAGCGCCCAGGCGAACTTGCCGGTGGCGTGGCGGGTGTTGAAGTAGTGGCGGACCAGCACGGCGAGCACGGAGATGGCGGCGAGGATCAGCCAGTTGTAGTGATTGCCGTAGGTGCTCGGGAAGTGGTTGCTGATCATGATGAACAGCACCGGCAGGGTGAAATAGTTGTTGTGCCGCGAGCGCAACAGGCCCTTGGCCGGCAGCGCCGGGTCGGGTTCGCGGTTCTGCTCGATGGCGGCCACCAGCGCGCGCTGCGCCGGCATGATGGTGCGGAACACGTTGCCGACCATGATGGTGCCGATCAGCGCGCCGGTATGGATGTAGGCGGCGCGGCCGCTGAACACCTGGGAGAAGCCCCAGGCGGCGAACACGATTAGCACGAACAGGGTCAGGCCGAGCAGCGCCGGGTGCTTGCCGAGGGCGGATTCGCAGAGCAGGTCGTAGATGAACCAGCCGGCGATCAGCGCGCCGATGCCGACCATCACCGCCTGCGCCGGGCTCAGCGAGCTGCCCGGTGCCAGCAGGTAGACGCCCGGATTGAGGTAGTAGACCACAAGCAGCAGGGCGAAGCCGGACAGCCAGGTGCTATAGGCCTCCCACTTGAACCAGTGCAGGTTCTCTGGCATCTGCGGCGGCGCGAGCTTGTATTTTTCCAGGTGGTAGATGCCGCCGCCGTGGATCGCCCAGAGGTCGCCGGACAAGCCTTCGCGCGGATTGCGCCGGTCGAGGTTGTTCTCCAGCCAGACGAAATAGAAGGAGGCGCCGATCCAGGCGACGCCGACGATCATGTGTATCCAGCGAATGGTCAGGTTCAGCCATTCGGTCAAATGTGCTTCCAAGATTTCTACCTCATGCCTGCAGCGGCGGCTGCCAGTCCTTCAAAGCTCGGGGTCGAGGAGCAGCTGCTCGCTCTCGTCGAAAAAGTGTTCGTCGCAGTTGTTGCCGGCACCGCTGCGGTCGACCACCAGGAAATCGTCCTGCGCGGCGATCGCCAGTACCGGGTGATGCCAGACGGCGCGGCGGTAGTTCACGCCCTGCCGGCCATCGCTGATGAAGGCGCGCACCTGCGCCGGGTCGGGCGTGTCGCCGAGCGGGGCGACCACCACCAGGAACGGTTTGCCGAGCAGCGGGACGAAGGCCTGGCTGCCCCGCGGGTGGCGTTCGAGCATGCGGATGGTCAGCGGCATCGCCAGCGCCTCGGCGCGGAAGATGCTGATGATCGCCTGGTCCTCGGGCAGGTTGGTCTCCACCGTCGCCAGCTTGTGATAGCGGCGGGTGGAGCCGTTGTTGATCATGAAGTAATCGCTGCCTTCGGTTTCGATGACGTCGCCGAAGGGCGCGAAGGCTTCCTTGGTCAGAGGCTCGATGATCAGTTTGCGCATGCGTTTTCTGCCTTCTCGATGAACGCCCCTCTCCGGTGGGAGAGGGGCGGTTCGTGCTTACTTCGCCAGTTTGCCGAACAGGCGCAGGCGGCTGACGCCACCGTCCGGGAACACGTTCATGCGCACGTGGGTGATCGGGCCGAGCTTGGCGATCTGTTCGGCGAATTCGTGTTCCTGGTGCATCTGCAGCTTCTGGCTGGGCAGCAGTTCGCGCCAGAACAGGCTCTGGGTCTCGATCTGGCTGTCGGTGCCGCCTTTGACGAACGCCGCCTGGATCGAGCAGCTGTCCGGGTAGTTGCCCTTGAAGTGCAGGGTGTCGACGACGATCCGCTCGATCTCGCCCGGATGGCCGAGGGCGATGATCACCCAGTCGTTGCCTGGCGTACGGCGGCGTGCGGTTTCCCAGCCGTCGCCCATGTTCACCCCACGGCCGGGGTTGAGCAGGTTGCCCATGCTGCCGTAGTGCTCGTCGGAGCAGGCCAGCGCGCGGCCGCCGTTGAGCGCCGAGGCGAGGTCGATCTGCTCGTCGGCGCTCTGCGCGGACCAGTCGCGGTGCGGGATGCCGTAGACGCGCAGGCGGGCAACGCCGCCGTCCGGGTAGATGTTGAAGCGCAGGTGGGTCCAGGCGCGGTCGTCGGCGATGGCGTGGTAGTGGTGGCTGTTGCCCTGCAGTTCGACTGCGGAGAGCACTTCGGTCCACTCGGTGGCGTCGCTCGGATCGCCCTCGGCGATGAAGCAGGCTTCCAGCGAGGCCGACGGCGGGTAGTTGCCGGTGAAGTGGCTGGTGTCGATGTCGACGCCCTTGATCGAGCCGGCGATGCCGAGGCGGATCACCGCGCTGTCATAACCTTCGAAGCGCTTGCGGCGCGACTCCCAACCGTCCATCCACTTGCCGTTGTCATCGAACACGCCTTCCTTCCAGACCGCCGGAGTCGGCTGGAACAGGCGGTTGACGTCGGCGAACCAGTCGTCGGTGACCGACAGGGCCTTGGTGCCGAGGCGGGCGTCGGCAAGGTTGAGGTATTTCTCGAAGGGAGCGGCGTAGGTCTTCATGGTCTTCTCGTCGGTTTTGGCCGTTACAGCGCCTGCAGGCGGAACAGCGCGATCTTGTTGATTTCGGCCAGGGCGCGGGCGAATTCCTGCTCTGGCGAGTGGTGGATGCGTTCCTCGAAGGCAGCGAGGATCTGGTGCCGGTTGCTGCCCTTCACCGCCATGATGAAGGGGAAGCCGAAGCGCGCCTTGTAGGCGTCGTTGAGTTCGGTGAAACGGGCGAACTCCTCGGCGGTGCATTCATGGATGCCGGCGCCGGACTGTTCCGAGGTGGACGCGGCGGTCAGCTCGCCACGCACGGCGGCCTTGCCGGCCAGGTCCGGGTGGGCGTTGATCAGGGCCAACTGCTCGGCGTGGCTGGCGGCGAACAGCACGGCGGCCATCCGCGCCTGCAGCACTTCGACTTCGTCGAAACCCGCCTCCACGCCCTGGTCGAAGGTACGCTCGGCAACCCACGGCGAGTGTTCGTAGATGTCGGCGAAGGCGGCGATGAAGGCGGCGCGATCCAGCGTCGACGGCGTGATGCTCTGGAAGCGGCTCATGCCTGGCCTCCCTTGAACGGATGGGTGGCGTGCCAGTGGCGGGCGATGTCGACGCGGCGAGCGAACCAGACCTTGTCGTGGCCCTTCACGTAGTTGAGGAAGCGCTGCAGCGCGGCCAGTCGCGCCGGGCGACCGAGCAGGCGGCAGTGCATGCCTATGGAGAGCATCTTCGGCGCGCCGGCTTCGCCTTCGGCGTAGAGCACGTCGAAGGCGTCCTTGAGGTACTGGAAGAAGTCGTCGCCCTTGTTGAAACCCTGCACCTGGGTGAAGCGCATGTCGTTGGTGTCGAGGGTGTAGGGGATCACCAGATGCGCCTTGTCGGTGCTTTCCGGGTCCCAGTAGGGCAGGTCGTCGTCGTAGGTGTCCGAGTCGTAGAGGAAGCCTCCTTCCTCGCGCACCAGGCGCCGGGTGTTCGGCCCGGTGCGACCGGTGTACCAGCCGAGCGGGCGTTCGCCGGTAAGCTCGGTGAGGATGCGCACGGCTTCGTCGAGGTGCTCGCGCTCCTGGGCTTCGTCCATGTACTGGTAGTCGATCCAGCGCAGGCCGTGGCTGCAGATCTCGTGGCCGGCGGCGACCATAGCGCGGATCACCGCCGGATGACGCTGCGCGGCCATGGCCACGGCGAAGACTGTCAGCGGGATGGCGTGCGCCTCGAACAGCTTGAGCAGGCGCCAGACGCCGGCGCGGCTGCCGTATTCGTAGAGCGACTCCATGCTCATGTTGCGTGCGCCCTGCAGCGGCTGCGCGGCGACCATCTCGGAGAGGAACGCCTCGGACTCCTTGTCGCCGTGAAGGATGTTGCGCTCGCCACCTTCCTCGTAATTGAGCACGAAGGAGAGGGCGATGCGCGCCTCGCCGGGCCAATGCGGATGAGGGGGTTGATCGGCGTAACCGATCAGGTCGCGGGGGTATTCGGCACTCACGGCAGCTGTCCTTGGAATAGTTGAGGTACGTGCGTGGAGAAATTGTATACAGATTTGGTTATACTTTGCGAACAGTTATCGCGCGGCGAAACTCGGCTTGCGGATGACGGAAAACCGTAGCAAAAAACTTGCCTACATGGTCAGGAGTTTTCTGCGAAAGCCGCAGCAGGCTTGATTTCCTGGCGAATCCGGCTGGCGTCGGTTGCAAGCTCCGCCGGCTGCCGGGCTGTGCAACAATCCACCGCTATCCATTCAACCCGCCCGTACCGGCGGCACACATCTGCAGGAGGCGCGGCGCGGCCGCGAATCGCAATGGGACGACTGACCACCCACGTACTGGATGCCTCGCAGGGCCGCCCTGGCCGCGACATCCTGATCGAGCTGTACCGCGTCGAAGGCGCCGAACTGCACCTGCTGACCACCACGCGCAGCAACGACGACGGCCGCTGCGGCGCGCCGCTGCTGGAGGGCGAGGGCTATCGCTCGGGCATCTACCAGTTGCATTTCCATGCCGGCGACTACTACCGCGCCTGTGGCATCGCCCTGGGCGAGCCGGCGTTTCTCGACGTGGTGGTGCTGCGCTTCGGCATCGACGCCGCCCAGGAGCACTACCACGTGCCGCTGCTGATCTCGCCGTACAGCTACTCGACCTACCGCGGCAGTTAGTCCCGCTTATGCCGGGGGTGAAACCTGCGTTTGGGCGTAGATGTATGCCGGGATACGCGGGTTGCGCCTGCCCTACGACTCGATTTCGGCGCGCATCATCGCGACCCGAATCGGGGCGGCCCGCGCCCAGGCGCCCGGGTAAAGTGCACGGTGACGAGCCGCTGGCCGTGCGCTCATAGGGCGGGCTTCAGCCCACCAGATACTCATGGCCCACCTGGCGGCGCCCTGAGCGGAGGCTCCGTCCGGCGGGTTGCGCGGCGACGGCTCTCGATAAAGCGGTGGCCGCGCTCATGTCGCTAACCCACCGCCCTACGGCCCTAAGGCCCATGGCTGGCCCACGACGCGGAGTGCAACCGTAGGGGCGAACTTGTTCGCCAACATTGCCTGTACCCGGTTTCACAACCCATCTGTGTACAATGTGCACACCCATTCTTCCTGCTTCGAGCAAGTCGGCCGCCATCGCGGGCCCACGGCCGGGCAGTTCGCGGATACCAGCATGAATCCAGAGTCGCAGCCTCGGAGCAAGAAAGTCAGCAGCGCCAAGCGCCGCAGCGGGACCCAGGACGAGGGGGTTTATGCGCACATCTTCGATGCCATCCTCGAACAGCGCCTGGCGCCGGCTACCAAGCTCAGCGAGGAAGCGCTCGGCGCCATCTTCGGCGTCAGCCGCACGGTGATCCGTCGGGCGCTGTCGCGGCTCGGGCATGAGGGCGTGGTGCTGCTGCGGCCCAATCGCGGCGCGGTGGTGGCCAGCCCGACGGCGGACGAGGCGCGTCAGATTTTCTACGCGCGCCGAATGATCGAGCGGGCGATCACCGAGCTCGCCTGCGAGCGCGCCAGCGCCGCGCAGGTCGCCGAGCTGCGCCAGTGCGTGGCCGAGGAACATGCCTGCTTCGTCCGCGGCGACCGCGGCACCGGCATCCGCCTGTCCGGCGAATTCCACCTCAAGCTCGCCAAGGTGGCCGGCAACGTGCCGCTGATCGGCTTCCTGCGCAGCCTGATCTCGCAAAGCTCGCTGATCATCGCCCTCTACGAGAAGCGCAACCAGGCGCACTGCTCGGACGAGGAGCATCTGCGGCTGATCGACGCCATCGAAGCGCACGACGCCGATACCGCCGTGGCGCTGATGATGCGCCACATGGACAGCGTCGACGACAAGCTCAACTTCGAGGAAGACAACCCTTCGGACGACCTGCAGGCGGTGTTCTCGCACCTGCTGCCGTCCGCCAGGAAGTCCACTGGCCGCGGCTGATTCCGGCGCTCAGCCCCAGCGCCGCAGCCGTCGCCAGCCGAGCACCACGCCGCTGACGCTGATCACCAGCCCGCCGAGGCTGAAGGCCAGCATCAGCACCTCGCGCAGCAGTGGGCGCTCCAGCAGCGGCTGCCAATCCCAGCTGTGCAGCAGGTTGAACAGCCAGCGCGCCAGGCGCCGGCGTTCGTCGAGTTGCTCCAGCAGCGCGCCGCTGCGGGGGTCGATGTGCAGCCAGCTGCCGGCGGCATCCTCGAAGCGCACGCGCAGCACCGGCAGCGGCCGTTGCAGGCCGCCATTCATGCTCTGCTCGGCGCGGGCGAAGTAGTAGAAGTCGTAGGCCCGCAGCTCGTCGAGATCGAACGCGGTATTCGGCGCCATCGCCTGAACGGCCCGGCGCAGGGTGCTTTCCGGCAGGCGTTGCAGCGGCTCGGCGGTTTCGCTCACCGACAGCACGCGGCTGTCGCCGTTGCCGTCCAGTGCCTGCAGCACGCCTTCGCCGCCGACCATCCGCCATTCCAGTTCGCGCGGGTGCAGGCCCGCCTGGCGAAAGCGCGCCAGTGCCTCCTGCACCGGCAGCGCGAGCGCCTCGGCGCGTAAGCTGCCGCCCTGATAGGACGCAATCGTCAGTGTCGAGCGGCTGTCCAGCANNCGACGCTGCCGCGAGCAAGGCCTGCGGCTGCGCTACTGCCGTATCCAGCGCCACCGTCGCACCGCGATAGCGCGCAGCATCCACGGCACCAGCGGTTGTGCTGAACACCTGCAGCGGGTTCATCGACATCAGCCCGCTGAAGATCCAGGCGATCACCACGCCGCCGAAGAGCAGCCCGCCGATGTGATGCCAGCGCGCGAAGCCGCCGCGATAGGGCGAGCGTGAGCCGCTGCGATAGGGCCGCGAGAAGCGCCAGCGCAGCACGCCGACCACCTGCCCGAGCAGCGCCATCGCGGTGGCGGCGAGCGCCGAATAGATCACCAGGTTCGACCACCAGGGCCCGCGCAGCGGATACAGCCAGNNAGCCAGGCGCCGAGCCAGTTCCATACGCGTTCGTTGCGCGTGGCATCGCGCACCACCGCGCCGCTGTGGCTGGAGATGTACAGCAGGCGACCCTCGGCGTCGTCCAGTTGCACCTTGTGCAGCGGGCGGTCGGCGTCCAGCGCGCGGCTGTGGGTCCAGGCGTCCTCGTCGACCAGGCCCAGGTAATGCGCCCTGGCGCCGGCGTCGAACTGGCGCGCGCTGGCCAGCGCTCCGGCCTCATCGACCCGCTCGATGCGCCGGCCGTCGAGGGCGTCCAGCGTCACGCCGCTGCCGTCGGCATAGCCGAGCAGGTAACGCGGGCGTCCCTCGCTGCTGCTCAGGCGCAGACTTTGCGGGGCTTCGTCGCGACCGCTGGCGGCGAACACCTGCGCGAGGTCGATGCAGCAGTCGCGCTCGGGCAGCTCCGGCAGGTGCGCCAGGTGCTCGCCCGGTGTCAGCTTCGGGTAGCCGACGTAGAGCATCACCATGCCGGAGACGAACCACAGCGCCATCAGCAGACACAGGCCGATGCCCAGCCAGCGGTGCCACAGATAGAGGTAGCGCTTCATCGCGGGCCTCAGAAGCGCGTGTTCAGCGACAGTTCCAGACTGCGCGGCTCACCCACGTAGTACTGGCTGTTGCTCTGGTGAATGAAGCGCGCGTAGACCTCGTCGGTGAGGTTGCGCAGCCGGGCGGTGAGGTCGGTGTGCTCGTCCACGCGGTACTTCACGAAGGCACCGAACAGCGTGTAGGACGGCACCCACATCGTGTTGGCGTTGTTCGCGTAGACCGAGGCCACGTAGCGTGCGTCGACGCCGCCCTGCCAGCGCGGGTCGAAGTCGTAGGTCAGCCAGAGGTTGCCGACCCGCTCGGGGATGTTCACCGGCGTCTTGCCCTTGCGCGACACGGAAACGCCGCCCGCGACCTCGTTGAAGTCGTCGTAGCGCGCATCGACCCAGGCGACGTTCGCTTCGGCCAGCAGGCGCTCGGTGACCTTGAACGAGCCGGCCAGCTCGACGCCGTCGGAGGTCTGTTGGCCGGCCTGGATGGTGGCGTTGGCGTTGTTCGGGTCGGTGACCGGGAAATCCTTGCGCACGATGCGGTAGGCGGCGACGGTGGCGGAGGCGCGTCCGTCGAGGAATTCGAGCTTGCTGCCGACCTCGATCTGGCGCCCGGTGCTGAGATCGAAGTCGCGCACCTGGGTGGCGCTGGCGCCGGTCAGCGTGCCACCCGGCGGCTCGGCCGAGGTGCTGTATTGCACGTAGAGGTTGGCGTCGTCGCTGAGGTCGAAGACCAGCCCGGCGCGCCCGGTGAGGGCATCCCAGCGGCGATCCACCTGTACCTCATTGAGATGGTCGGTGACGCTGAAATCGATGTGGTCGTAACGCAGCGCTGTGACCAGCGCCAGGCGCTCGCTGAGCGCCTGGCGGTTCTCGACGAAGGCCGAGCGGGTCTTGATCTCGTTGCTGCGGGATTTGCGCGCGGCGGCGCTCATCCCGGGGATGTCGTCGAAACGGTCGGGGTCGAAGGCGTCCGGGTCGATGCTGTCGAAGGCGCCGCCCGAGCGCGGGTACACCGATTGCCGGTTGACGCTGTAGTCCGCGCCCAGCGCCCAGTCGCTGGCGAGGCCGAACAGGTGCGCCTGGCGCAGCAATTCGAGGCGGTTGCCGTTGAGTTCCTGGTCGTGGCGCTGCAGATAGGCGCCGGAGCGGTTGATCAGCGAATTGTCGGCGTTGTAGGCGTACACCTCGAGGTTGCGGTAATCGCGCTGACCCTCGTAGTGGTAGAAGGTGTTGCGCAGCGAGGTCTGCTCGTCGAGGCGGTAGTCGGTGATCGAGCGCAGCCAGCGGGTGCGCTGCTCGTAGCGGCCGTCCTCGACGTTGTAGTTGTCGAAGCGGTTGTGCCGGTCGATCTTCAGCTCGCCGGCTTTGGGGTTGAGCGTCGGCGTGCCCCAGTACGGGCTGTCCTCCTTCTCTTCCAGATACTCGATGGCCAGGGTGTGCGAAAGGTCGGGTGTCAGGTCGCTGAGCAGCGAGAACGCCAGGTTGTTCGCGCCGCGCTGCTGGCGGTCGATGTAGCCGTTGCTGCTGTCGCGGCTGAAGTCCACCCGCTCGTAATGGCGCGGGCCGGGACCCTCGTTGAGCGCCTGGTTGTAGCCGATGGCGGTCTGCTGGGTGTCGAAGCGGGCGTAGCTGATGCGTGCCTCGCCGGCGCTTTCCTCGCGGCTGGCCAGCTTGGTCACGTAGTTCAGCGTGCCGCCCACCGAACCGCTGCCGTGGGCGAACGAGGAAGGCCCGCCGATCAGCTCGACGCGGTCGTAGATCCAGGCATTTACCGGGCGATTAGCTGAGCTGTACTGCAGGCTGATGCCGTTGAACAGCTGGTTGACCTGGGCGCCGTTGAAGCCGCGGTAGGCGACGTAGCCGCCCCAGCCGGGCGGCGCCGAGGCGTTTACCCCGGGCAGCGCGTTGGCGACGTCCTGGAAATCGCGGGCGCCGAGGCGCTCGATGCGGGCGCGATCGGCGACGCTGACCGAGGCCGGGTTCTCGCGCAGGCTCAGGCCCAGGCGCGAGCCGGTGTCGGCCGTTTCGTCCAGTTGCAGGCCGGCGTTTTCCTCCTGTTCGGCGCTGATGGTGGCGCCCGGCAGGGCTAGGGGCGGGTGGTCGGCGAACGCGGGGCTGCAGAAGCCGGCGAGCAGCGCCAGCGGAAAGCTGAATTCTTTCATCGATGATGACTTCCATGCGAGGACGGTCGCCCTCCCGTTCAGCCGTGCGCGCAGGGGCCGGCCGGGAAGGGCGTGGAATGTTCGGGGCGATGGAGAGTCAGGGCGAAGCGCGAGGGTTTATCGAAGGCCAGAGATAACGCGGAGGTGGCTGGGCGAGGGCCAGCGCCAGCAACGGCGCGATACCCGGTGCGGCGAACGCCTGCACCAGCCAGCCGCTGCTGTTGATCGCCACCGCCGCGGAAGCCGACGAGCACAGCGGGCAGGCGTTCATCGACGGCAGCGTGGATTTGCCGTCGGAGGAGGGGGCATGGCTGCCATGCTCGGCGCTGTCCGCCGAGCAGAAACCGCCCTCCAGCCCGCTCAGGCTGAGCGCGCTCATCTGCCCGTGATGCAGGCCGCAGGCGAACAGATTGAGCAGGACGCAGGCGAGCAGCATCCAGGCAATCAGCGAGCGGTCTTGGCGGGCGATCTTCATGGCCCGCGACTCTAACAGCGCGGCGGTGCGGGGCAAACCCTTGCGGTGAGACAGGTTGCCGCAGTGACGATCCGTCCCTGCGGCAGTCGCCTCAGCCGCGGCGGTGCAGCGAGCGGCCGGCGGCGAAGGTTTCCTTCACCGCGCGGTCATCGCCCAGGGTGATCAGCGCGAAGAGCTTCTCGGCGAAGGTTTTCGCCTGCTTCAGGCGGAATTCCAGCAGCGGCGTGGCCTTGTAGTCGAGCACCACGAAGTCGGCTTCCTTGCCGGCCTCGAAGTTGCCGATCCTGTCGTCGAGGTACAGCGAGCGGGCGCCGCCGAGGGTCGCCAGGTACAGCGACTTGAACGGGTTCAGCGATTCGCCGCGCAACTGCAGCACCTTGTACGCCTCGCTGAGGGTGGTCAGCTGGGAGAAGCTGGTGCCGCCGCCGACATCGGTGCCGAGGCCGACGCGCACACCATGGCCTTCCACCCGCGGCAGGTCGAACAGGCCGCTGCCGATGAACAGGTTGGAGGTCGGGCAGAAGGCCACCGCCGAGCCGGTTTCGCCGAGGCGCGCGCACTCCTCGTCGCACAGGTGCACGCCGTGGGCGAACACCGCGCGCGGGCCGATCAGGCCGTGGTGGTCGTAGACGTCCAGGTAGTTCTTGCGCTCGGGGAACAGCGCCTTCACCCAGTCGATTTCCTTGAGGTTCTCGGAGAGGTGGGTGTGCATGTAGAGGTCCGGGTATTCGCCGAACAGCTTGCCGGCCAGCGCCAGTTGCTCGGAGGTGCTGGTGGGCGCGAAGCGTGGCGTCACCGCGTAGCTCAGGCGACCCTTGCCGTGCCAGCGCTCGATCAGCTCCTTGCTGTCGGCGTAGCCGGATTCCGGGGTGTCCTGCAGGAAATCCGGCGCGTTTCGGTCCATCAGCACCTTGCCGGCGATCATCCGCAGGTTGCGCGCCAGGGCCGCCTCGAAGAAGGCGTCCACCGACTGCTTGTGCACGCTGCCGAACACCAGCGCGGTGGTGGTGCCGTTGCGCAGCAGCTCGTCGAGGAACACCTCGGCGTTCTCGGCGGCCACCTGGGCATCGCCGAAACGGCCCTCGGCGGGGAAGGTGTAGGTGTTCAGCCACTCCAGCAACTGGGTGCCGTAGGAGCCGATCACGCCGACCTGCGGGAAGTGGATGTGGGTGTCGATGAAGCCGGGGGTGATCAGCGCGTCCGGGTATTCCTGTACTGGCACCTCGGCGAACGTCGCCAGCAGTTCCTCCGCCGGGCCGACCGCGAGCACCTGGCCGTCCTCGACGACCAGCAGGCCGTCCTCGAAGTATTCGTAGGATTGCTCGACGCCGACCTTGGACGGGTCGGCGAGGCTGTGGAGGATGGCGGCACGGTAGGCGTTGCGTTGCGACATGGGGGTTCTCTTGAAATGAAATCGATGGGTATTCACGGGGATCGGTGCGCACGGCACACCCTGGGATGCCGGCGCGTAGGGTGCGCCATGCGCACCAGGTTCCGCGTTCGTCGATGCGCTCATCCGCGACGCGAGGCAGGCAGCAGCTTGGCCACGGACTCGCCGCGCTGGTTACCGTTCTCGCCGAAACTGGCGTTGTAGGTGGCGATCACTTCGCCGGCGATGGAGATGGCGATCTCCACCGGTAGCTTGCCCTTCACCTCGGCGATGCCCATCGGGCAGCGCATGCGTTGCAGTACCTCGGGGCTTACGTCGCGGTCGCGCAGGCGGTGTTCGAACTTGGCGCGCTTGGTCTTCGAACCGATCAGGCCGAAATAGGTGAAATCGTCGCGCGCGAGGATCGCCGCGGTAAGCTCCAGATCGAGCTGGTGGTTGTGGGTCATGACGATGAAGTAGCTGCCGGCGGGCATCGCCGCGACCTGGTCGACCACCTCTTCGTCGAGCACCCGGACCACGCCAGCGGGAATCATCGGCGGGAACTCGGCCTCGCGCGAATCGATCCAGCGCACCTTGCAAGGCAGCCCGGCGAGCAGCGGGACCAGGGCGCGGCCGACGTGGCCGGCGCCGAACACGGCGATCTGCGCCTGCGGCTCGCCCATCGGCTCGAACAGCAGCACGGTGGCGCCGCCGCAGCACTGGCCGAGGCTGGCGCCTAGGGAGAAGCGCTCCAGGCGGGTGTCCTGGCTGCGCGACGCGAGCATCTCGCGGGCCATTTCCATGGCCTTGAATTCCAGATGCCCGCCGCCGATGGTCTCGAAGATCCGCTCGCGGGTGACGACCATCTTCGAACCGGCGTTGCGCGGCGTCGAGCCACGCTCCTCGATGATGGTCACCAGTACGCATGGCTCGCCCTGCTGCTGCAGGTCGGCGAGGGCGTTGATCCAGCCGGTGTTGCTCATGTCGTTAACCTCGTCGGCTGCCGTCTTGGGCGGGCTCTGCTGCGCTGAAACCCAACCTACGTTCTTTTCGTGCTGCGGCCTCGAACCGTCGGCAAGGCCGGGCGGCGATCCTCTTCAGCGGGTGGAACACCGCGCAGCGTTTTCCACCGGAACATTCGTCTGGCGGTCGTGGTGGACAAACAGGCGTTGTCCACCCTACGGCTCACTGCGCGGTTTCCACCGCGGGTTCGGGTAGGGAGGCCGCCTGCTGCTTCAGCGTGCGCATCTGTTCCACGCCCCAGAGCACGCGCTCCGGGGTTGCCGGGGCGTCGATCCGCGGCTGCACGCGGTAGTCGCCGAGGCTCGCCACGGCGTCCTTGATCGCGCACCAGGCGGAGATGCCGAGCATGAACGGCGGCTCGCCGACGGCCTTGGAGTGGAACACCGTCTGCTCCGGGTTCTTGCGGTTCTCCACCAGCTTCACGCGCATGTCCAGCGGCATGTCGGCCACGGCGGGAATCTTGTAGCTCGCCGGGCCGCTGGTCATCAGCTTGCCCTTGGCATTCCACACCAGCTCTTCGGTGGTCAGCCAGCCCATGCCCTGGACGAAGGCGCCTTCCACCTGGCCGATGTCGATGGCCGGGTTCAGCGAGTCGCCGACGTCGTGGAGGATGTCGGCGCGGAGCATCTTGTACTCGCCGGTCAGGGTGTCGACGATCACCTCGGTGCAGGCGGCGCCGTAGGCGAAGTAGTAGAACGGCCGGCCGCGCGCGAGGCTGCGGTCGTAATAGATCTTCGGCGTGCGGTAGAAGCCGGTGGACGACAGCGAGACCTGGCCGAAGTAGGCGAGCTGGATCAGTTCCTCGAACGACAGGTAGCGCTCGCGGGCGCGCATCTGGCCGTTGCGGAACTCGACTTCCTCCGGGCCGACGCCGAAGTGCCGCGAGGCGAACTCCACCAGGCGCTGCTTGATCGTCTCGGCGGCGTTCTGCGCGGCCTTGCCGTTCAGGTCGGTGCCGCTGGAGGCGGCGGTCGGCGAGGTGTTCGGCACCTTGTCGGTGTTGGTGGCGGTGATCTGGATGCGCGAGATGTCGACCTGGAAGACTTCGGCCACCACCTGCGCGACCTTGGTGTTCAGGCCCTGGCCCATCTCGGTGCCGCCGTGGTTCAGGTGGATGCTGCCGTCGGTGTAGACGTGCACCAGCGCGCCGCCCTGGTTGAGGAAACTGGAGGTGAAGCTGATGCCGAACTTCACCGGGGTCAGCGCCAGGCCCTTCTTCAGGTACGGACTCTGCGCGTTGAAGGCGCGGATCGTTTCGCGGCGCTCGGCATAGCTGGCGCTGGCTTCCAGCTCGGCGGTCATTTCCGCCATCAGGTTGTGCTCGACGGTCTGGTAGTAGTGGGTGACGTTGCGCTCGTCCTTGCCGTAGTAGTTGAGCTTGCGCACGGCCAGCGGGTCCTTTCCCAGCTGGCGGGCGACCGCGTCCATGATCTCCTCGATGGCGACCATCCCCTGCGGGCCGCCGAAGCCGCGGTAGGCGGTGTTCGAGGCCAGGTTGGTCTTGCAGCGGTGGCCGTTGATCTCGGCATCGCCCAGGTAATAGGCGTTGTCGGCATGGAACATGGCGCGGTCGACGATCGCCCCGGAGAGGTCCGGCGAATAGCCGCAGTTGCCGGCCAGTTCGATGCGAATGCCGTGCAGCAGGCCGTCGTCGTCGAAGCCGACGTCGTATTCGACGTAGAACGGGTGGCGCTTGCCGGTGATCTGCATGTCGTCCACGCGCGGCAGGCGCATCTTGGTCGGCCGTCCGGTGAGCCGCGCGATCACCGCGCAGAGGCAGGCCGGCGCCGCCGCCTGGGTTTCCTTGCCACCGAAGCCGCCGCCCATGCGGCGCATGTCGATGACGATCTTGTGCATCGGTACGCCGAGCACTTCGGCCACCAGCTTCTGCACCTCGGTGGGGTTCTGCGTCGAGGTGTAGACGATCATCCCGCCGTCCTCGGCGGGCATCACCGAGGAAATCTGCGTTTCCAGGTAGAAATGCTCCTGGCCGCCGATGTGCAGGCTGCCCTGCAGCCGGTGCGGCGCGCTGGCCAGTGCGGCCTCCGAGTCGCCGCGCTTGTGCTGGTGGCTGTCGAGGACGAAGTGCTTGTTGCGCAGCGCTTCGACCACGTCGAGCACCGGCTCCAGGTCTTCGTACTCGATGATCGCGGCCATCGCCGCCTTGCGTGCGGTTTCCAGGCTGTCGGCCGCCACCGCGACGACGATCTGGCCGACGTACTGGACGGTGTCCTCGGCCAGCAGCGGATCGCCCGGCAGCACCGGGCCGATGTCCAGCTGGCCGGGCACGTCCTTGCTGGTGATGGCGATGGCCACGCCGGGAATCGCGTAGCAGGGCGCGGTGTCGATCTTCAGGATGCGCGCGTGGGCGCGGTCGGAAAGCCGCGCGTAGACGTGCAACTGGTTGGGGAATTCCAGGCGGTCGTCGATGTACACCGCCTCGCCGGAAACGTGCTTGTCGGCGCTCTCGTGCTTGAGGCTGCGGCCGACACCGGTGGTCAGCTCGGCGCGGAACAGTTCGGCCAGTTCCTCCTGGCTTTTCGTCGGCTTATGCATAAGCGGTGACTCGCGTTTCGGTGGCGGGACGTTGCTGCTCGGCGAAACACTTGCGCAGCAGGTTCTGGGCGACCAGCAGGCGGTATTCGCGGCTGGCGCGGAAGTCGCTGAGCGGGGTGAAGTCCTCGGCCAGCGCGGCGCAGGCGCGCTCGACGGTGTCGGCGTCCCAGCGTGCGCCAGCGAGCACGCGCTCGCAGGCGGCGGCGCGCTTGGGAATCGCCGCCATGCCGCCGAAGGCGATGCGCGCCTCGCGCACCAGGCCGCCGTCGAGGCTCAGGGCGAATGCGGCGCAGACCGCGGAAATGTCGTCGTCCAGTCGTTTCGACACCTTGTAGGCGCGGAACTGCTGCCCGGCCGTCGCGCGCGGAACGATGATCTTCTCGATGAACTCGCCGTCCTCGCGGGTGGTGATCTTGTAGTCGATGAAGTAATCCTCCAGCGCCAGCTCGCGGCTCGCTGCGCCCTTGCGCAGGACGATGCGTGCGCCGAGGGCGATCAGCAGCGGCGGGGCGTCGCCGATTGGCGAGGCGTTGCCGATGTTGCCGCCCAGGGTGCCCTGGTTGCGGATCTGCAGCGAGGCGAAGCGCTGCAGCAGCTCGCCGAAGTCGGCGTATTCGCGGTTGAGCACCTCGAAGCAATCGGTCAGCGAAGTGGCCGCACCGATCTCGATGCGTTCGTCGAACACCTCGACGCGCTTCATTTCCTCGACGTGGCCGACGTAGATCATCACCGGCAGTTCGCGGTGGAACTGGGTGACTTCCAGGGCCAGGTCGGTGCCGCCGGCGAGCAGGCGCGCCTGCGGGTTGGCGACGTAGAGGTCGGCCAGGTCGGCGACGGTCATCGGCAGCAGGCAGCGCTTGCTGCCGTCGCTCAGCTCGGCGGTGCCCTGCGGGGCGATGGCCTTGAGGCGGGCGATGGTCTCGGCTTCGGCGGCGTCGAACTGGTCGAACTGCGCCTGGCAGCAACTCTGCTCGGCGGCGTCGAGGATCGGCCGGTAGCCGGTGCAGCGGCACAGGTTGCCGGCCAGCGCCTCGTGGACCTGATGCGCGTCGTGACCCTTGTCGGCCTGGTTCTTCTGCAGGGCGAACAGGCTCATGACGAAGCCCGGCGTGCAGAAGCCGCACTGCGAGCCGTGATGGTCGACCATGGCCTGCTGCACGCTGTGCAACTGGCCCTGGTGCTTGAGGTCCTCGACGGCGATCAGCTGCTTGCCGTGCAGCGCGGAGACGAAGGTCAGGCAGGAATTCAGGGTGCGATAGCGGATGCGCTCGACGCCATCGGACTGGGTCAGCTCGCCGACCACCACGGTGCAGGCGCCGCAGTCACCGGAGGCGCAGCCTTCCTTGGTGCCGGGTTTGCCGACGCGTTCGCGCAGGTAGCGCAAAACGGTGAGGTTGGGGTCGAGGTCATGCTCGCTACGCAGCTCACGGTTGAGCAGAAACTGGATCAAATCGACCTCCGGGCAAGGTTCTTTTTTCAGGCAGGGTGGGCACGCGTGGAATCTAGGGTCGCCTGACTTCAAGGTCAATAAAAATTGACTTCAAAGTCAGAAAAAATGCCGTGGCGAATTCTGTCTGCGAGACGGAACACTGGTTTCACTGCGGATTCTGTGCCAAACGCCTGCCGACGCTTGCCCTCGAAGCAGCGCCGCGTCGGGCGCCGCTGGCGCGTTTACCCGGCGCCGGACGTGGGAAGTTCTGGTGCGCGCTGCGCCGATGCGGGGCGTCAGGCCTCGGCGGCGATGCCGGCGCTGCGCGCGTACTGGACGATCACCCGCGGCAGGTTGTTCAGCGGTTCGCTGCTCTGCGCGGCGCCCAGGCGCAGCGCTTCCTTGGGCATGCCGAAGACCACGCAGCTGGCCTCGTCCTGGGCCACGGTGCGCGAGCCGGACTCGCGCATGGCCAGCAGCCCGCGTGCGCCGTCGTCGCCCNNTGATCACGCCGATGGCGTTCTGCCCGGCGTGCCGCGCGACCGAACGGAAGAGCACGTCCACCGAGGGTTTGTGGCGATTCACCGGCGGGCCGTCGAAGACCTCGACGAAGTACTGCGCGCCGCTGCGCTTGAGCTGCATGTGCAGGCCGCCCGGCGCCACCAGCGCCAGGCCGGGGCGCACGCGGTCCATGTGTTTGGCCTCGCGCACTTCGATCTTGCACACGCTGTCGAGGCGCTTGGCGAAGGCCGCGGTGAATTTCTCCGGCATGTGCTGGACGATGACGATGCCCGGGCAGTCCACCGGCAATTGCCGCAGCAGCACTTCCAGCGCCTGGGTCCCGCCGGTGGAGGTGCCCAGCGCGACGACGCGGTCGGTGGTGGTGAGCAACGGCCTGGCGGCGGCCGCGGCGATCTCCACGGGCGCCTCGAAGGCTTCCTTGAGCGCCGGTTTGCGCGGCATGGCGTGGGGATGGCTGCGCGCGGCGAGTTCGATCTGCTTGATCAGCTCGCCGGAAATCTGCTGCAGGCTTTCCTTGAGGCCCAGCTTGGCCTTGGTGAACACGCCCACCGCGCCGGCGGCAAGGGCGTCGAGCGTTATCGCGGCGCCGTCTTCGGTGAGCGTCGAGCAGATGATAGACGGCGTCGGCCGCTCGGCCATGATCTTGCGCAGAAAGGTGATGCCGTCCATGCGTGGCATCTCGACGTCGAGCACCAGCACGTCGGGCCAGTCCTTCTGCATCTTTTCCAGGGCGAACAGCGGGTCGGAGGCCTGGCCGATCACCTGGATGTTGGGATGGCTTTCCAGACAGGCGGTGAGCACCTGGCGAACCAGCGCCGAGTCGTCGACCAGGAATACTTTTATTTTTTTGCTGGTATCGATCTTCGCGACGACCATCGGCGTTATCCCTTCATAAGGTTTCAGAGGCGTTCGAAGACCGAAGGCCGCAAATTGCGCACGGGCAGGTCGAAGCCGTGCAGGCTTTCGGCGTGGCCGATGAATAAAAGGCCGCCGGAGCGCAGGCGCTCCAGGAGACGCGCGACCATGGCGCGCTTCTCGTCCGCGGCGAAGTAGATCAGTACGTTGCGCAGGAAGATCACGTCGAAAGGGCCGACGCCCTGGGGCAGCGGGCGCGTCAGGTTGACCTCGGCGAAGGTCACCCGGTGGCGCAGCGGCTGGCCGATGCGGAACAGCCCCTGGCTTTCGCCGATGCCGCGCAGACAGTGGCGCTTCAGCCAGCCGGCGGGGAACTGCTCGGCCTGTTCCATCGCATAGGTGGCCGAGCGACCGCGCTCCAGCACCCGATGGCTGAGGTCGCTGGCGAAGATCGACCAGTCCTGCGTGCGCGCGTGTTCGGCGACGCACATGGCCATGCTGAAGGCTTCCTCGCCCGAGGAGCTGGCCGCCGACCACAGGTGCAGCGGGCGACGCTGGCGGCTCACCCACTCGCCGAGCACCTCGAAGTGCTGCGGCTCGCGGAAGAAATAGGTTTCGTTGGTGGTCAGCAGGTCGACGACCATGCGCCGCTCGTCCTTCTCGCCTGGGTTTTCCAGGACCTTCAGGTAGTCACCGTAGCTGCTCAGGCTGCGCGCGCGCAGGCGGCACATGAGCCGGCCGGCCATCAGCGTGCGCTTCTGCTCGGCCATGCGGATGCCCCACGCCTCCAGCATCATCTGCTGCAGGTGCTGGAAATCCTGGTCGCTGAGCTTGGGCAGGTTGCGCGTGGGCATCAGCCGGCCTGCTGGGCCAGGGCGAGCTGGAGGATGTCGTCCAGCGACAGCACGCGACGCACGTCGAGAACGATGGTGAAACCGCGCTCGTCGCGCGCCATGCCGGCGATGAAGTCGGTGCGAATGCCGGCGCCGAAGGCCGGCGCCTGCTCCACGTCGCCGGGCTCGATATCCAGCACCGCGTCCACCGCATCGACCACCAGGCCGATGTTCTGCTGGGTCTCGTTGAGGTGCAGTTCGATGATCACGATGCAGGTGCGCTTGCTCGGCTCGGTGCGTTCGAAGCCGAAACGCGCGGCCAGGTCGAGCACCGGCACGACGTTGCCGCGCAGGTTGATCACGCCGTGAATGAAGCCGGGCATCATCGGCACGGTGGTGATCTGGCCGTACTCGATGATCTCCCGGACCAGCTCGATGGGCAGCGCGTAGCGCGCCTGGCGCACGCGGAACGACAGGTGTTGCACGGCGCCTTGCGGGCTTTCGGGAACGAGGGTCAACGGGTCCATGCAAGGCTCCTGTCAGTTGAAACTGACGAACTGGCCGTCGTCGTTCTGCGAGCGGGTGACCTTGTGTTCGACGCGCTGTGGACGGCGCAGTTCGCGTACGTTCTTCGGCGGTTCGTTGCGACGGGTGGGTGCTGCGGGTGCTTCCTCCAAACGGAAATAGCCGATCAGCTCCAGCAACTGGCTGGCCTGGGCGTTCATTTCCTCGGAGGTGGCGGCCAGCTCTTCGGACGCCGAGGCGTTCTGCTGGGTGATCTGGTTCATCTGGCTCATGGCGATGTTGATCTGCGCCGCGCCGCTGCTCTGCTCCTGCGAGGCCGCGGTGATTTCCTGGACCAGGTCGGAGGTCTTCTGGATGTTCGGCACGATCTGGTCGAGCAGCACACCGGCCTGTTCGGCCAGGCTCACGCTGTTGCTCGCCACGCCGCCGATTTCCTGCGCGGCGACCTGGCTGCGTTCGGCCAGCTTGCGCACTTCGGCGGCGACCACGGCGAAGCCCTTGCCGTGGTCACCGGCACGCGCGGCCTCGATGGCGGCGTTCAGCGCCAGCAGGTTGGTCTGGTAGGCGATGTCGTCGATGATGCCGATCTTGTCGGCGATCTGTTTCATCGCCTGGACCATGTCGCGCACCGCGCGGCCACCCTCGACCGCATCGTTGGCGGCTTTGCCGGCGATGCTGTCGGTGATCTTCGCGCTTTCGGTGTTCTGCGCGATGGAGGCGGACATCTGCTCCACCGAGGCGCCGGTTTCCTCGACGCTGGCGGCCTGCTCGGTGGCGGCCTGGCTCAGCGACTGCGAGGTGGCGCTGACTTCCTCGGAAGCCGAGGACAGCGAGTCGGCGGCGCTGCGCACGTCGGTCATCACCGCGCGCAGGCGCTCGGCCATGTTCTGCATGGAGGCGAGCAGGGCGCCGGTCTCGTCCTTGCTGTCGATCTGGATGTCGACGTTCAGGTCGCCCTCGGCCAACGCGTTGGAGGCGCTCACCGCCCGGTTCAGCGGACGGGTGATGCTGCGGGTGACGAGGATGCCGATGGCGAAGCCGATCAGCGAGGCGATGATCACCAGCCCGATCATCTGCGTGCGCGAATCGAAATAGATGGTGGTGATCGCCTCGTTGGCCTCGCCGGCGCGCGCCTTCTTCATCGAAACCAGGTCACCAATGATGCGGTCCGCGGCGTTGCCTTCGCTGCGCAGTTGCGGCATCAGCGCGGTGAACTCGGTGGCCTCGGCGACGCGCCCGGAGTTCTTGTTCAGCAGCAGCATCTGCTGGGCGGTCTTCTCATAGGCCTCCAGCTGCGTGGACAGCGCCTGCAGCTTGGCCTTGCTGTCTTCGCTGTCGAAGCTGCCACGCGCCTTGTCGAGGTTCTCGTGCAGTCCCTTGAAGGCTTCCTGCACCTGCGCCATGGTCGCGTCGCGCTCCTCGACCGAGGTCGCCAGCAGGCTGCTGCGCAGGTGGCGGCCGGCGTAGACCAACTGCAGGTTGGCGTTCTGCATGGCGTCCAGGGCGAACAGCTCGCGCTCGTACATGCGGTCGGACAATTCGTTGACCTTGCCGAGGTTGACGATGCCCAGCGCGCCGACCAGCGCGGTCAGGATCACCACCAGGGTGAAGCCGGCGATCAGGCGTACGCCGATCTTCATGTTGCGGATGAAAGTCATGGTGGGTTTCTCCTAGGAGCCGAGAGAGTCTTGGTGAGGCTTTGCCGAGCGCGGATCGCCCGCACTGCCGTCGACGTTCTGTTGCAGGTGGCGGAACAGGCTGGCGATGTCGAGGATCAGGGCGATCTGCCCGGAGCCGAGGATCGTCGAGCCGCTGATGCCCTGCAGGTGCTGGAACAGCAGCCCGAGAGGCTTGATCACGGTCTGCAGTTCGCCGTGCAGGTTGTCCACCACCAGCCCGGCCTGTTGCCGGCCGAAGTTGACGACGACGATGTTGCGCCGCTTGCTGTGGCTGGGCGGAAGCTCGAAATGCGCGCCCAGATCGATGCACGGCAGTGGTTTGCCGCGCAGGTTCAGGTAGCCGTACTTGCAGCCGGCCAGTTGCGCGTCGTTGAGTTCCAGGCATTCGGTGACCATGTCCAGCGGCACCACGAAGAATTCCTCGCCAAGGTTGACCAGGAAGCCGTCGATGATCGCCAGGGTCAGCGGCAGGCGGATGCGGAAGGTGCAGCCGGCACCACGCGTGGAATCGATCTCGACGCTGCCGCGCAGGGCGTCGATGGCGCTGCGCACCACATCCATGCCGACGCCGCGGCCGGAGAGGTCGGAAACGGCGTCGGCGGTGGAGAAGCCGGCGGCGAAGATCAGCATGTGGATGGCGTGTTCGTCGAGGTTGCTCTGCTCCTCGATCAGGCCGCGGGCGATGGCCTTCTCGCGGATGCGCTCGGTGTTCAGGCCGTGGCCGTCGTCGGAAATCTCGATGACGATCATGCCCGACTCGTGGAAGGCGTTCAGGCGCAGGTTGCCTTGCGCGGGTTTGCCGGCGGCGGCGCGTTCGTCGGCGGATTCGATGCCGTGGTCGATGGCGTTGCGCACCAGGTGGGTGAGCGGGTCGGCGAGCTTGTCGATTACCGACTTGTCCAGCTCGGTATCGGCGCCCTGGATGTCCAGGCGTATGTCCTTGCCGAGCTGCTGGCTGACGTCGCGGACCACACGGTGGAAGCGGTTGAAGGTGTCGCCGATCTCGATCATGCGCAGCTTCAGCGCGGCTTCACGGATCTGCTCGACGTGCTGGTTGACCACCTGCGTGCTTTCCACGCACAGCGCGTTGCCCTGGGCCTGCGCATGCAGTTGCGCGCCGGCGGCGCTGATCACCAGTTCGCCGACCAGGTTGATCAGCTCGTCGAGCTTGTGCGCGGCGACGCGGATCTGGCTGCTTTCGATGGCCTTGCGCTCGCGCGACGATTGCTGCTTGGCGAGCGCAGCATTCACCGCCTGCGGTGCCACGCGGCCGCTTTCCACCAGCAGTTCGCCGAGCGCCTGCATGGGTTCGCCGCTGGCGGGATGCGCCTGGGCGGACAGGCTGTCGGCCAGTTCGTGCTCGGTGAGCAGGCCGCTGGCGACGAGGATCTGACCGACGCGTTCGTCGGTTTCCGGCAGCGCCTGGATCAGCTCCAGGTAATCCGCCAGCGCGCTGTCCGGCGGCAGGATGCGCAGGGTGCAGAAATCCAGGATGAACTCGAAGACTTCCTCGATCTCGGCCTTGCTCGCCTGGCTGGTGAGGTCGATTTCCAGGCCCAGGTGGCAGCTTTCCGGGTCCAGCTCGGCGAGGTCGGGCAGGGCGTCGTCGATCACTTCGAGGAAGCGGATTTCGCCCAGGCGCGACAGGTAGCGGACGAAGGAGGCGAGGTCGAAACCGTTGCGCAGCAAATCGGCGTGGAAGCGCAGGGAAATGTGCCAGCTGCCTTCACCGGCGCTGCTGCGCTCGACGACGGCATCTGCCGCGGCGGCGGTCGTCGGCGCCTGGCCGCCGTGTTCGGCGAGCGCCGCCAGCAGTTGGGCCTGGTGCGCGTCGTCGACTTCCAGGGTGCCGGTGGAAACGTCGATCAGCTCGACCATCGAGGCGATCTCGTCGAGGCAGCGTAGCATCACCGAAATCGCCGCCGGGCTCAGCGCGCGCACGCCGTCGCGCACCTCCATCAGCAGGCTTTCCAGGTGATGGGTGAAATGTGTGATCGGCGTCAGCGAGAACAGCCCGGCCGACCCCTTGAGCGTGTGCATGGCGCGGAACAGGCCGTTGATCGCCTCTTCGTCGTGCGGCGTTTCATCGAGCAGCAGCAGGTATTCTTCGGCCTGCTTGATCAGGTCGCGGCCTTCCTCGACGAAGCCTTGCAGCAGCTGAGCCCACTGGTTCTCGTTGAGCATCGTCGTCTCCGGTCAGCTCGCCACGGCGGCGGGGTAGAGCGACTGCAGGCGCAGCAGCTGGAACAGTTCGATGACGCTTTCGCTGGCCTCACCGACGCTCAGGCCGAGCTGGGCACGGCGCTGGTGGCGTTGCACGGCGAGCAGCAACTGGGCGCCGGCGCTGTCGATTTCATCCAGTTCGGCGAGGTCCAGCTGCCAGTCGCGCGGCTGCTGCAGCACATCGAGCAGCGCGGCGTGGGCTTCGCGTACCTCGTAGATGGTCAGCGAACCGGCCAGGCGCAGGCAGGCGGGCTGGCTGTCGAGGTCCTGCGTGAGCTGGAACATCTCAGCCGACCAGCTTGTCGACGGCCGCGAGCAGTTGCTGCGGCTGGAAGGGTTTGACGATCCAGGCCTTGGCGCCAGCGGCCTGGCCTTCGGCTTTCTTGCTCTGTTCGCTTTCGGTCGTGAGCATCACGATCGGCGTGAAGCGGTAGTCGTTGCGCGCCTTGACCGCCTTGACCAGGCCGATGCCGTCGAGGTTGGGCATGTTCACGTCGCTGATGATCAGGTTGATCTTGCGCCCGTCGAGCTTGGTCAGCGCGTCGCGCCCATCCACCGCCTCGATCACGGTGTGTCCGGCCCCGGACAGGGTCATCTTCACCAGCTGGCGCATGGAGAGGGAGTCGTCGACGATCAGGATGGTCTTGGCCATGGGCGGTTACCTGGCGGAAGCGGTCAGAAAAAGGTCACGTCGTTGTGCGTCGCGCGGCTCTTGCCGCCGTGGCGCTCTTCGTCGGTGGTGAATTGCTGGCGCAGCTCGTCGAGCCAGCGCTGTGGCTGGGCGAGGCTGGAGTCCTGGTCGCGCAGCGCGTGTTGCAGGCGCTGCAGGTCGAGCTGCAGGTGATCGAGCATCTGGTCGGAGCGGTCCTGGAACTGCAGGCCGACGATGATTTCCTGGATGTCGCCCTGGACCATGCGCGCGTCCTGCTGCAGCTGGTCCGAGGTCAGGGTGAGTTCCTGCAGGTTGACGCTCAGCCCCTGCATGACTTCGCCGGCGACTTCGTCGAGGTAGCGCAGGTTCTCTTCCTCGCTGCTCGAGAGTTCGTCGGCGGCGGTCACCGTGGAGCGGATCGCCTGGTTGATCTCGCCGACCTTCTCGACCATGCGCTGGCCGGTTTCGGCGGACAAGGTGGAAAGCTTGCGCACTTCGTCGGCGACC
>DIEE01000009.1 GCA_002418465.1 Pseudomonas sp. UBA5782 | reverse complement strand
CCACCGGCACCAGCACCAGCTGCGCGATGCGCTCGCCGACGGCGATGCTGAAGGCGCTTTGCCCGCGGTTCCAGCACGACACCATCAGCTCGCCCTGGTAATCCGAGTCGATCAGGCCGACCAGGTTGCCGAGCACGATGCCGTGCTTATGGCCGAGTCCGGAGCGCGGCAGGATCAGCGCGGCCAGACCGGGATCGCCGACGTGGATCGCCATGCCGGTAGGGATCAGCAGCGTTTCTCCCGGTTCGAGGACATGCGCCTGCTTGAGCATCGCGCGCAGGTCGAGGCCGGCGGAGCCCGGCGTGGCATAGGTCGGCAGCGGAAATTCGCTGCCCAGGCGTGGATCGAGGATCTTGGCTTGGAGGGCGTGCATCGGTTACTCGGTGCGATTGAGACGGTCGGCGATGAAGGCGATCAGCTGGCGGGCGATCTTGCCCTTGCTGGTCTGGGCGAAAGCGCTCTGATGGTGCTCGCGATCGATCACGGTGATCGCGTTTTCCTCGCTGTTGAAGCCGATCGTGGGGTTGGCCACATCGTTGGCGACGATCAGGTCGAGGTTCTTGTCGCGCAGCTTGCGCGAGGCGTACTCCAGCAGGTTCTCGGTCTCGGCGGCGAAACCGACGCTGAACGGACGGTCTTCGCGCTGCGCCAGGGTGGCGAGGATGTCCGGGTTGCGCACCAACTGCAGGAGCAGTCCGTCGCCGCTGGTGGGGTCCTTCTTCAGCTTGTGCTGGGCGATCACTTCGGGGCGGTAGTCGGCGACCGCAGCGGCGGCGATCAGGAGGTCGCAGGGCATTGCGGCCTCGCAGGCGGCGAGCATGTCGCGTGCGCTGACCACATTGATGCGATTGACCCGGTCCGGCGTCGGCAGATACACCGGCCCGGTGATCAGCGTCACCCGCGCGCCGGCCTCGGCCGCCGCTTCGGCGAGGGCGAATCCCATGCGCCCGGAGCTGTGGTTGGTGATGTAGCGCACCGGATCGATGTTTTCCTGGGTCGGCCCGGCGGTGATCAGCACGTGCACGCCGGACAGCGACAGGCGCTGGAAACAGTCGGCGGCGAGCTGGGCCAGATCGTCGGCTTCGAGCATGCGGCCCATGCCGACATCGCCACAGGCCTGGCTGCCCGACGCCGGACCGAACAGGCGCATGCCGCGATCCTGCAGCACGCGGGCGTTGGCCTGGGTCGCCTCGTCGCGCCACATGGCCTGGTTCATTGCCGGCGCCAGGGCGATCTGCGCATCGGTGGCCAGCACCAGGGTGGTCAGCAGGTCATTGGCGACGCCCTGGGCGAGGCGCGCCATCAGGTCGGCGGTGGCTGGAGCGATGAGGATCAGGTCGGCCCAGCGCGCCAGCTCGATATGGCCCATCGCCGCTTCGGCGGCCGGGTCGAGCAGGTCGAGGTGAACGGGGTGGCCGGAAAGGGCCTGGAGGGTCAGCGGCGTGATGAATTCACGTCCGCCCTGGGTCATCACCACACGGACTTCGGCGCCCTGGTCGCGCAGGCGGCGGACCAGCTCGGCACTCTTGTAGGCGGCAATCCCGCCCCCAACGCCCAGGACGATGCGTTTACGATACAGCCGCTGCATAGGCCTGCCTTTTATAAGTGATCGCGCCGGCCGCCAACGCTCCCAGGCCGGGCGCCGCGCAAAGTTCGGTTAAGATAGCACAGCGCCTGCACCGGAACAGCGGGCCGCGGCTCGACAGGGAGGTGTCATGAGCATTCGCGATTGGCCTGCGGCAGAACGCCCGCGGGAGAAGCTTCTGGAGCAGGGCGCAACGGCCCTGACCGACGCCGAATTGCTGGCGATTTTCCTGCGTACCGGCGTGGTTGGGCAAAGCGCCGTCGACCTCGCCCGCCACCTGTTGCAGGATTTCGGCAGCCTGCGCGCACTGCTCGAGGCCGATCAGGCTTCCTTCAGCCAACGCCTCGGTCTGGGCCCGGCGAAATTCGCACAACTTCAGGCCGTGCTCGAAATGGGCCGGCGGCATCTGGCCGAAAGCCTCAAGCGCGACTCCGCCCTGGAAAGCCCGCAAGCCGTACGCGACTACCTCAAGGCACGCCTGCGCCACGAACCCCACGAAGTCTTCGCCTGCCTGTTCCTCGACGCCAAGCACCGCGTGCTGGCCTTCGAGGCGTTGTTCCACGGCAGCATCGACAGCGCCAGCGTCTACCCGCGTCAGGTGGTCAAACGCGCCCTCGCGCACAACGCCGCCGCGCTCATCCTCACCCACAACCACCCTTCCGGCGTCGCCGAACCCAGCCAGGCGGACCGCCAACTCACTCGCCGCCTGACGGATGCGCTGGCCCTGGTGGATGTACGCGTGCTCGACCACTTCATCGTCGGCGACGGCGAACCGCTGTCGATGATGGAGTATGGATGGATATGATCCAGACCATTCAGCGGTGCTCTGTCATATTCGCTGGGCGTTTTATTTCCTCCGATATTCCCCTGTTAATTGCCCCAGATCATATTTAGGCAACAACTTGGCTGGTGCAGATTTTCAATCTGCTATTAGTTGAATGCCTGTCACGTTTTAAAGTTAGATGCGGGGCTAGGATGCATACCGTATCGGTATTTATGTGCAACTTATTGCGCACTACTTGTTGAGTAATAAGTTGCACAGTTCGGGTCTGGAAAGGATTTCCTAAACCCAAGTTGCTTTTACACCGCAATGAAGAGTCAAGGATGACTTATCTAAGCAAGCTGAATACCCAGTATCTGGAATTGGCCAAATCGCCCATTCGTGACGGAGATTTCTTCGGCTCCGATGCGCGTTATTCGGCTGAGTACGAGCTGCTCGAGAAGGAGCTGAGCAAGCCGTCTTCGTTGCACGATATGGGCAGCATCGACTGGCAGAAGGTCCGCGAGGGCTGCGAGTCGCTCCTCGCCTCGCAATCCAAGGACCTGCGAGTTTCCGCATGGCTGATCTGGGGCCTGTACAAGCGTGAATCCTTCGCCGGTCTGCACGCCGGCTTGAGCATGCTGAACTACCTCTGTGCCCAGCACTGGGTTGATCTGTACCCGCGCAAGCCACGAACACGCGCAGCGGCGATCGGCTGGCTGGTGCCACGTCTCGAGCAGGTTTTCGCCGGCCCCATTCCCATTGCCGAGCAGCTCGCGCTGTTTCGCGAGCTTGCTGAACGACTTCGCTCGCTGGAGCGTTTCCTTTCTGAACGACTGGGCGCCGATGCGCCTTTGCTGCTGCCGCTTTGCCGGCGTGTCGAGGAGCAGGTGCAGCAAGCCTCCGTCGGGCAACCCGAGCCGGGTAGCGTGGGTGCCGTCATCGCCCAAGTGAAGCAAGCCGCCAACCAGATGCTCGCGCCGGGCATACCGGTGGAGAACGAAAAGGATGCGCACAAGAGCATCCGTTTGCTGCAGGAGCAGGCCCGTCCGCTATGCGCCTACTGGCTGAAGCAGAAAGCGAGCGACCTGCGCGCATTGCGCCTGTCGCGGACTTTGTTGTGGCTCCCCATCGACAGCCTTCCCGAACGCAATGCCGAGCAACTGACCAGCCTCCGAGGCCTGCCGCAGGACAAGCTCGTCAGCTATCTGGAGCGCTTCCAGCAAGGCCAGTACGCCGATCTTCTGAGCGATCTGGAATCGAGCCTGATGCGGGCGCCCTTCTGGCTGGATGGCCAACACCTCGTCTGGCTGTGCCTGCAGGAGCTGCAAGCGGAGCAGGCGATGCGCGAGGTAGAGATTCAGCTCGCCTTGTTCCTGCAACGAATGAAAGGTCTGGAGGCGTTGCGCTTTCACGACGGTTCTCCGTTCGCCGACGCACAAACCCGCGCGTGGATCAGCGCCCAGGTGATGCCGCACGTGCAGGCCCCGATCAGCGAAAGTACTCCCGCAGTCACTGACCAGGAGGCCCGGTTGGCCTGGGACGTGGCGCTGCAGGAAAACCTGCCACGTCTACGCAAGGAAGGCCTGAAACCGGCCGTTCAGGCGCTCAAGCAGGGCTTGGTCGGCGCCCAGGGCGGGCGCGAACGGTTCTTTTGGCACCTCGCATTGGCTCGCCTGTGCCTCGCGGCGAAAAAGTACGAACTGGCGAAAACCCAACTCGAATCCCTGGACCAGACACTGCAGGCCGCGGGCCTGTCCGACTGGGAGCCGGACCTCGTCCTGGAGGTCATGCGCTTGCTCTATAGCTGCTGCGAGCTGCTTCCGCAGAATCATGCGGTTCGCGAGCGCAAGGAAGAGGTTCATCGAAGGCTTTGCCACCTCGATATCGAAGTGGTGCTGGACTGATCGCAAGACTGAACGCAAAGGAGATCGAACATGGCCAAAGAAGGCTCGGTAGCACCCAAGGAACGCGTCAACGTCACTTTCAAACCGGCTGCCGGTGGTGCGCAGGAGGAGATCGAACTGCCCCTCAAACTGATGGTGCTGGGCGATTTCAGCCAGCAGCCCGATGAGCGCAAGGTCGAGGATCGTCAGCCGATCGGCATCGACAAGAACAACTTCGACGAGGTGCTCGCCAAGCAGGAGCTCAGTCTTACTTTCGGCGTGGCCAATCACTTGCTCGACGACGCCAGCGAAGAAGACCTCGCGGTACAGCTACGCATCCATTCGATGAAGGACTTCAATCCGGCCAGCCTGGTCGATCAGGTCCCCGAGCTGAAGAAACTCATGGAGCTTCGAGATGCGCTGGTCGCCCTCAAGGGGCCGTTGGGCAACGCTCCGGCATTTCGCCGGGCAATCGAGAGCGTGCTGGCCGACGACGTTTCGCGTGAGCGGGTGCTCGGCGAGCTCGGTCTCGTCGCGCAAGACAAGCTGGACGCCTGAAAACACCTCACAAGGAAGTGGACACCATGAGCACTACTGCAGCAGCCGTGGACAGCGGCAAGGATTTCGCCGAGCTCGGCATTCTCGATCGCATCATCGCCGAAACCAAACTCAGCCCCGATGACGAGGCCTACGACATCGCCAAACGCGGTGTGTCCGCCTTCATCGAGGAGTTGCTCAAGCCGCAGAACGAAAACGAGTCGGTGAAGAAAGCCATGGTCGACCGCATGATCGCGGAGATCGACGCCAAGCTCAGCCGGCAGATGGATGAAATCCTTCACCATCCGCAGTTCCAGGCGCTGGAATCCTCGTGGCGCGGCCTCAAGCTGCTGGTGGATCGAACCAATTTCCGCGAGAACATCAAACTGGAGCTTCTCAACGTCTCCAAGCAGGACCTGCTCGACGACTTCGAAGACAGCCCGGAGATCGTCCAGTCCGGTCTCTACAAGCACATCTACACCGCCGAGTACGGGCAGTTCGGTGGCCAGCCGGTGGCGGCGCTGATCGCCAACTACTTCTTCGATCCGAGCGCGCCGGACGTGAAGACCCTGCAATACGTCGCCAGCGTCGCCTGCATGTCCCATGCGCCTTTCATCGCTTCGGCAGGCCCCAAGTTCTTCGGTCTGGAGAGCTTCACCGGGCTGCCGGACATGAAGGATCTCAAGGATCATTTCGAGGGTCCGCAATTCGCCAAGTGGCAGAGTTTCCGGGAACAGGAAGATGCCCGTTACGTCGGGCTCACGGTGCCGCGCTTTCTCCTGCGCAATCCGTACGACCCCGAAGACAACCCGGTGAAGAGCTTCGTTTATAAGGAAAACGTCGCCAACAGCCACGAGCATTACCTGTGGGGCAACACTGCCTACACCTTCGCCAGCCGACTGACCGACAGCTTCGCTAAGTTCCGCTGGTGTCCGAACATCGTCGGTCCACAAAGCGGTGGTGCGGTGGAAGACCTGCCACTGCACCACTTCGAGAGCATGGGCGAGATCGAAACCAAGATTCCGACCGAGGTGCTGGTGTCCGATCGGCGCGAGTACGAGCTGGCTGAGGAAGGCTTCATCGCCCTCACCATGCGCAAGGGCAGCGACAACGCCGCGTTCTTCTCGGCCAATTCGGCGCAGAAGCCCAAGTTCTTCGGCATCAGCGAAGAAGGCAAGAATGCCGAGCTGAACTACAAGCTGGGTACGCAGCTGCCCTACCTGTTCATCGTCAACCGCCTGGCGCATTACCTGAAGGTGCTGCAACGCGAACAGATTGGCGCCTGGAAAGAGCGTACCGATCTGGAGCTGGAGCTGAACAAGTGGATTCGCCAGTTCGTGGCGGATCAGGAAAACCCCAGCTCCGAGGTGCGAAGCCGACGTCCGCTGCGCGCGGCGCAGGTCATCGTCAGCGATGTCGAGGGTGAGCCTGGCTGGTACCGCGTGAGCCTGAACGTGCGTCCGCACTTCAAGTACATGGGAGCCGATTTCACTCTGTCGCTGGTGGGCAAGCTGGACAAGGAATGAGCAGGAGCTGAGCGATGAAAGGATACGGCAGTCTGTTCGAGCGCCTGGACGGCGAAGCCGCCGAGCGTTCCGGCTGGAGTCCGGAGGTGGCCGCCATGGCTTCGGTGGCTGCCCATCTGGCCAAGATGCTCTGCACCCGTGCGGGTAGCGTGCAGACGCTGCCCGACTACGGGTTGCCCGATCTGAACGATATGCGCCTGAGTCTGCACGACTCGCTGAATCAGGCGCGCAAGGCCATCGAGCGCTTCATCGAAGCCCATGAGCCTCGTCTTTCCGCCGTTCGCGTCATATCCCTGCCACGCGATCACGACCCACTGAATCTGGCCTTCGCCATCGAAGGCATGCTTGAGGTCGAAGGTCTCCGCCGCCAAGTCAGCTTCTCCGCCAGCCTGGGTGGCAGCGGACAGGCCAAGGTCCAGTAAGGAGCATACCCGTGTCCAGAAACCCTGCTGCCCGTGTCACCGATCCGACGGCCTGCCCACTGCCAGGGCACGGCACCAATCCGATCGCCGTCGGCTCACCCAACGTGTTGTTCGATGGGCTGCCTGCCGCACGCCAGGGCGACCCGTCCGCCTGTGGCGGCGCCATGACCGGCAATGTGATTCTCAATGTGCTGATCAACGGCATGCCGACGGCTACGGTCGGAACCGTCGGAAGCCATGGGAATGTGGTGGTGAGTGGATCGAGGACTGTGGTGATCGGCAACTCGCGCACGCCTTGACTATTGCTGTCCATGCCAAGGGCCGTCGGTCTTGCTGTCGTATCTGGATCATCCCCTCAGGAGGCCCAACTACGCCCACGCTGCGCCGGCTGGAGTTGGAGCCCAGTAGAAGAGCTTTCTCCGAATTGACGTCGACTTAAACGAAACCTGCTCCGAATCGGCCACAAGGATGGGCCATTGAATGTCATTCAATCACTACTACCAGAGCGAGCTCACCGCCTTGCGCCAACTCGGCAAGCGGTTTGCCGAACGCAGCCCGGCGCTGGCGCCGTTTCTCGGGCAGGCAGGGCGTGATCCTGATGTGGAGCGGCTGCTGGAGGGTTTTGCCTTTCTTACGGGACGCCTGCGGCAAAAACTCGACGACGAGTTGCCAGAGCTGACCCATTCGCTGATGCACCTGTTGTGGCCGAACTATATGCGTCCGCTACCGGCCTTCAGCATGCTCCAATTCGATCCATTGAACCGCCCAGGCCCGGCGCTGACGGTGCCGCGCAATACGCCAGTGGAATCGCGGGCCATCGAGGGCATCACCTGCCGTTTCCGCACCGCCTATGCCACTTCCGTGCTGCCTCTGGCGCTCGATGGTCTGGACTATTCGGTGAAGGGCGGCGGCGCACTGCTCAGCCTGCGCCTGGGAATGTGCGCCGACGGTCATCTAGGCGAGCTGGCGCTGGCGACCTTGCGCCTGCATCTGTGCGGCGATCGGTACATCAGCCAGTTGCTCTATCTGGGGCTGCTGCGTCATCTCGAAGGCATCCAGCTGGTCGTTCTCGACGCCGAACAACGGCCTCTCGCGGACAATAACGGCCAGGCACTGCCGCCCCTGCGAATGAATGCGAGCCAGATACAGGCGGTGGGGTTCGCCGAGAGCGAAGCGCTCGTTCCCTACCCGCTGAACACCTTCCGCGGGTATCGCTACCTGCAGGAGTACTTCGCGTTTCAGGACAAGTTCCTGTTCCTCGACCTGCTGGACCTCGACCTGCTCAATTGCCTGTCCGAGCAGCAACTCGAGCGGGCGCGCGGCTTCGAGCTGCGCTTCGACATCCGCCAGGCCGGCGTGCAGCGCATCCGGCCGACGCTGGACAACGTGCGCCTGCACTGCACTCCGGTGGTCAACCTGTTCGAGCACGACGCCATACCCATCAGGCTGGATGGCAAGCAGGACCAGTACCTGCTGCTTCCGGCGGAGTTCGACTCCAGGAATTGCGGGGTCTTCTCGGTGGACCGTGTGACCGGCTGGAAGCCGGGCGGCATGGGCTATCAGGAGTACGTTCCGTTCGAGTCCTTCGAGCACGATCCGAGTTTCGACGTTCCGCTAGCGCGCCCTCATTACAGTGTCCGCCAGCAGCCATCCTTGCTGGGCGACGGGCTGGAAACCTACCTGAGCTTCGGTCTGCGCGATCTCGATCGCCACGAGACGCTGTCCGTCGAGCTGACCTGTACCAACCAGAATCTGCCGAGCCAGCTGCGCGCCGGCGACATCTGTCTGCCCAGCGAGGACACGCCGGAGTTCCTCACCTTTCGCAACATCGGGGTGGTGACGGCGAGCTACGCGCCGCCGCTGCACCGCGACTTTCTCTGGAAGCTGATCAGCAACCTGTCTCTCAACTACCTGTCGCTGACGAATGTCGAGGCGCTCAAGGTGATCCTCGAAACCTATGACCTGCCGCGCCATTACGACCAGCAGGCGGAAAAGGTCAGCCGACGTCTGTTGGGTGGACTCGAGGGCATCAGTCACCAGCATGTCGACCGGCTGCTGCGCGGTTTGCCGGTGCGCGGTGTGCGCACCGAACTGGTCATGAATCCCGAGGGTTATCTGGGCGAGGGCGATCTGTTCCTCTTCGCCTCGGTGCTCAATGAGTTCTTCGCCCTGTACGCCAGCCTCAATTCGTATCACGAGCTGCACGTACGCAGTACCCAAGGAGAGGTGTACCGATGGACGCCACGCATGGGGCAGCAACCCCTGCTTTGAGCAGGCTCGCCCGCGGTATTCGCGAGTACAGCCTGTTCCAGGGTGTGCTGCTGGTGCTGGATCGTTTGCGCACGGCCCATCCGCAGCTGGACGAGGAGGCGCTGTACGCGCGCCTGGAGTTTCAGGCCAACCCGAGCCTGGGTTTTCCCGGCAGCGACATCGACCAGCTGCAGTTCTTCGAGGAAGCCGGCGAGCTGCGCGCGCGCCTGCGCATCAATCTGGTCGGCCTCTGCGGCGCCGGTTCGCCATTGCCGGCGTTCTACGCCGATCAGGCGCTGGACGATGGCGAGGAGGGCAATCCAACGCGGGCCTTCCTTGATCTTTTCAATGGGCGTCTGCAGCGACTGCTGCTGCCGATCTGGCGCAAGTATCGCTATCGCGCAGGCTTTCATCCGGGCGCCGCGGATGCCTTTTCCGCACACCTGTTCGCACTCATCGGGCTGGGCGGCGAGGCGATTCGCGATGCCTCCGAACTCAACTGGAAGCGTTTGCTGCCCTATCTCGGGCTGCTCAGCCTGCGCGCCCATTCCGCGGCCTTGATCGAGTCGGTGCTGCGTTACTACTTCAAGCATGCCGAGCTGTTCATCGAGCAATGCATCGAGCGCCAGGTGACGATCCTGCACGAGCAGCTCAATCGGCTCGGCCTGGCGAACAGCCAATTGGGTGAAAGCCTGGTGCTCGGCGAACGCGTGCGCGACCGCGGCGGCAAGTTCCGCATCCACATTCGCCAGCTCAGCTGGCAGCGCTTTCACGAATTCCTGCCCATCGGCGTGGGTTACCAGCCGCTCTGCGCGCTGGCGCGTTTCACCCTGCGCGATCCGCTGGACTACGACATTCGTCTGCAGCTGCGCCAGGACGAAATCCGCGAGCTGCGTCTGGGCGCAGACAATCCCTGCCGGCTTGGCTGGACCAGTTGGCTGGGCAGGTTGCGCGCGGACGGTCTGGTGACCTTGAGCAGCCAATCTCACTAAGGACAGCGAGATGATCGACGTCGATTTGCAACAACTGGTACGGGCGCTGGATGCCGACAGCAAGCGCGATCTGGAACGCGCTGCAGAGCGCTGCGTAACCCGCGGTGGTAGCCGGATTCTGCTTGAGGATCTGCTGCTCGGCCTGCTGGATCGCAGCGAAAGCTTGCTGCTGCGGGCATTGCAGGACGCGGGTATCGAGCCCGGCGTGCTGGCGGCCACCCTGCAGCCGCGCGGAGAACATAGCGAGTCGCGCAACCCGGTATTTTCCAGCGAGCTGGTGCAATGGCTGCAGGACGCCCTGCTGCTGGCCAACCTCGAACTCGGGCGGACCCAGATCGACCAGGCGGCATTGCTTCTTGCCCTGCTGCGCAATCCGCTGCGCTATGCCGGTAGCCAGCTCCAGCCGCTGCTGGCGGGTCTGGATGCGCAGCGCCTGCGCGAGTTCGCCCTTGCCCGGCAACCGCCGGCTACCGCCCCGCAGGCGTCTCTCGGCGAATCCAATCTGCAACGCTTCACCCACAATTTTACCCAGCAGGCGCGGGACGGAAAGCTCGACCCGGTGCTCTGCCGCGATGCGGCGATTCGCCAGATGATCGACATCCTGGCGCGACGGCGGAAGAACAATCCGATCGTGGTTGGCGAGGCCGGCGTCGGCAAGACTGCGGTGGTCGAGGGGTTGGCGCTGCGCATCGCGCAGGGTGATGTTCCGCAAGCCCTCGCCGATGTCGAACTGCTCTGCCTGGATCTCGGCCTGCTACAGGCGGGAGCGAGCATCAAGGGCGAATTCGAACGTCGCCTGCAAGGCGTGATCGATGAGGTGAAGGCGTCGCTCAAGCCGATCATCCTCTTCGTCGACGAGGCTCACAGCCTGATCGGGGCGGGCGGCCAGGCCGGCGGCAACGATGCGGCGAACCTGCTCAAGCCGGCACTGGCGCGCGGCGAGCTGCGGACTATCGCAGCGACCACCTGGAGCGAATACAAGAAGTACTTCGAGAAGGACCCCGCCCTGGCGCGGCGCTTCCAGCCGGTGCAACTGCATGAGCCGAGCGTGGCCGAGGCGGTGACCATCCTGCGTGGCCTGGCCGCGGTCTATCAGCGTAGCCATGGCGTGTGCCTGCGTGACGACGCGGTGGTTGCGGCCGCCGAGCTTTCGGCCCGCTACCTTTCCGGTCGGCAACTGCCGGACAAGGCGGTGGATGTCCTCGACACCGCCTGCGCACGCGTGCGCATCAGCCTGTCCACCGCGCCGGACGTCTTACAGCGCCTGCACGGCGAGATCGCCGAAGGAACGCGGCACGCCTTGGCGTTGCGCAATGATCTGGCGGCCGGGTTGGTCGTCGACGAGCATGCACTGGCCCAGCTGGAAGGGCGCATCGTGGTTGCCGAAGAGGAATGCCGGCACCTGGAGATGCGTTGGCAACGACAGCGCCAGTTGGCGCAGCGTGTGCTCGAACTGCGGCGGCAACGTGCGGTGGGTTTGACGGCCGAGCTTGACGCCGCGTTGCACGACGCTCAGATCGAGCTGCTTGCAGAGCAGGCCGACTCACGCCTGGTCAGCTACGAAGTCTGTCCGCGGCTGGTGGCCGAGGTGATCAGTCAATGGACCGGTGTTCCGCTGTCGCAGCTGGCTCGCGAGCACAATGCGCGATTGACGAACTTCGCCGCCGATCTGCGTCAGCGTGTGCGTGGACAGGACCAGGCGGTGGATGCGCTGAACCGCGCCATGCGGGCAACGGCGGTCGGGCTGAATCGGACGGACGCCCCGGTAGGTGTCTTCCTGCTGGTCGGTCCGAGCGGCGTCGGCAAGACCGAAACCGCGCTGGCGCTTGCCGACCTGCTGTATGGCGGCGAGCGTTTTCTCACCACGCTGAACATGTCCGAGTTTCAGGAGCGGCATAGCATTTCCCGGCTGATCGGCTCGCCACCGGGTTATGTCGGTTATGGCGAAGGCGGCGTATTGACCGAGGCGGTGCGGCAGAAACCCTATTCGGTGGTTCTTCTCGACGAGGTGGAGAAGGCCGACCCGGACGTGCTCAACCTGTTCTACCAGATCTTCGACAAGGGCCTGGCGAACGACGGCGAAGGGCGAGAGATCGACTTCCGCAACACGCTGATCCTGATGACCTCCAACCTCGCCAGCGAGCGGATTGCCGAGCTGTGCAAGGCCGATCGCCCCGATGTCGAGACGCTGGAGCAGGCCATTCGCCCGACCCTCTCTCGGCATTTCAAACCGGCGCTGCTGGCGCGTATCTGCGTGGTGCCTTACTACCCGGTCGGCGGCGAGGTGCTGCGCGAGCTGGTGGAAATGAAGCTGGCTCGGTTCGCCGACCGCCTGCAGCGGCGCAACGTGCGGTTCAGCTATACCGGCGCACTGCTCACGCGAATCGCCGAGCGCTGTGCGCAGGGCGATAGCGGCGCGCGACTGATCGACCGGCTGATCGAAAGCGACCTGCAGCCGAGGGTGGTCGATCGCCTGCTGGCTGCTCTGGCGGGCGGTGAGTCTTTGCAGCAGGTACACGTCACGCTGGACGGCGAAGGAGCGATGGCTTGTGAATTCGCCTGAGACCTCTTCGATGTTTCGTTGTGTGCCGCATCCACTGCGTTATGCCGAGGCGTTGCTGCAGCGTTTCGCCGGGCTGTCGCATGCATTGAGCGCCGAAGTGCTGCTCGGCAAGCTGGTCGAATCGGCTGCCGAGCTGGCCGGCTGCGAACTGAGCCAGCTGTTCCTCCTGGATGCCACCCATACTCGGCTAACCTTGTGCGCGGAATGGCTCGACGGGCTTCTGCAGCCACGCGAAGCCGCCAGCCTGCCGAGCGACTACGACGGCGAGCAGCTGCTGCAGTACTGCCTGTGCCAGAACCGCGTTCTCAGCCTTGCCGCTCTGGACCGCGCCCTGCACGAAACGACCTTTCTGCCGCCGCGGACAGAGCCCTGGCGCAGCCTGCTGTGCATGCCGCTGCTGGACGAGCGCGCGAGCGTCTGTGGATTGCTGCTGTGCGCCAGTCTGCGCGGTGTCGAGTTGCAAGGTTTTGCGGATTCGCTGGGCAACCTCGGGGCCTTCGCGGTCACCCAACTGCATCTGTTGCAGCGGCTGCGTGCGCCTGAGGTTGCGGCGCTGGCGCAGGCCCCTGCGCCCTGCGCCAGCGGCTATGGCCTGATCGGCGAAAGCCCGAGGATGCGCGCCGTTTACCGGTTGATCGGCAAGGTGCTGCACGGTCCGGTCAACGTACTGCTGACAGGGGAGACCGGCACCGGCAAGGAACTGGTCGCGCGCGCCATCCACCAGTGTGGAATGCGCCGCAGTCGGGCATTCCTGGTACAGAACTGCGCCTCGCTGCCGGAGAGCCTTCTGGAAAGCGAGCTGTTCGGCTATCGGAAGGGCGCCTTCACCGGTGCCGATCGTGATCGCCAGGGCCTGTTCGATGCGGCGGACGGCGGCACGCTGTTCCTCGACGAGATCGGCGACATGCCGCTGGCCTTGCAGGGCAAGTTGCTGCGTGTGCTGCAGGAGGGCGAAGTACGCCCGCTGGGGTCGACGAAAACGCACCGGGTCGATGTGCGCATCGTCGCCGCCACCCACCGCGATCTGCGCGCGCGGGTGGAGGCCGGAAGTTTTCGCGAAGACCTGTTCTATCGCCTGTCGCACTTTCCCATCGAGCTGCCGGCGTTGCGCGATCGCGCCGACGACATCCCGCGCCTGGCTCGACATTTCGCCGACAACGCCTCCCACCTGTTGCAACGCGATGCCTGCCGCTGGTCCGCTGCTGCGCTGAGCCAGCTTTCTACCTATGCGTTTCCCGGCAACGTGCGCGAGTTGAAAGGGCTGGTCGAGCGTGCGGTGCTGCTTTGCGAGGGCGGCGAACTGCTACCTGAGCATTTTGATTTACGTCAGGAACACATAGCCAGCGGCGAGACGCTCAATTTGCGTGAGCGCCTGGAGCAGATTGAGCGAGGGCTGTTGCTGGAGTGCCTGCGCAAGAACCGGGGCAATCAGACCCAGGCCGCGCGCGAGCTTGGCCTGCCGAGACGAACCCTGCTGTACCGGATGGGGCGCCTGAACATCGGTGCTGCCGATGTCTGATTTCAGACTTGACGGCCTGTTCGCAGCGGCCAACACCGCGCATTTCACACTGGGCATCGAAGGCCTTGCGCACGACCTGCAGGTCCTCGAGTTCCGGGGCCGCGAGGCGCTTTCCACGCCCTATGCCTTCGACGTCGAACTGGTCAGCGAATGCC
>DIEE01000010.1 GCA_002418465.1 Pseudomonas sp. UBA5782 | reverse complement strand
GCCGGCATCACGCCGCTGCTGGCCGACGACCTGCCGCGCGATTACCGCCTCAGCCGCGCGGTCGGCGTGTTCGGCCAGGCGATGGCCGAGTACGTGCTCACCTACCTGCTGGCCCACGAACGCCAGGTGCTCGCGCGCCTCGCCAGTCAGGCGCAGGGCCTCTGGGATACGCGCACGCCGCAGGGGCTGGCCGGACGCCGCGTGCTGATCGTCGGCGCCGGCGATATCGGCCGTGAGGTGGCGCGCTTTCTCGCGCCGTTCGGCATCGAGCTGCGTGGCATCGCCCGCCAGCCGCGGCCCATCGAGCCGTTCATCGAGGTCGCCGGGATCGACCAGTTGGAACGCTTCGCCGCGCAGGCCGACTACCTGATCAACCTGCTGCCGAACACGTCGGACACCGCCGATCTCTACGCCGCGCCGCTGTTCGCCCGTCTGCCGCGCGGCGCGCTGTTCATCAACGCCGGGCGTGGCACGGCGGTGGTCGATGCCGATCTGGTCGCGGCGCTGCAAGACGGACAGCTGGCAGCGGCGGTGATCGACGTCTGCCGCGAGGAACCGCCGGCGCCCGGGCATCCGTTCTGGCGCGCGCCCAACCTGCTGCTCACCGGCCATACCGCGGCGCCGACGCCGCCGCTGGCGATGACCCGGCTGTTCCTCGACAACCTGGCGCGTCATCGCGCCGCCGAGCCGCTGCTCGGACAGGTGGATTTCACCCGCGGCTACTAGGGCTGCTCTCGCCCGCGATGAAACCAGGGCAGCCCCTGGCCATCCGACGACGCAGCCTTGGCCGTGCCTGCGCGGCGGGCTAGACTGCGGCCCTTTTTCGCACCCTCGTCGCAGTACGCCATGGCCGCCACCGTCCAACCCTTCTGGAAGCGCAAGACCCTCGCCGAGCTCGATCGCGACGAGTGGGAATCGCTGTGCGACGGCTGCGGCCTGTGCTGCCTGCAGAAGCTCGAGGACGAGGACGACGGCAGCGTCTACTACACCCGCGTGGCCTGCAAACTGCTCGACCTGACCAGTTGCCGCTGCAGCGACTACCCCAATCGCCGCCAGTACGTATCCGATTGCATCCAGCTCACCCCGGCGCAGGCCGACCAGTTCCGCTGGCTGCCGCCGACCTGCGCCTACCGCCGGGTGGCCGAGGGCAAGGATCTGCTGGCCTGGCATCACCTGGTCTGCGGCGATCCGGACGCGGTGCACCACGCCGGCATCTCGCAATCGGGCAAGATGCTCAGCGAAAACAGCGTCGCCGAGGACGACTGGGAAGATCACCTGATCTTCCGCGCCGGCTGACACCTTCGTCCGCCATTCGGCGCTGACCGACACCGACAGACTCCAAGGGATTTCACCGCGATGCGTTCTTTCCGCTGGTTGTTGTGTTGCCTGCTGTTCGCCTCCGCATCCTCCGCCCTGGCGGCGAAGAGGGTCGACCTGGATTACGCGGTGCGCTTCCTGCCGCAGGCCGATCAGGCAGAAGTCAGTTTGCGCCTGGCCAAGGGCGAGGCGGTTCGCGAGCTGGAGTTCGACCTCGGCGACAAAGGTCTCTACAGCGACTTCAAGGCCGACGGCGGCGACTGGCGCCTGAGCGGCGAGCACGGCATCTGGAAGCCGGCGCGCGGCAAGGCGACGCTGAGCTACCGGGTGCGCGTCAGCCACCCGCGTGAATCGGGCAGTTATGACGCGCGGATGACCGCGGACTGGGCGCTGCTGCGCGGCGACGACCTGGTGCCGGCGGCGCGGCTGGCGCAGAGCGATGGCGTCGAGCTGGTTTCGCGCCTGCAGTTCGAGCTGCCCAAGGGCTGGAACAGCGTGGAAACCGGCTGGCCGCGGATCGGCAAGAACCGTTTCCGCATCGACAATCCGGGGCGCCGTTTCGACCGGCCGACCGGCTGGATCATCGCCGGCAAGATCGGCACGCGCCGCGTGCGCCTGGGCGAGACCGAAGTCACCGTGGCCGCGCCTGTCGGCGAAGGCCTGCGGCGGATGGACATCATCACGCTACTCACCTACGTCTGGCCGCATGCGCAGGCGGCCTTCCCGCGCGATCCGGAAAAACTGCTGATCGTCGGTGCGGGCGAACCGATGTGGCGCGGCGGGCTGTCGGCGCCAAACTCGTTCTTCATGCAGGCCGAGCGGCCACTGATCAGCGAGAACGGCACCAGCCCGCTGCTGCACGAGCTGGTGCACGTGTTCACCCGCATCAGCGACAGCGACGGCAGCGACTGGATCAGCGAAGGCATCGCCGAGTATTACTCCATCGAACTGCTGCGCCGCTCGGGCGGGCTCGACGAGTCGCGCTACCACAAGGTGCGCGAACAGTTGCAGCGCTGGAGTCGCGATGTCGACAGCCTGCGCGGCGAGCATTCCAGTGGGCCGGTGACGGCGCGGGCGGTGCTGTTGCTGGAGGACCTGAACCAGGAAATCCGTGTGGCCAGCAAGGGTCAGCGCTCGCTGGATGACCTCGTGCAGGGGCTGATGCGCCTGGACAAGGCCAGCACCGCGGACGTGCTAGCGATCAGCGAGACGCTGATCGGCGCGCCGTCGAAGGTGCTGGATACACCGCTGCTGGCCGAGAAATAGCGGTTCAGACGCCGGCTTTCGGGCTGCTCAGCGATTCGTTGCCGGTGACCGTCGCGCTGCGCGTGGCGGCATCGGCGTTCTCGAACAGGCGGTCCAGCTTGCCGCCGCTGGCGACCTTGAAGTCGTGCACGTCCTCCTTCGCCGCCTGCAGCACCTTCTTCGCCGCGCAACGTCCGGTGAAACCGCGCACCAGGCCCAGGCCACCCATCGCCACTTCCATCAGCCCGCCGATGCCGCCGCGGCGCAGGCCCTTGCTCAGCAGCACCAGGCCGCCGGCGATGGACGCCGCGCGCTCCCAGCCGTGCACGTTCTTCCCGGTGTCGGTGTGGGTCGCGCTGTAGGTGGCGCTGGTTTGATCTTTCAGGGTTGGAATCAGCATGATCGTGCTCCTTGGTGAGGGATACCTAGGAAGTGACTCCCGCCATGCCGCGCTGTTCCGCGCCGCGGATGGCCGGCGCACGGCGCGGCAGAACTTCCGCGGCGTTGCTGTCGTCCCAGCTTTAATCCCCCCGTTTTTGCGACAAGGAAGGGCCTGCATGCTCGCCACCAAGAAACGCCTGGGCCTGTTCCAGTTGGCCAAACGCGTGATCAAGGAATTCACCGACGACGAGATGTCGACCTACGCCTCGGCGCTGGCCTACCAGATGTTCTTCTCGCTGTTCCCGTTCCTGCTGTTCCTCATCGCGCTGATCAGCTTCCTCGACCTGCCGACGTTCTTCGACTGGCTGCGCGAGCAGGCGGCGTACTTCCTCCCGGCCGAGGCGATGGACCAGCTGAACCCGGCGATCGACCGCTTCCAGCAGCAGGAGTCCGGGCTGTTCTCGGTGGGGATCGTGGTCGCCATCTGGACTTCCTCCTCGGCGGTGCGCTCGACGATGGACGCGATGAACAAGGCCTACGACGTCAAGGAAGGCCGCCCGGCGTGGAAGCGCTTTCCGCTCTCGGTGCTCTACACCATCGGGCTGGCCGCGCTGCTGCTGAGCGCCGCCGGGCTGATGGTGGTCGGCCCCAGCGTGATGAACTGGCTGGCCCACTGGTTTGGCCTCGAACAGGTCATGGTGATGCTCTGGAACCTGCTGCGCTGGCCGGTAGCGATCCTGCTGATGGTGGTGGCGGTGGCGCTGGTCTACTACGCCGCGCCGGACGTGGAGCAGAAATTTCGCTTCATCACGCCGGGTTCGCTGCTCGCGGTGGTGACCTGGATCGCCGCCTCGGTGGGCTTTGGCTACTACGTGAAGAACTTCGGCAACTACAACGCGTTGTACGGTTCGATCGGCGCGATCATCGTCCTGCTGCTGTATTTCTACATCTCCGCCGCGGTGCTGCTGCTCGGCGCCGAGCTCAACGCGGTGCTCGAACACCACGACCCTGAAGGCAAGGAGCCGGGCGAGAAGGTCGAAGGCGACGGCGCCCCGGCGGAGCAGGTGGCATCGGGCTCCAGGGTCGATCCCTGACGGGGCATCGTCTGGCGAACACGTTCGCCAGCGCAGCATCGGTCAACTCGTACCAACCCCAGGACGCAGGATGGGTCGAGCGTAGCGATACCCATTGCGTCGCTTCGATGGGTATGGTCGCTGCGCTCCTCGCCCCATCCCACGGTTGATCGCGGGTCTCGTGGGGCAGTGAGCGGATCGATCCTCAGACCAACCCCAGCACCTTCAGCAGGAAGCCGTACTCCAGTGCGACGTCCTTGAGTGCCTGGTAGCGGCCGCTCATGCCGCCGTGGCCGGCGCCGAAGTCGGTCTTGAGCAGCAGCAGGTTGTCGTCCGTGCGCGTGGCGCGCAGCTTTGCGACCCATTTCGCCGCTTCCCAGTACTGCACGCGGCTGTCGTGGTAGCCGGCGATCGCCAGGATCGCCGGGTAGGCCTGCGCGCGCACGTTCTCGTAGGGTGCGTAGCCCTTGATCCGCGCGTGCACTTCCGGCTCGGCGGGGTCGCCCCATTCGTCGTATTCGGTCACGGTCAGCGGCAGGTCGGGGTTCTGCATGCTGTTCAGCACGTCGACGAAGGGCACCTCGGCGATGGCTGCGGCGAACAGCTCCGGGCGCTGGTTGAGCACCGCGCCGATCAGCAGCCCGCCGGCGCTGCCGCCGCTGATCGCCAGTTGATCCGAACGGGTGTAGCCCTCGGCGATCAGGTGCTCGGCGCAGGCGATGAAGTCATCGAAGGTGTTCTGCTTGTGTTCCAGCTTGCCGGCGCGGTACCAGGCTTCGCCCAGCTCGCCGCCGCCGCGCACATGGGCGATGGCGAAGACGAAGCCGCGTTCGAGCAGGCTCAGCCGGGCATGCGAGAACCACGGGTCGAGGCTTTCGCCATAGGCACCATAGCCATAGAGGTAGAGCGGGGCAGGCCGGCCGAGCACGTCGCGGCGGGCGACCAGGCTGATGGGAATGGCGGTGCCATCCGGTGCCGTGGCCCAGAGCCGCTGGCTGACGTAGGCGTCGGCATCGAACGGGCCCTCCACCGGGGTTTCCTTGAGCACCGTCTGCGCGCCGCTGGCAATGTCCAGCTGGCGTACCTGCGCCGGACGGTTCAGCGCCTCGTAGCGCAGCCGCAGCACCGGGCTGTCGAATTCCAGCGAGTCCTGCACGTAGAGGCTGTAGGCGGCATCCGGCAACTCGACGCGATAGCTCGGCGCGCCGGCCGGATGCACCTGGATGATCGGCAGGCCGCCTTCGCGCAGGCTGAGGACGAAGCCGTCGGCGTTGAGGCTGGCTTCCTCGAGCATGCGCTGCGGGTCGTGGCCGAGCAGTTCCTGCCAGTGTTCGCGGCTCGGCGTGGCGTCGTCGGCGCGGTACAGAGCGAAGTTGATGCCGGCCTGGTTGCTGCGCACCACCCAGGCCCATTCGCCGTCGATGCGGCCGTGGTCGGGGTAGTACTCGTGGCCTTCCTCGCGCGGCGCCAGGCAGACGAACGCCTGCTGCGGCTGGTCGGCATCCAGCACCCAGGCTTCGCAAGTGGTCTTGCTGTTCGCCAGCAGGATCAGCTGGCGCTCGGAGCTGGAACGGTAGCAGTTGAGGAAAAAGCGCCCATCCGGCTCGTTGAACACCAGCGCCGCTTCCGCATCACCCAGCGCGTAGCGATAGAGCTTGTGCGGGCGGTGGGTGGCGTCCAGCTCGCCGAAGAACAGCGTGCGGCTGTCGTTGGCCCAGGTCAGGCTGCCGTCGCAGTCGTCGAACGGCAGCTCCTCGATGGCGCCGCTGGCCAGGTCCTTGACGAACAGCCGGTAGATCTCGTCGCCGTTGGTGTCCAGGCTGTAGGCCAGGCGCGTCTGGTCCGGGCTGACGCTGAAGGCGCCGAGCGACAGATAGCCGCCGTCGGCCAGCGCGTTGGGATCGAGCAGCAGTTCCTCGCTGTCGTCGTCGACCTGCAGCGAAGCGCCGGCCGGCCGCGCGCAGCGGTAGTGCCGCGGGTATTCGTCGCCGGCCTGGGTGCGGCTGTAGTAGAGGTACGCGCCCCAGGGCGTGGGCAGCGACAGGTCGGTCTCGCGGATGCGTGCCTTGATCTCCTCGAACAGTCGCTCGCGCAGTTCGGCCTGCTCGGCCAGTTGCGCCTGGGTCCAGTCGTTCTCCGCGTGCAGATGGTCGAGCACCTCCTGGGCGTCGCGATTCTCCAGCCAGCGGTAGGGGTCCTGGGCATCGGTGTCGATGCGGGCGATGGGGGCGTGGGACATGCTCATCCTCGGAAGTGCGATGCCGCGGCGGGAGGTCTGCGCGGCGAAAAGCCGCTATCATAGGCGCCCATTCGCCAGCCAGGCCATGCCGAAGCGCCACATGAACGAACACGACTACCTTCTCGCCTGGGCCGCCTATGGCATCGCCGCACTCGGTTGCCTGGCGGTGGTCTTCCAGCTCACCGGCTGGATGTGGCGCTACCTGCGCGAGCCGCTGCGGCTGGTGGTGGCGGTACTGCTGCTGACGCCGACCATCGTCGACCCGAGCAAGGAACTGTTCGCCCCGGCCATCGCCATCACCGCGCTGGACCTGGCCTTCAAGGTCGGCAACAACGTCTGGAAGGCGGTCGCCGACCTGAGCACGTACGGCCTGATCGCCTTCGTCGTCTACCTGCTGTTCGTGCTGCTGCGCTGGCCGGTGGAGCGCTGGTTGCGCAATCGCCGCACGGCCCGCGATGCGGCGGTGGAAGACTCGCGCACCCTGCGCGAGCGGATGGAGCCGGAAGACGAGCGTCCGCGCCGCGAGAGCCGCGTCGAACCGCGCCTGTAGATTGCCGCGCCGCCGGCTTGCGCGCGCGCGCGGAGCCGGTCAGCATGGCCTCCCGCCTATCAGGAGCGCCCATGCAGTCGATTTTCCTCCCCATCGTCGTCACCCCGTCATCGCCGAGGCTCGCCCATGTGTGAGCTGCTGGGCATGAGCGCCAACGTGCCGACCGATATCGTCTTCAGCTTCACCGGGCTGATGCAGCGCGGCGGCCGCACCGGGCCGCACCGCGATGGCTGGGGCATCGGCTTCTACGAGGGGCGCGGCCTGCGGCTGTTCCAGGACCCGACGGCGAGCGCCGAATCGGAGATCGCCAGGCTGGTGCAGAGCTACCCGATCAAGAGCGAGGTGGTCATCGGCCACATCCGCCAGGCCAACGTCGGCAAGGTCGCGCTGGCCAACACCCATCCCTTCGTGCGCGAAATGTGGGGGCGCAACTGGTGCTTCGCGCACAACGGCCAGCTGGCCGATTTCCAGCCGACGCCGGGCTTCTACCGCGCGGTCGGCGATACCGATAGCGAAGCCGCCTTCTGCGACCTGCTCAACCGCCTGCGCGGCGCCTTCGCCGAGCCTGCGCCGATCGAGGCACTGCTGCCGACGCTGATCGAGGCGTGTCGCGAATACCGCCGTAAAGGTGTGTTCAACTGCCTGCTCAGTGACGGCGACTGGCTGTTCAGCTGCTGCACGACGAAGCTGGTGCAGATCACCCGGCGCGCACCGTTCGGCCCGGCGCGCCTGAAGGATGCCGACCTGACCGTGGACTTCCAGGCGGAAACCACGCCGAACGACGTGGTCACCGTGCTGGCCACCGAAGCGCTGACCGATAACGAGAACTGGATCGTCCACCAGCCGGGTCAGTGGACCCTGTGGCGGGGCGGCGAATGCATCGCCCAGGGCGGCGACGCGCTGGCGGACTGAATTGCGTTGATACCGACAAGGAGAGCTGGATGTTGAGAAGTTACTTGCGCTTGATGCTGTTCGCGGTCGGCCTGTTGGTCGGGGTTCAGGTGCCCGGCTTCATTGCCGATTACGCCAATCGGGTCGAAGCGCATCGCATCGAGGCGGACAAGGCGCTGGAAGGCTTTCGGGTCACGGCCGGGCGCTTCTTCCAGGGTGACCTGCAGGCTCTGGTCGCGCATTACCGCGAAAGCCAGGACCCGGTGATGCGCAGCGACGCGCAGAGCGTGGCGGCCCTGGTGGATCGCTCGGCGCTGCTCGAGGAAGAAGCGCAGGCGATGCGCAAGCCCTGGTACGCACGCGTCTGGCATGTGCTGGCGAAAGCCGATCCGGAGCTGCGCGCGGAAACCATCGCCGCCTACGACTATCAGGTTCCGCTGGTGCCCGAGGCCATCGCCTGGGGCATTGTCTGCGCGCTGCTGCTGGCGTGGATCGTGGAAAGCCTGTTGCTGCTGGTCGGCGCGTTGTTCGGCGGCAGTCGTCAACGCAGGATGCAGCAGCGGCATTGGCGCTAGCTGGTTCATCCGCAACGAAAAACGGGCCGCATGGCCCGTTTTTTTATGCCCGCCGGGCTTACCAGGCGGCGCCGAACACCTCGGCCAGTTCGCGCAGGGCATTGGCGTCCAGAGGCGTCGGGCGCGGGTCGCTCATCAGCCAGAGCTTGGCGGTTTCCTCCAATTCCTCCAGGGCGTAGCTGGCGCGCGACACCGTGGATTCCCAGATCACCGGCCCGAGGCGTTCGAGCATCACCCCGCGCACCTGGTTGGCCAGCGCTGCGACCTGCTCGGCGACCTGCGGCGAGCCGGGGCGGCAGTAGTCGATCAGCGGCAGGTGGCCGACCTTCATCACCTGATACGGCGTGATCGGCGGCAGGATGTCCTCGCGGCTCCAGACGCCAGCCAGGGTCAGCGCCACCAGCGCGGTGGAATGCGTGTGCACCACGCCGCCGACACCCGGGTTGCGTTCGTAGACCTGACGGTGCAGCGCGAGGGTCTTCGAGGGTTTGTCGCCAGAGACCCATTCGCCGTCCAGGTTGACCTTGGCAATCGCTGCCGGGTCCAGGCGCCCGAGGCAGGCGTCGGTGGGCGTGATCAGCCAGCCGTCGTCCAGGCGCGCGCTGATGTTGCCGGCGCTGCCGACGGTGTAGCCGCGCTGGTAGAGGCTGATGCCGACCGTGCAGATTTCTTCGCGCAGTGCGTTTTCGCGGCTCATGGCAGGGCTCCAGCGAGTTGCCCGAGGGCTTTGGCGAAGAAGTCGACGCCGCCGAAGTTTCCGGATTTCAGCGCCAGCCGCGCGTCCAGTCCGATGGCGCCGGTCGCCGGCACGCCGGGATCGATCTGCTCGCCGATGCGCAGTGCGCGCACGCCGAGCGCCTGAACCACTGCGCCGGAGGTCTCGCCGCCAGCGACCACGAAATGGCGCACGCCGGCCTCGTAGAGCTGTCGGGCGATTTCGCCGAGGGCCTGTTCCACCAGCGTGCCGGCACGTTCCACCCCGAGTTCCTGTTGCACCGCGCGCACCTCTTCCGGCGCGCTGGTGGCGTAGATCAGTACCGGCTCGTCACGTTCGGCGAAGGCCAGGGCGTCGG
>DIEE01000043.1 GCA_002418465.1 Pseudomonas sp. UBA5782 | reverse complement strand
CGGCAGCGCGAGTGCGCGGCTGCGTCGGCTTGGCGGCGGGCTTGAGCACACGGCTGACCGCCGGCTTGCTCGCGACCTTGGCGGCGGGCGGCACGGCGGGGCGGGCGTCGAGGGCCTTGTCCGCGGCTTCTTTCACCTTCTCCACGCCTTGCGCCAGTTTCAGGCTCTGCTGCGCATCTTTCTTCAGCTGGACGATGTAGACGCGGGTCTCGGCCTGACGGTCTTCCAGGGCGGAAAGCAGCCCTTCCAGCTCATCGATACCCTTGCGCGCCTTGGACTGCGCCTTGGCCTTGCCGGCCGCAGCGGCGGCTTGCAGCTTGCCATGCGCACCGTGCAGCTTGTCCTGCGCCTTGCCGCGCTGCTTTTCCAGTTTGGCGAGCAGCTTCTCGGCGTCCGCCAGCGCCTGGGTGCAGGCGTCGTCGAGGTGTTCCAGCAGGCTCTGGGAAAGTTGTTGCAACAGATGCAGCGGCGTAGGCACCGCTTTCTTGCTTTTTTTCGCCGACATGGAGGGCTCCTGGGCATTTTGACTGGCCCATAGTAGTCGCCCACGGGAGGGCCCGCCAATGACAGGAATATGACAGCACTGTTACGGGATGAATCGGGACGCGGATAGGCCGGAGTCGAGCGTAGGCGGAGCCGCTGGCAGCCCCGCCCGCGAGGATGACGCTCAGACCGCGGCGGCGGTTTGCTGATGCGCGGTATGCAGGACTTCGATGAGGCAGTCCTCCAGCTCGAAACGCTCGTGAAGCAGTTGCCCCAGATGTTTCAGCTCGGCCAGCAGGTCCTGGCTGGCAGCGCAGTCGCCCTTGGCGCAGCGGTCGTTGAAGCGCAGCGCGACTTCGGTGATCGCCTCGATGCGCGGAAATATCTGCTTGGCCAGTTCCAGCCCGCGACTCTCGTTGAAGGCGCGGCCTTCGCCGAGCAGTTGTTCGTAAATTTCGAAATGACCGGCCGACACGTAATCGAGCAGTAATTCGCAGAAGCTCTGCAAGGCTTCGGGGGTAACGGCCAGATCGTCTGGCTCGGCCTGGAAGGCGTAATAGGCACTGATCAGTTGATGGCGTTCCTGCAGCCAGCGGTCGATCATCTGATGTACGCCACCCCAGCGCTCCTGGGCGTTATGACAGCTCTCGAGCATGATGTCCTCGCTTCCCTTTATCGGTGTTTTCTGTACTTAGGCGCCGGACGCTGGTGCTGGATGTCGGCGGCGCATGCGCGTGGGAAGAGACCCGGAAATGACGCCTGCCGGGCCGCGTGAAAATCCAGAGTATGCCCCAGGCCATGGACCATCAAGGTGCCCGGTCGGAAAAACTCGATACGGATGTTTCCATCGATTGCACTGCCGCCGAACCAGGGCTGGCGCTCATCCGGCGTTTCGCTTCCCGCAGAAAGATAGAGCGCGGCGCGGCGAACAGGTTCGCCGCTCAGTCGCGGCGCAGCAGCTGGAACAGGGCGAAGAGGATCAGCCCGGCGAAGGCCAGCATGCTCCACTCCGGCAGGCTGAGGCCGAACAGCGTCCACTTGACCTCGGCGCAGTCGGCGGTGCCATGCAGGACCAGGCGGATGATGTCCTGGAACGGCAGCGCCTCCATCATGTAGTCGAGGCTCGGCAGGCAGGCAGGCAGCTCATCGGCGGGAATCTTCTGCAGCCAGACCTGCCGCCCGGCAACGGCCGCGCCGGCCACCGCGGCGATCAGCGCGAGGAACGAATACACCCGGCGTCCGCGGCGATGCGGACCGTGGATCGCCGCGACCAGGCAGACCAGTCCGAAGGCGATCACGCAGATGCGCTGGAGAATGCACAGCGGGCAGGGTTCGAGCCCGACCACGTGTTCCAGGTAGAGCGCACCAGCCATGACGAGCACGCAGGCGAGAAAGGCGAGCAGGAACAGCGAACGCGAACTGGCCAGGGAAGACATGAAGACACCGATCAACGGGAAAGGCCGCTACGGTAGAGGAAAGCGCCCCGGCCTTTCAAGCCGCAAGCGCCGGGGCAGCGGGCAGCGATCCGCTGCACGGCGCCGCCCATCGGCCAAGCGACGCCTCAGGAGGTCGCCGGCAGGGTCGCCGGAAGGCTGCGTGGCAGCAGGCCAAGGCCTTCCTGGAACAGCTGGCTGCTGCGTTCGTGTTCGCCCAGGCGGGTGAACAGGCGCGCCAGTTCGGCGCAGGTGCGCGAGTCGCGGGAGAAGCCCAGGCTGGCTTCGTAGTAATCGCGCGCCTTGCCCCAGAGTCCGCAGTTCTGGCTGATCCGCGCCAGCGCGCGGAGCAGCAGCGGATCGCTCGGATGCTGCTTCAGCCAGCCCTCGGCGATCTCCAGCTGCGCCGCCGGGTCACGGCCCTGCAGATCGCCGTAGAAGTCCATCAGGCGACTGTCGTAGTGTTTTTTCAGCGGTCCGCGCAGCGCTTCCTCGGCATCGGCATCGCTGCCCAGGTGGCTCAGCTGGCCGGCATAGGCGAGGAGCATCGCCGGGTCCTGCTTCTGCGCCGAAGGCAGGTGCTGCCAGGCCTGCTGCAGGGCGGCCGGATCGGTGGCCTCGCTCAGCCGGCCACGCCAGCTGCCGCGCTCCAGTTCGACCAGTTCCTCGTTGCCGAGCAGCTTGTGCTTGCGCAGCTCCGGCAGGAGCGCGCCGCAGGCGGACCATTCGCCGCGCTGGCGATGCACCGCGAGCAGTTGCCGCAGCACTTCATGATGGCCTGGATGGCGCTCGTGCATGGCCTGCAGGGTATCGCGAGCGCCGGCCAGATCGCCGCGCTCGCGCTGCAGTTCGGCGTGTGTCAGCGCCACCGCGAGTTCGGCCTTGGGTTGGCGCTGCAGGGCGCTTTCGAGCAGGTTGTCGCTCTCCTCGTGCTGCCCCAGGTGGTTCGCCGCGCGCGCGGCGCCGAGGTAATACATCAGCGGCTGCGGCTCGCTCTCCGCGGCCAGTTTCAGGTGGCGCAGGGCGCGCTCCCAGCGGCCTTCGAGCATGTCCAGCAACCCGTGCTCGGCGGCGCGCTGGGTACGCCGGCTGCGCCGCCGCTTCGACCACGGATTGAGCACACCGTTGGAGGCGACCAGCAGGCGCAGCGCGAGACGCAGCAGATACAGCACCACGCCGAGCGACACCAGCAGGGCGAGGAACATCCAGAGGCTCGATTCGTAACGAAAGCCACGGTAGGCGATCAGCACGTAGCCACTGCTCTCGGTGATCGCCAGGCCGAGCAGCGTGGCGGCGACGGCGATCGCCAGCAGCACCAGCAACGCGCGGATCATTCGCCAGCCTCCACGGCAGCGGCCGGCTGTTCGGCGTCATCGGCCGCGGGCTTGTCCTGGCGGGGCGCCTCGCGCTCCTTCAGGTAGGCCTGCAGGCCGAGCAGGGCCGGGCGCAGGTCGGGAATCTCGACGCTCACCGGCTGTTCGGCGAGCTGCGCCAGGCGCGCGGCCAGGGCGCCGACCTCATGGCTCTGCGCGTCGAAGTAGGTCTTCAGCAGCTCCTGCGCCTGCTGCAGGGCGGCGCGGTAGATCTCCGGCTGAGCATTCAGTGCCGCCCACTGCGCCTGCTCCAGCGCCAGCGAGAGGGTCAGCCGGACCTGCGCCAGGCTTTGCCCGGCCAGTTGTGGGCGGATGTCCTGATCGGCATGCAGCTCCAGGCGCACGTACTTGGAGAGCTTGTCCCAGCTGCGTTGCCACCAGGGCGCGTCGGCCGACGGCGGCGCCGCATCGGTTTCGTCGATCTGGTACTCCGGCGCCAACGTCTGCAACTGGTCGGCCTGGCTGCGTAGCGCGGAGAGCTGCAGGAACAGCCCGTTGCGATCCGGCTGCGGCAGGGCGCGCAAGGTTTCCAGGGCCTTGATCAGCTCGCCGCGGGCAGCGAACGCCAGCGGATCGTCCTGCGCGCGGAGGATGTCGTCGGCGCCCTGCACCAGGGCGGTGGCGCTGGCGATGTCCTGCAGCGCGGTGAGGCGCAGGATCGCCAGGCGCAGCAGGTGTTCGGCCTCGGCCAGGCGCCAGCTTTCGCGGCTGGCACCGAGCACGCTGGTCATGGTCTTCGCCAGTTGCTGCTGGTCGCCCTGGAGGGTCACCAGCAGGCGCCGTTGCTCGTCGATGCTGGCGGCGCTGGGCAGGCCCTGCAGGCGGGTTTCTACCTGCTGGCGACTCTCCTGCAACTGCTCGCCGAGCTGCTGGCCGAAGCTGGCCTGCTCGGCCTGGCGTTGCTGTTCGAGCTTTTGCTGGGTATGCGACTGCCAGCCGGCCCAGCCGCCCACGCCGAGCGCGGCCAGACCGACCAGCAACGCCAGGACGGCAACGCCGTTGCCGGGACGCCGGGGTTCGGAGGCGACTTCGACAGGGGTGACGGGGTCTTGCGCTTCGGCGATCTTCGCGTCGGTTTCGCTCACGTATCCATCCTTTGCATCAGGGGGCGGGCTGGTCCTCCAGCGCCGCCAGCAAAGCCGCGACCTGGGCACCGCGACAATCCACAACGATTCGGGCACCGGCCGTTCGGGCCAGTTCGGCGACCCGCGGGCTCGGTACGAACAAGGGTAACCCGGCCAACTGCGGCCAGGCCTGCTCCGCCAGCAGGCGCAGATGTTCGAAACCCTGCCCACTGCTGACCACCAGCCCGTTCAAGCGTTCCGATTCGACCCGCTCGGCCAGGGTGCCCGCAGGGTATTCCGGCAGGCCGCGACGATAAAGAGGAAGGTAGTCGACTTGCGCGCCCCGCTCGCGCAAACGCTCGGCGAGCAGCTCGCGGCCGCCCTCGCCACGCAGGATCAGAATCCGCGGTTCGGCCTGTGTTAGCGCCTCCGCCAACTGCGGCATGGCCAGCAGCGCCTCGCTGTCGTCACCCGCCTCCGGCCAGCAGGCATCGAGCCCGTAACCGCGCAACAATGCACCGGTGGCGGCGCCGACGCTGAACCAGCGCAGTTGCGCGGGCGGCTGCGGCCAGTCGCGGGCGAGCCGGGCCAGACNNCGGAGCAGGTCACGCTGCCCGGCGCTTTCTTCCAGCGGCTGGATGTCCAGCAGCGGCAGGCAACTGGCGTGCACGCCGTGTTCGGCGAGCTGGGCGGCGCTGCTGGCGCACTCCTCGGCGGGACGGGTCAGCAGCAGGCGCCAGCCGGGTTTCACGGCTGCCCGGCCTCGCCATAGACGGCGGCAAGGATGTCCTGCGCGCCCTGCGCCAGCA
>DIEE01000152.1 GCA_002418465.1 Pseudomonas sp. UBA5782 | reverse complement strand
GGCGGTGGCGGAACCGGCGGCGGCGGTGGTGGAGGCGGTGGCGGCGGCTCCGGAGGTGGCGGTGGCGGCGGTTCCGGCGGCGGTGGCGGCGGAATCTCCACCATGCTCACGCGGGTTACTTTCGGCGGCTCTTCGGGCGGCGTCTGCTTCAGTTCGACGAAGGCGAACGCGGCGATCACCAGCGCCACCAGCAGCGCCGCGCCACCGATCGCCAGCGGCATCGGCAGGTGGTGGTGCTCGTGGCGGTCTTCCGCGGCCCAGAGGGTGCCGCTGCGAACCGTGGGCTCTTTGTTCTCGCCCATCACTTTTGCGTCGCCAGGCCGATGGCGCTGATCCCGGCGCCACGCACCAGGTCCATCGCATGGACGATGCTTTCGTACTGGCTGCCGCGATCGCCGGCGATCACCACGTCGAGCTTGCCGGTCTGTTTCAGCTCGGCCAGCTTGGCGCCCAGCTGGGCGTCATCCATCAGCGCGCCGTCCACGTAGAGACCGCCGTCGACCGACACGCCGATGTTCAGGGTGACCGATTCGATCGGGTCCTGGGACGAGGATTGCGGCAGATCCAGGGTGATCCCGGCGCCCTGGATCATCTCGATCATGATCAGCACGAAGAACACCAGCAGGAACATCATCACGTCGATCATCGGGATGATCTCGATGCGTGCGTGCTGCTCCGAGCCTAAGTACGAGGATTTCTTGGCCATGGAAAATTTCTCCGCTGCGGCGTGGGCTCAGAAAGTCGCGAAGCGGCTGACCAGCATCGACTTGATCAGCTCCATCTGGTTGACGACCAGGCGGATGCGCTTGTTGAAGTAGTTGAGGAACACCACGCAGGTGATGGCGATGCACAGGCCGACGGCGGTGGCCACCAGCGCGTGGGCGATCGGCCCGGTCACCGAGCTGACCTTCTGCGAGGTGTTGGCGGCGAGCACGCTGAACACCTGGATCATGTGGATGATGGTGCCGAGCAGGCCGAGCAGCGGGCCGAGGGTGACGCAGGTGTCGAGCACCCAGAGGTTGCGGTCCAGCAGCGGCGCCTGGCCCATCATGGCCTCGTCCACCTCGCGTTCCATCGCCGCTTCGGTCTTGCCGCTGGCGTCCACTGCGGCCACCACGAGCTTGCCCTGCGCGGTACGCGAATAATGCTCGGCGACCTTCTTCGCGTCCGCCAGATTGCCCATGGCGACATGTTTCAGATCGGCATCCAGGCTGGCGCCGGACTTGATGCTTTTACGAAAGAAGAAGTAGCGCTCGATAATGACCGCAATACCGATGATGAAGATCACCAGCATCAGCGGAATGATGCCCCACGAGTCTTTCGAGTATTGAATAACGGCTTCTAACATGTCTGATCCTTGCGCAGGGCATTAACGGTAAAGGTCTGTTCTTGGCAGTCCGGATATATCTTCGATACATGTTCGAAGTTCACCGCTTCGCAATTACGAGGCAAAGCGAACTCGCGCACCGAAGAACCGATCCGGCACCAGATTTATTGAGGGCAGTCAGGCGTGTTGTTCGAACCCGGTCTTCGGCGACATCGTCAGGCTCGTCGAACCTTGCGTGCCGCCTGTTCTAATGCAGGCCGGGTCGAGTCGATGACATCAGGTCATCGCGTTGCTCATTTGCCGCGGGTTGCCCAGCGGGTGAAACGTCCTTCGATCAGTACGCAGGCCTGGTAGGCGATCACCGCCATCGCGGCGATCACGATCAGCCCGGCGAACACCAGCGGCACGTCGAAACGCGACGAGGCGGCCTGCATGAGGAAGCCGATGCCTTCGTTGGAGGCGATGGTTTCCGAGAGCACCGAGCCGACGAAGGCCAGGGTGATGGAGATTTTCAGCGAGGCGAACAGGTAGGGGGTCATTCGCGGGATGCCGATCTTGGTCAGGATGTCCAGGCGCTTGGCGCCCAGCGAACGCATCACGTCTTCCATTTCCGGGTCGATGGTGGACAGCCCGGTGGCGACGTTGACGATGATCGGGAACACCGCCAGGGAGAACGCGGTGACCATCGCCGGCACCGCGCCGATGCCGAACCAGAGCACGAAGATCGGCACCAGGGCGACCTTGGGCACCGCGTTGAAGGCGATCAGCAGCGGATAGAAGCCGCGGTAGATCAGCGGCGAGGCGCCGATGGCGAGGCCGAAGAGCATGCCGAAGACCACCGCGAAGGCGAAGCCCAGGCCCGTGGTGTAAAGCGTCTGCAGGGCGTTCGGCCAGATCACGTCGTAGTGCTCGAAGATCGATTTGGCGATTTCGGTGGGCGCCGGCAGCATCAGGCTGGCGCTGCCCAGCGCCGAGGAGACGATCTGCCAGAGCACCAGCAGCACCAGCGTGGTCGCCCAGGGCATGAGGTTTTCTATCGAGGATTTCCGGGATTTGCTCATCAGCCGCGTGCCTCGACGATCTTTTCGCGTATTTCATGGACGATGTCGCTGAACAGCGACTCGAAGGTGCAGCTCAGGGCGCGCGGTCGCGGGATGTCGACCTGGCGCTCAAGGATGATCCGCCCCGGACGCTTGCTCAGGACGATCACGCGGTCGGCGAGGAATACCGCTTCGCGCAGGTCGTGGGTGACCAGGATCGAGCTGAAGCGATGCTTCAGCCAGAGGTCCTGGGTCATCAGCCAGAGCTCCTCGCGGGTGAAGGCGTCGAGCGCGCCGAAGGGCTCGTCGAGCATCAGCAGCTTGGGTTCGTGGACCAGCGCGCGGCAGACGTTGGCGCGCTGCTGCATGCCGCCGGACAGCTCCCAAGGAAACTTGTCGGCGAACTCCAGCAGGCCGACGGTATCCAGCAGGCGCTTGGCTTTCTCGACGTATTCGGCGTGGTGCTTGCGCAGGCGCTTGCGGTGCGGCTGCACCAGTTCGAAGGGCAGCATCACGTTGCTCAGGGTCGAGCGCCAGGGCAGCAGGGTGGAGTTCTGGAACGCCATGCCGACGCCCGCCACCGGGCCATCGGCCTTCTTGCCCTGGATGAACACCGCGCCGCTGTCCGGCGGCAAAAGGCCGGTCACCAGCTTCATCAGGGTCGACTTGCCACAGCCGGACGGGCCGACCACGGCGACGAACTCGCCCTCGCGGACCTTCAGGTCCAGGCGGTCGATGGCCAGGGTCTGATCGACATCGTCGCCATAGACCAGGCTGACGTTGCGCAGATCGACGTAGGGTTGCTCGGTGGATGGCGCCGCCACCGGACCGGGCGGCGCGCTGGCCGCCTCGGCATAGGCGAAGGCGCCCGTAGTACGTTCGCTGATACTCGACACCCGATGCTCCTCATCTTCTTGGCATTGCCGTCCGCACAGACTGCTGACGCGCTGATCGGTACAGCGTCCGGCTCGGACAGGCATGCCTTTTCTAGTTCGGTCGCAAGGACCGGCACGTGGCTAACTGCGTGGTCGACTCCGCCTCCGGAGCCGGCCGCGCGGGCCGCGCAAAAGGCGCCGCCCGCAGGATCGGTGATGCGTGTTAAGGGGCGCTGACGCTCAGCTCGCTCTGCGGCGGCAGGTAGTCGGCGGTCCAGACCTGGCTGGTCAGCGGCCGCTCGACGCCGAGGGCCTCGCTGATCTGTTCGATGGAGCGGTTGAGCCGCGCCGGGTCGATGTTGCTCAGGCCGTTCTGCTTGACGTGCGGGGTGAGCACCGCGACGTGGGTGGCGAACTCCAGGTGCTCGGCCTCGTAGTCGGCATCGAGCATCGAGTTGTACTTCTTGAGCGAGGCGATCGCCGCCTTCGGGTCGCTGATGGTGGTCTTGATCCCGGCCACCGTGCAGCTGAGGAAATCGCGCATCTGCTGCGGGTGGGCCTGGGCCCAGGCCGGCTTGGCGACCACCGCGTTGCCCGGCACGTCGACGCCGTATTCGGCGAACGGCATGCTGAAGATCTCCTCCTTCTTCACCCCCAGCGCACGCAGCCCGTTGACCACGGTGAGGATGTGCCCGGCGGCGGCGTCGGCCTGGCCGCGCACCACGCTGGCCTGGCGCAGGTTGACCGAGACGTTGACCCAGGAAACCTTCGCCGGGTCGATGCCGTTCTCCTTGGCGAAGGCCGGGAACAGCACGCGGCTGGCCTCGCCCTGAGTGTCGGCGATGCGCTTGCCTTCCAGTTGCTTCGGCGAGGTGATGCCGGAGGACTTGAGCACGTTGACCGACGCCGAGGAACGGTCGCTGACGATGAAGGTGGCCACCAGCGGGTTGTCCGGGTGCGCCGCGTTGTAGGCGACGATGCTGCCGAAGTCGGCCACACCGATGTCGTAGGAGCCGGCCGCCACCTTGGCGATGGTGTCGCCGGAACCGAAGCCGCGGTCGATCGACACGTCGAGCTTCTTCTGCCCGAAGCAACCGCTCTGGGCCGCGGCCGACCACATCGCCTGGGGGCCTTCGAAGGCCCAGTCCAGCACCACCTTGAGCGGCATGTCTTCTGCGAATACCGGCTGCGTCAGGGCGATGCCCAACCCTACTGCCAGAAGCGCTTTCGGCGCGTACTTCATCCTCGACCTCTTGGGCATGGCGACAAGTTCGACCCAACGGTACTGGCGCACTCCGCGCAGTGTAAAGGTCAGATTTTCGGTCATCCTGCGCGAATTATTGCCCCTTCGCGCCACGCACCAAGACTGACCCTTGCGCCCCTAAAAGAAGCCTCGCCCGGGTGCGACGAACGGTCCGCATGGCGAAGCTAAGCCCTTGTGCCCAACGCGTTTTTTTCGTCGCGCCGGGCACAATTTCTATCGTTTACGCAGCCGCCGATGGGCACATAGGCTTGCCCGCAGCAGCGCTGCTCGCGCAGCGCCACATGCGGCCGGCCGTTCCTTGCAAAAACGCCGGCCCGCTTCCAGCCGGACGCCGACGCCCCACCCCGGGCGGGCACGGCGACAGAAGACGGAAAAAGCATCGACCATGAGTGACTTTGACCTGATCGTGCGCGGAAAACTGGTACTGCCCGAACGCATCATCGAGGACGGCTACGTCGCGGTGATCGACGGCAAGATCGCCCGGATCGGCTTCGGCGAACCGCCGGCGGCGAAGGAACTGCACGACTGCCGCGGCGCCTGGGTGGTGCCCGGCGCGGTGGACGGCCAGACCCACACCGGCAGCGCCAACCACGAATGGCTGGGCCAGGCCTCGCGCGCCGCGGCGGCCGGCGGCGTGACCACGCTGGTGGACATGCCCTACGACGAACCGGAGCCGGCCTGGAGCGCCGAGGTGTTCCTCGCCAAGGCGGCCAAGGCCAACGCCGACTGCCACATCGACATCGGTCTCTACGCCACCATCCGCCCGCGCGACGGCCTCGACGCGATTCCCGGCCTGATCGAGGCCGGCGCCTGCGCCTTCAAGTTCTCCACCTTCGAGGCCAACGCGCAGCGCTTCCCGCGCATCGACGACGCCATGCTCTACGAGGCCATGCTGCGCATCGCCCCCTCCGGCCTGGCCTGCGGCGTGCACAACCAGGACCAGGAAATGACCCTGGCCAACATCGCCCGCCTGCGCGCTGCCGGCGACACCGGCTGGGACGCCTTCGGCCGCGCCCACCCGCCGCTGGTGGAGAACCTCGCCACCGCCAAGATCTACGAGATCGGTGCCGCAACCGGCGCGCGCGCGCATGCCGTGCACATCTCGCTGTCGCGCGGCTTCCAGCTGTGCAACCAGTACCGCGCCAATGGCGTGCAGGCGACGGCGGAAACCTGCGTGCAGTACCTGATGCTCAACGAGGAGGAGCACATGCGCCGCCTCGGGGCGAAGACCAAGCACTACCCGCCGATCCGGCCGAAAGCCGAGGTCGAGAAGCTGTGGACGCACATCGCCAACGGCGACTGCGATTTCGTCTCTTCCGATCACGTCGCCTGGGGCCTGGACCGCAAGGGCGACCCGGACATCTTCAAGAACGCCGCCGGCGGCCCCGGCCTGGAAACCCTGGTGCCGGCACTCTGGACCGGCTGCATGGAGCACGGCATCTCGCCAACCATGGCGGTGCGCCTGCTCAGCGAAGGCCCGGCGAAGTTCTTCCTGATGCACGACAAGGGCAGCCTGCAACCGGGCAAGGACGCCGACATCGTCGTCCTCGAACCCGGCCGCTTCGTCCACGATCCGGCCAACAGCCTGGCCGCGGTGAACTGGAGTTCCTTCGAGGGGCGCACCTTCGACGTCCGCGTCTCCGCCACCTTCCTGCGCGGCCAGCTCGCCTGGGACGGCCAGCAGATCGTCAACGCCGCCGGCGCCGGGCGTCTGCAGAAACCCCCGCGTCGCAGCGTCTGAAACCGCCCCGCCCTGCCCGGCCGCACGCCCTCGCGCGCGGCCGGTTTTCCTTTCCCAACAAGAGGTTTTCCAGCTGATGCGTCTGAACGAACAGGCACGCGGTGTCTTCATCATCGCCGTCACGCCCTTCACCGACAGCGGCGACCTGG
>DIEE01000050.1:284-3233 GCA_002418465.1 Pseudomonas sp. UBA5782 | reverse complement strand
CTGTGCGGGCGGCGGTGTCGGTGCCGGCTTGGCCACCACTTGCGGCTTGGGCTTCGGCGGCTGCGGCTTGGGCTCCGGCGGCTTGGGCTTCGGCTTCGGCGGCGGCTCGGGCAACTCGACCACCGGCTCCGGGTCGGGCTCCGGCGGCGGCTCGGGAATCGGTTCGGGCTCCGGTGGTGGTGGCGGCTCCGGAACCGGCTCGGGCGGCAGCAGTTCGGCCGGATCGATCAGCGCCACCTCGACGGTGCTCTCGTCGTACTTCGGGGTGATCTTCAGGTCCGACTTCAGCGCGCTCTGCACGGCCACCGCCAGCAGGCAGATGGCCGGCAGACAGGCGAGTGCTTTTCGGGATTTGAAAAAGACCGACATGGCTTACAGCTTTCGCGTGGCGATCGAGACGGAGGAGAAGCCATTGCTCTTGAGCAGATCCATGACCGCTACCAGCCGACCGACTTCCACGTCCTGATCGCTGTTGAGGATGATCACCAGCTTCTCGCTGGTGTTCTCCAGCGCCTTCAACTGGGCGACCAGGGCGTCCTCGGCGAGGTCCTGGCCGTCGAGCTGCAGGCGGTCGTTGAGGCCGAGGGTGATCACCGCCTTGTTCTGCGGCTTCAGCTGTTGCGCATGGGCCGCGCCAGGCAGCTGGGTCTTGATGCCCAGGGCCGGAATCACGTTCAGGCTGATCAGTACGAAGAACACCAGCAGGAACATCATCACGTCGATCATCGGGATGATCTCGATATGCAGGCGCTTCTTCTTCGGCTCTTCCCAACTACGCATCGCTAATTACTCCACCGTTTCCTGTGTGCGCCGCTCGATCGGCGGGCACGTCGTTTCGTTGCGATTAGCCAGAGCACAGAGCATGCCAAAGCTGACATCGGCGTCAGGAATACGATAGAAGCAGCGCGTTACAGTTTGATTAATAGGCGCGGAGGGAGAAATTTCTTGGGTGGCGCTGACTGACAAACAAGCAAACGCCAGAAGGAGAAGGCTCTAGAAAGCCCCAAAATGATCATTCGATGATCAATCCTGCACCAATAGCGACCTTTCTGTACACGGCGAGAGCGAAATGGCAGCGCCTGCGATGTATCTGACATTCCTGTCAGGTATATGAGAGCACCGAAAGCCTCATGAATCCGGCCGGATACCGTTATCGGCATGCCGCTTGCTCACGGCTGAGGCTCACTTCCCTGATCGCGAGGTCCTTGTGCGAACCCCAACCCTGTTTCTGACGAGTGTTCTTTCACTGCTGCTGGTCGGCTGCGCGCCGCACAAGACACAGCCCGAGGTGCGCTGGATCGACGTCGCCGATGTCGCCGCCAGCGTGCAGGGCAAGGCGCCGATGGCGGTGGGCTTCGATATCGACGACACCGTACTGTTCTCCAGCCCGTGCTTTTATTACGGCCAGCAGAAGTACTCGCCCGGCTCCGACGATTACCTGAAGAACAACGACTTCTGGACCGAAACCAACGCTGGCTGCGACCGCTACTCGCTGCCCAAGGACGTGGCGCGGGCGCTGATCGACCTGCACCAGAAGCGCGGCGACAGCCTCTACTTCATCACTGGCCGCCCGCACACCGAAGGCGAGCAGCTGACCGCGATCCTCCAGCAGACCTTCGCCATCCGCGACATGCAGCCGGTGGTGTTCACCTCCGGCCCGGAGAAGACCCGCTTCATCCACGACCGCGGGCTGGGCATCTACTACGGCGACTCGGATGCCGACATCACCTCCGCCCGCGCCGCCGGCGCTCGGCCGATCCGCGTGATGCGCGCGAGCAACTCCACCTACCAGCCGCTGCCGGTGAACGGCGCGCTGGGTGAAGAAGTGCTGATCGACTCGACCCACTGACGCGCCGCTCGCTGCAGCCGGCGGCCACCGCCATGGTGGCCGCCTGGCGCGCGAGGGTGGCGGATGAACCTCGGACCTGACACACTGTCCCAGCACTGCGGCGTTGACAGCCTCTGTTATACTCCGCGCTCCCGCCAGGCTTACGCCCGGATGCTCGGCAACTCGCCAGCAGGACCGGACGGGATCACGCCCCACAACGCGTGCATTCAAGCCAGGCAGATCGCCCTACGGCCCAGCCCTAACTGACAGGATTCCCCATGTCCTTTGCTTCCCTCGGTCTCTCCGAGGCTTTAGCCCGCGCTGTCGAAGCCGCCGGCTACACCCAGCCCACTCCGGTGCAACAGCGGGCCATTCCCGCCGTGTTGCAAGGTCGCGATCTGATGGTCGCCGCCCAGACGGGTACCGGTAAGACGGGCGGTTTCGCCCTTCCGGTTCTCGAGTTGCTGTTTCCAGGTGGCCACCCCGACAAGGCCCACCGCCACGGTCCGCGCCAGCCGCGCGTGCTGGTCCTGACACCGACCCGCGAACTCGCGGCCCAGGTGCACGACAGCTTCAAGCTCTACGCCCGCGACCTGCCCTTCGTCAGCGCCTGCATCTTCGGCGGCGTCGGCATGAACCCGCAGGTCCAGGCCCTGGCCAAGGGTGTCGACGTACTCGTCGCCTGCCCTGGTCGCCTGCTCGACCTCGCCAACCAGAAGGCCATCGACCTTTCCCACGTGGAAATCCTGGTCCTCGACGAAGCCGANNATGCTCGACATGGGCTTCATCCATGACGTCAAGAAGGTCCTCGCCAAGCTTCCTGCACAACGGCAGAACCTGCTGTTCTCGGCGACCTTCTCCAAGGACATCACCGATCTCGCCGGCAAGCTCCTGCACAATCCGGAGCGCATCGAAGTCACCCCGCCGAACACTACGGTGGAGCGCATCGAGCAGCGCCTGTTCCGCATCCAGGCCAGCCACAAGCGTGCCCTGCTGGCACACCTGATCACCCAGGGTGCCTGGGAGCAGGTGCTGGTGTTCACCCGCACCAAGCACGGTGCCAACCGCCTTGCCGAGTACCTCGACAAGCACGGCCTGCCGGCCCAGGCGATCCACGGCAA
>DIEE01000050.1:0-182 GCA_002418465.1 Pseudomonas sp. UBA5782 | reverse complement strand
CGGCCGTACCGGCCGTGCCGGGCGTAGCGGCGAGGCGATCTCGCTGGTCGCGCCGGACGAGGAGAAGCTGCTCAAGGGCATCGAACGCCTGACCAAGCAGCGCATTCCCGACGGCGACACCCTGGGCTTCGACGCCAGCACCATCGAGGCGGAGAAACCGGAGGTGCGCGAACCGCGCCAGC
>DIEE01000051.1 GCA_002418465.1 Pseudomonas sp. UBA5782 | reverse complement strand
CCCCGATCGCCGCGCTGCCCAACGCGCCCGCCACTGGCGCACCGGCACCGAGCGCCGCGCCCGCACCGACGCCGGCCGTACCGGCTCCGGCTCCCGTTCCGGCTACCGCCCCGGCCAGCAAACCGGCGGATAGCCGTCTCGACGCCAACAACCTGCCCATCAGCTGGTCGGTGCAGTTGGCCAGTCTGTCCAACCGCGCCAGCGCCGAAACCCTGCAGGCGACCCTGCGCAACCAGGGCTACAACGCTTACATCCGCAATGCCGAAAACATGAACCGGGTGTTCGTCGGGCCGGTGATCGAGCGTGCCGAGGCCGACCGCCTGCGCGACCAGCTCAACAAGCAGCAGAAGCTCAATGGCTTCGTGGTGCGCTTCAAGCCCTGATAGACGCGCCGGGGCGACGCGATAGAAAGCTTCGCTTACCGGCACGGGTCGGCTCTGCTAAAATGCCGCGCCTTTCCCGTTCGCAGGCAGCACCGTGTTGGCAGGCAGCATCGTGGCATTCACCTGGGTCGATTGGGCGATAGTCGCCGTTATCGCCGTTTCCAGTCTGATCAGCTTGAAGCGCGGCTTCGTCAAGGAAGCCCTGTCGCTGCTCACCTGGATCATCGCCGGCGTGGTCGCCTGGATGTTCGGCGGTGCGCTGTCGGTGTACCTGGACCGCTTCATCGAAACCCCGTCGGCGCGCGTCATCGCCGCCTGCATCATTCTTTTCGTGGTGACACTGCTGGTCGGTGCGCTGATCAATTTCCTGATCGGCGAGCTGATCCGGGTCACCGGCCTTTCCGGTACCGACCGTTTTCTCGGCATGGTTTTCGGCGCGGCGCGCGGTGCGCTGCTGGTGGTGGTGCTGGTCGGGCTGCTGAGCCTGGCGCCAGTGCAGGAAGACGTCTGGTGGCAACAATCGATGCTGCTGCCGCATTTCCTGATGGTCGCCGACTGGTCGAAGAACCTGATTCTGAATCTTGCCGGTCATTGGATGATCGACAGCGCGGTTTCCCAGGGATTGAACGCCAGTGGGCTGATGCCCAAGTAAAAGAGGTCACGCGCTCGCTGTGCGAACACGCCAGCCTTCGCGGACCTGTCTTTAGCCTGAACCAGTGAGGTTGCGTCACATGTGTGGCATCGTCGGTATCGTCGGTAAGTCGAACGTCAATCAGGCGCTGTATGACGGCCTGACCGTCCTCCAGCACCGCGGCCAGGATGCTGCCGGGATCGTCACCAGCCACGACGGCCGCCTGTTCCTGCGCAAGGACAACGGCCTGGTGCGCGACGTCTTCCAGCAGCGCCACATGCAACGCCTGGTCGGCAACATCGGCATCGGCCACGTGCGCTACCCGACCGCGGGCAGCTCCAGCTCCGCCGAGGCGCAACCCTTCTACGTGAATTCGCCGTACGGCATCACCCTGGCGCACAACGGCAACCTGACCAACGTCGAGCAGCTGTCGCGGGAGATCTACGAATCCGACCTGCGCCACGTCAACACCAACTCCGACTCGGAGGTGCTGCTCAACGTCTTCGCCCATGAGCTGGCCGTGCGCGGCAAGCTGCAGCCGAGCGAGGAAGACGTCTTCGCCGCGGTGTCCGGCGTGCACAAGCGCTGCCGCGGCGGTTACGCGGTGGTGGCGATGATCACCGGCTACGGCATCGTCGGCTTCCGCGACCCGCACGCGATCCGCCCGATCGTCTTCGGCCAGCGCCACACCGACCACGGCGTCGAATACATGATCGCCTCGGAAAGCGTCTCGCTCGACGTGCTCGGCTTCACCCTGATCCGCGATCTGGCGCCGGGCGAAGCGGTGTACATCACCGAGGGCGGCCAACTGCACACCCGCCAGTGCGCCAAGGCGCCGAGCTACAGCCCGTGCATCTTCGAGCACGTCTACCTGGCGCGTCCGGACTCGATCATGGACGGCGTCTCGGTGTACAAGGCGCGCCTGCGCATGGGCGAGAAGCTCGCCGACAAGATTCTCCGCGAGCGTCCCGACCACGACATCGACGTGATCATCCCGATTCCCGACACCAGCCGCACCGCGGCGCTGGAGCTGGCCAACAAGCTCGGCGTGAAATTCCGCGAGGGCTTCGTCAAGAATCGCTACATCGGCCGTACCTTCATCATGCCGGGGCAGGCCGCGCGGAAGAAATCGGTGCGCCAGAAGCTCAACGCCATCGAGCAGGAATTCCGCGGGCAGAACGTGATGCTGGTGGACGACTCCATCGTGCGCGGCACCACCTGCAAGCAGATCATCCAGATGGCCCGCGAAGCCGGAGCGAAGAACGTCTATTTCTGCTCGGCGGCGCCGGCCGTGCGTTACCCGAACGTCTACGGCATCGACATGCCGAGCCCGCACGAGCTGATCGCGCACAACCGCTCCACCGAAGAGGTGGCGCAACTGATCGGTGCCGACTGGCTGATCTACCAGGACCTGCAGGATCTGGAAGACGCCGTGCGCGAGGGCAATCCGAACATCCAGGAGTTCGACAGCGCGGTGTTCAACGGCAAGTACATCACCGACGACGTCAGCGAGATCTACCTGAACCGCATCGAGCAGGCGCGCAACGACTCCAACAAAGCCAGGGTCGAGGCCGTCAGCGCCATCATCGACCTGTACAACGACTGACCGACAGGCCGCGGGCGGGCGAGAGGACTACCTCCGCGCGCCACGCCGCCGCAAGAGGCTTGGATATGACCACTGAATGGGAAGCGGGGCGGCTCGACAGCGACCTGCAGGATGCAGCCTTCGACACCCTGGCGGTACGCGCCGGCCAGCAGCGCACGCCGGAAGGCGAGCACGGCGAGCCGCTGTTCTTCACCTCCAGCTACGTGTTCCGCACCGCCGCCGACGCCGCCGCGCGCTTCGGCGGTGAAGTGCCGGGCAACGTCTATTCGCGTTACACCAACCCCACCGTGCGCATGTTCGAGGAGCGCATCGCCGCCCTCGAAGGCGCCGAGCAGGCGGTCGCCACCGCCTCGGGGATGTCCGCCATCCTGGCCATGGTCATGAGCTTGTGCAGTGGCGGCGATCACGTGCTGGTCTCGCGCAGCGTGTTCGGCTCGACCATCAGCCTGTTCGAGAAGTACCTCAAGCGCTTCGGCGTGCAGGTCGACTACCCGCCGCTGGCCGATCTCGATGCCTGGCGCGCAGCGTTCAAGCCGAACACCAAGCTGGTCTTCGTCGAATCGCCGTCCAACCCGCTCGCCGAGCTGGTCGACATCGCCGCCCTGGCGGAAATCACCCACGCCCACGGCGCGCTGCTGGCGGTGGATAACTGCTTCTGCACGCCGGCGCTGCAGCAGCCGCTGAAGCTCGGTGCGGATATCGTCATCCACTCGGCGACCAAGTACATCGACGGCCAGGGCCGCTGCCTCGGTGGCGTGGTCGCCGGGCGCGCGGCGCAGATGGCCGAAGTGGTCGGCTTCCTGCGCACCGCCGGACCGACGCTCAGCCCGTTCAATGCCTGGGTGTTCCTCAAGGGCCTGGAAACCCTGCGCGTGCGCATGCGTGCGCACAGCGAGTCGGCGCAGGAACTGGCGCAGTGGCTGGAAGGCCAGCCGGGCATCGAGCGCGTCCACTATTCGGGTCTGGCCAGCCACCCGCAGCACGAGCTGGCCAAGCGGCAGCAGAAGGCCTTCGGCGCGGTGGTGAGCTTCGAGGTCGCTGGTGGCAAGGCCGGCGCCTGGGCGTTCATCGACGCCACGCGGATGATCTCGATCACCACCAACCTGGGTGATACCAAGACCACCATCGCCCATCCGGCGACCACCTCGCACGGGCGCCTGTCGCCGCAGGACCGCGAGCGCGCCGGGATTCGCGACAACCTGGTCAGGGTCGCCGTGGGCCTGGAAGACATCGACGACATCAAGGCGGACCTGGCCCTCGGTCTGGCTGCCCTGCGTCCGGCATGAGCGTGGGCGAGCAGGGCACCCTGGAGTGGGCGCCCGGTTCTGCCGCGGGAGCGAACGGCAAGGTTGCGCTGGTCACCGGTGGCGCACGCGGCATCGGCCTGGGCATCGCCGCCTGGCTGATCGCCGAGGGCTGGCAGGTGGTGCTCGCCGACGTCGAGCGCGAGCGGGGTTCGCGGGTCGCCAAGGCGCTGGGTGACAGCGCCTGGTTCATCCTGATGGACGTCAGCGACGAGAAGCAGGTCGCCACCGCGGTGGCCGAAGTGCTCGGCCAGTTCGGCCGTCTCGACGCGCTGATCAACAATGCCGGGCACGCCGACCCCTACAACTCGCCGCTGGAAAGCCTTCCCTTGGCCGAGTGGAACCGTGTGCTGGCGGTCAATCTGACCGGTCCGATGCTGCTGGCCAAGCACTGCGCGCCCTACCTGCGGGCGCATGGCGGTTCGATCGTCAATCTTGCCTCCACCCGTGCGCATCAGTCCGAAGCCCACAGCGAAGCCTATTCGGCGAGCAAGGGCGGACTGTTGGCATTGACCCGTGCGCTGGCCGTGAGCCTGGGTCCGGACATCCGCGTGAACGCGGTCAGTCCCGGCTGGATCGACGCCCGCGACCCGCATGAGCGCCGCGCCGATCCGCTGGCCGAAAGCGACCACAGCCAGCATCCGGCGGGGAGGGTAGGAGCGGTCGAGGACGTCGCCGCGCTGATCAGTTGGCTGGTCTCGCCGAACGCCACTTTCGTCACCGGGCAGGAGTTCGTCGTCGACGGCGGGATGACCCGCAAGATGATCTATCGCGACTGAGCGGTTTTCGGAAAAAGCTCAAGCAGGGTGTTGACTTAGCGTCGGCCGCTGCGTAAATTGCGCCACCTCGCAAGGCGAAGGCTGATTAGCTCAGCTGGGAGAGCACCTGCATCACACGCAGGGGGTCGGCGGTTCGATCCCGTCATCAGCCACCATGTGAGAATCGGACGAAAGTCCAACCGACACGCAGCGGTAGTTCAGTCGGTTAGAATACCGGCCTGTCACGCCGGGGGTCGCGGGTTCGAGTCCCGTCCGCTGCGCCATATCTCCTCCCTCACCGGAGAAACAAAAGAAGCTGCCCTGAGCAGCTTTTTTTGTGCCTGCAATAAAGGCCTTTCGATCCGTCGGGTTATCGCATTAATTTGGCGTCAATTCGCCGACATTCGTCTATGATGCCCCTGGGCGGCCAGCCGGGACGCTGCATCGGGCTGATGCGTGGGTTTTCCGGCTGGTCGTCCGTCTTCGCCTGGTGGAAATCCCTGGCCGCACCTGACACATTTCCAATCCTTGAAAAAAAGCGCATCAGCGGAGGCCTGCGAATGGCTGCCTGTGTTCGTCTCGAATTACTGCCCGGGCATTACGCGGTATCCCGGCTGGACGGCGCCGAGCCGATTCCCGCCTGGGCGGACGGCGCGGGTTTCGTGTCCATCAGCCGCAGCGCCAATGAGCTGTCGATCGTCTGCTTGCAGGCGCGCGTGCCCGGCGGGGTGAAATCGGAGGGCGAGTGGGTGTGCCTGCAACTGGTGGGTCCCTTCGCCTTCAGCGAGACCGGGATCGTGCTGTCGGTGGTGCGGCCGTTGTCGGAGGCGGGATTGGGGATATTCGTCGTGTCGACCTACGACGGCGATTTCCTGATGCTCAAGGCGGCGGATCTGGATCGCGGCCGCCGGTTGCTGACCGAAGCTGGTCATCGCCTCGGCTGAGCCGGCAGCGCGGCATGCGCAGCCTTTGCCCCGGCTGAACTCTCGCCTGTGCAACGTTGACCTACTACACCCTGCTCGCTCGTCGCCTGATCGATAGACGGATTGACGCATGTGATTGGTTGGCGCATATTGATAGTTAGCAAACTATGTTCATGCGTTCTATTCCTGTCTTATGAATCTTGACGCTCTCCTGCTCAGCATCAGCAGCGGCATGGTGGTCGCGACCCGCCACTGGCGGCGCATCTGCCAGTCCGCACTGGTCAACTACGGGATATCCGAAGCCTGCGCGGTGCCGTTGCTGATGATCGCGCGGCTCGGCGATGGCGTGCGCCAGGTTACCGTGGCCAACGCCGCCGGGCTGGAAGGGCCGTCGCTGGTGCGTCTGCTCGATCAGTTGTGCAATGCCGGCTTCGTCTGCCGCACTGAAGATGCTGCCGACCGCCGCGCCAAATCCCTCAGTCTCACCGAAAGTGGACGTGCGCTGGCCTCGGCGATCGAGGGCGAGTTGATGCGCCTGCGCCGCGACGTGCTGCAGGACATCGAGCCGGCCGATCTGGAAGCCACCCTGCGCGTGCTGCGCGCCTTCGAAGAAGCCGGCACGCCGGGTTCGGGGACGCCATGAAGGAGTTCTTCAGCAGCGTTCCGCCAGCGCGGGACTGGTTCTACGGTGTGCGCACCTTCGCCGCTTCGATGATCGCGCTGTACATCGCGCTGCTCATGGAAATGCCGCGGCCGTACTGGGCGATGGCCACGGTGTACATCGTCTCCAGCCCCTTCGTCGGGCCGACCAGTTCCAAGGCGCTGTACCGCGCCGCCGGCACCGCGCTGGGCGCCAGCGCGGCGGTGTTCTTCGTACCGCTGCTGGTGCAGACGCCCTACCTGCTGGCCTTCGTCATCGCGCTCTGGACCGGCATCCTGCTGTTCCTCTCGCTGCACCTGCGCACCGCCAACAGCTATGCGCTGATGCTCGCCGGCTACACCTTGCCGCTGATCGCCTTTCCGGTAGTGGACAACCCGGAAGCGGTGTTCGACGTGGCGGTATCGCGTACCGAGGAAATTTTCCTCGGCATCGTCTGCGCCGCGGTGGTCGGCAGCATGTTCTGGCCGCGCCGGCTGGCACCGGTGCTGGTGGATGCGGCGGGGCTCTGGTTCGCCGATGCCAGCACCTACAGCGAACGCTTCCTGGCGCGCGAGGTGCGCCCGGAAGAGGTCGGTGCGCTGCGCGCCTCTATGGTCACCACCTTCAACAGCCTGGAACCGATGATCGGCCAGCTGCCCCACGAGGGCGCGCGACCGCAGACGGTGCGCAACGCCAAGGAACTGCGCGGGCGGATGATCCATCTGCTGCCGGTGGTCGATGCGCTGGA
>DIEE01000084.1:18351-18669 GCA_002418465.1 Pseudomonas sp. UBA5782 | reverse complement strand
AGATCGAGCCGAAGGTGCTGATCGCATGCGCCGGCTACCGCTATGCCGGCAAGAACATCGACCTCACCGGCAAGCTCAACGAGATCCTTGGCCACCTGCCGACCTTGCAGCAGCTGCTGGTCGTGCCCTATGCGCGCACCGAGGCACGCCCGGCGGACTTCGAATCGCCGGCCCGGATCAGCCTATGGGCAGACTTCTACCGACCGGGCGGCGAGCCGGAGTTCACCCCAGTGGCGTTCGATGCGCCGCTCTACATCCTCTACTCCAGCGGCACCACCGGCGTGCCCAAGTGCATCGTCCACGGCACCGGCGGCGTGC
>DIEE01000084.1:14822-18333 GCA_002418465.1 Pseudomonas sp. UBA5782 | reverse complement strand
GCTGTTCTACTACACCACCTGCGGCTGGATGATGTGGAACTGGCTGGCCTCCGGCCTGGCGCTGGGCGCGACCCTGGTGCTCTACGACGGCTCGCCGTTCCACCCCGGCGCCGAGCGCCTGATGGACCTGATCGACGCCGAGAACATCAGCATCTTCGGCACCAGCGCCAAGTACATCGCCGCGCTGGAGAAAGCCGGCGCCAAACCCCGCGAGACGCACCGTCTGGAGAGACTGAAGGCGATCCTCTCCACCGGCTCGCCGCTGGCCCACGAGAGCTTCGATTACGTCTACCGCGAGATAAAGGACGAGCTGTGTTTGTCGTCGATCTCCGGCGGCACCGACATCGTGTCCTGCTTCGCCCTCGGCTGCCCGGTACTGCCGGTCTGGCGCGGCGAGCTGCAGTGCAAGGGCCTGGGTATGGCCGTGGAAGTGTGGAACGACGACGGCCCGGCCGCACGGGGCGAGAAAGGCGAGCTGGTCTGCACCCGGCACTTTCCGGCGATGCCGGTGGGTTTCTGGAACGACGCCGGTGGCGAGAAATTCCAGGCCGCCTACTTCGAGACCTTCCCCGGCATCTGGGCGCATGGCGACTACGCGGAGGAAACCGAGCACGGCGGCATGGTCATCCACGGCCGCTCGGACGCCGTGCTAAACCCCGGCGGCGTGCGCATCGGCACCGCGGAAATCTATCGCCAGGTGGAAAAGATCGACGAGGTGCTGGAATCCATCGCCATCGGCCAAGAGTGGCAGGGCGATGTGCGTGTGGTGCTGTTCGTCCGCCTGCGCGACGGCGTGGTGCTGGACGACCAGCTGCGCGAGCGCATCTGCACCACCATCCGCGCCAACACCACACCGCGCCACGTGCCGGCGAAGATCATCGCGGTGGCCGACATTCCGCGCACCATCAGCGGCAAGATCGTCGAGCTGGCGGTGCGCAACGTGGTGCATGGCCGTCCGGTGAAGAACACCGACGCCCTGGCCAACCCCGAGGCGCTGGAGCAGTTCCGCGAGCTGGCCGAACTGCAGTGAACGGCGCCGCATCGCAGGCACATCCGGGAAGACGTGCTTCGCTCAAGTGCCGGCGCGCGCGGCGCACCCTACTTGCTCGCGTAGGGTGCGCCATGCGCACCGTGGCAATCCAAACGGCCGGCGCATCGTGGGGGGCCTGATTACCATAAGCGGCCAAAACACAGGCATGAAAAAGGCGACCCGAGGGTCGCCTTTTTCGTTTCAGCCGATCACTTAGAAAGCGGCCGCGAGCAGATGCTCCGGCAGCCCCCTGAAGTCGATCGACATCATCACGCTCAGCGTGCTGATCGCCACGATCGAGAAGGCGAACAGCTTGCGCGCCCACAGCCGATCATCCACCGCACCGTAGCCGGACACCGCGATGAACAGCCAGTAGGCACTCACCAGCAGCGCCATCACCAGGTAGCCGTAACCGGCGAAACCGGCGACGGTGAGCATCAGCGCGGCGGCGGCGAAGGCCAGGATGTACAGCACGATGTGCCGCTTGGTGGCCTCGATGCCGCGCGCCACCGGCAGGACCGGGATGTTGGCGGCGCGGTAATCGTTGAGGCGGAAGATCGCGATGGCGTACGAGTGCGGCATCTGCCAGAGACTGAAGATCAGCAGCAGGATCGCCGCACCGGCGTCGAAGCTGTTGCTCACCGCACAGTAGCCAACCACCGGCGGAACCGCACCGGACAGGCTGCCGACCAGCGTGCCGTACACCGATGCGCGCTTGAGCCAGAGGCTGTAGAGCACCACGTAGATGAAGAAGCCGATGGCGGCGAAGCCCAGCGCCAGCGCGTTGGTCCACAGGAACAGCGTGCCGAAACCGAGCACGCCGAGCAGTACGCCATGCGCCAGCGCGGCCTTCAGCGAGATCGCACCGGTCACCAGCACGCGGTTGCGGGTACGCTCCATGCGCTGGTCGATGTCGCGATCGATGCAGTTGTTCAGCACGCAGCCGGAGGCGATCACCAGCGACAGGCCGAGCGCCGTGGCCAGCAGCAGCCACGGGTCGATGCTGCCCTTGGAGGCGAGGAAGAATCCCCCGGCCACCGAGATCAGGTTGCCGAAGATGATGCCTGGCTTGGTGATCAGCAGGTATCGCTTGAACTTCACGGGCAGCCCTCGTTACATCATCAGCGCGTTGGCGCTGAAGATGATCCAGATGGACAGGCCCACGAGCATCACGATGACCAGCACGGTGAAGATGAACGACAGGCTGTTCCAGCGCCCGTCGGTGCTGAAATCCAGGTGCAGGAAGTACTTCAGGTGCACCAGGACCTGGACGATGGCGAACAGGAAGATCGCCACCAGGGTCATGCCTTTCGACAGGCTGCCGCCCATCACCAGCCAGAACGGGATCACGGTGAGGATCACCGACAGCACGAAGCCGATCATGTACGACTTGACGCTGCCGTGGCTCGCGGCGTGCTCGGTGTGCAGAGATTCGCTCATCACAGGGTCCCCAGCAGGTAGACGACGGTAAACACGCAGATCCAGACGATGTCGAGGAAGTGCCAGAACAGGCTCAGGCAGGTCAGACGAGTGTTGACCTGCGGGGTGAGGCCCTGCTTGGTGACCTGCAGGATCATGATGATCATCCAGATCAGGCCGGCGGTGACGTGCAGCCCGTGCATCCCGACCAGAGCAAAGAACCCGGACAGGAAAGCACTGGTGCTCGGGCCGTAGCCTTCGACGATCAGGTGATGGAACTCGTTGACTTCCATCCCGATGAAGATCGCACCGAAGATGAAGGTGACGATCAGCCAGTTGATCACGCCGCCCTTGCTGCCCTTCTGGCCCGCGATCATCGCGAAGCCATAGGTGATGCTGGAGAACAGCAGTGCGAAGGTTTCGACCAGTACGTAGTCGAGTTCGAAGATGTCCTTGCCGCTGACCGATCCTGCCGTCGAGCTCATCAGCACCGCGTAGGTGGCGAAGACGCTGGCGAACAGGATGCAGTCGGTCATCAGGTACAGCCAGAAACCGAATACGGTGGTCGGGCCACTGTCGTTGTGGCCGTGGTCGTCATGCCCGTGCTCATGCTCGTGCTTGTGGACGCTATCGTGTGGGTCGTTCATTACATCAGTCGACATGGGCTCAGGCCTGCTTAACGATGTGTGCGAGATGGGCGGATTCGATGCGCTCGATCTCATCGGGCTGGACGTAGTAATCGACATCGTTGTCGAAAGCGCGGCTCAGCAGGCTGACGAACAGCCCGAGCACGCCGACGGCGGCCAGCCACCAGATGTGCCAGATCAGCGCGAAGCCCATGATGGTGGCGAAGGCCCCCATGAATACGCCGGCCGAGGTGTTCTTCGGCATGTGGATCGCCGTGTACTTCTCCGGACGCTGGTAGGCGAGGCCCTTCTCCTTCATGTCGGTGAAGGAGTCGATGTCGTGCACCGTCGGCAGCTCGGCGAAGTTGTAGAACGGCGGCGGCGACGAGGTCGACCATTCCAGGGTGTGGCCATTCCACGGGTCGCCGGTCAGGTC
>DIEE01000084.1:0-14635 GCA_002418465.1 Pseudomonas sp. UBA5782 | reverse complement strand
CACGCCGGTCATGCCGCCGATGCTGAAGGTCACCATGAAGCCGATGGTCCAGAGTACCGGCGAGGTGAAGCGCAGACGCCCGCGGTACATGGTGAACAGCCAGTTGAACAGTTTCACCCCGGTTGGAATCGCGATGATCATCGTCGCCACGCCGAAGAAGGCGTTGACGTTGGCACCCGAACCCATGGTGAAGAAGTGGTGCAGCCAGACGACGAAACCGAGCACGGTGATCGAGGCGCTGGCCCAGACCATCGCGGCGTAGCCGAACAGGCGCTTGCCGGTGAAGGTGGAGATGACCTCGGAGAACACACCGAACGCCGGCAGTACCAGGATGTACACCTCGGGGTGACCCCAGGCCCAGAACAGGTTGATGTACATCATCGCGTTACCGCCCGCTTCATTGGTGAAGAAGTGGAAGTCGAGGTAACGGTCGAGGGTCAGCAGGCCCAGCGCGGCGGTCAGGATCGGGAAGGAAGCGGCGATCAGGATGTTGGCGAAGGTGCAGGTCCAGGTGAAGATCGGCATCTGCATCAGTTTCATGCCGGGTGCGCGCATCTTGAACACGGTGACCAGGAAGTTGATGCCCGTGAGCGTCGTTCCTATCCCCGATATCTGTAGCGCCCAGATGTAGTAGTCCACCCCTACCCCGGGACTGTAGGCGAGCCCGGACAACGGTGGATACGCCACCCAGCCGGTACGTGCGAACTCACCGACGAACAGCGACAGGTTGATCAGGATCGCGCCGCTGGCGAACAGCCAGAAGCTCAGCGAGTTGAGGAACGGGAAGGCCACGTCGCGTGCGCCGATCTGCAGCGGCACGGCGATGTTCATCAGACCGATCATGAACGGCATGGCCATGAAGATGATCATGATCACGCCGTGCGCGGTGAAGATCTGGTCGTAGTGTTCCGGCGGCAGGTAGCCGGTGGCGCCGTCGGTGGCCAGGGCCAGCTGCGAGCGCATCATGATGGCGTCGGCGAAGCCGCGCAGCAGCATGATCACGGCGACGGCGATGTACATCACGCCGATCTTCTTGTGGTCGACCGAGGTCAGCCACTCGGTCCACAGATAGCCCCACTTGCGGAAGTAGGTCAGTGCAGCGATCACGCCCAGGCCACCCAGCGCCACGGCGGCGAAGGTGAACAGCAGGATCGGTTCGTGGAAGGGTATGGCCTCGAGGGTCAGCTTTCCGAACATTCTTGATTACTCCTCAGCGGCCGAGTGGCTGGACATGTCCATGTGGTTCATGTCCATCTTCTCGCCCATTTTCATGCCTTCATTCGGTGCCGGCTCATCGGAAACGGGTACCTTCTTCGGCCCCATGTACTGATGCATGATCGCGGCGAACAGGTTCGGCCGTACGGCGGAGAAGTACTCCACCGGATGCTTCTCGCTGGGCTCGGTGAGAGCCTGGTAGGCCTTCGCGTCGAGGACCTCCGAGGAAGCGCGGACCTTGGCCACCCAGGCGTCGAAATCGGCGTCGGTGGGCGTCGCGATGGCCTTGAACTTCATCCCCGAGAAACCGCCGCCGCTGTAGTTGGCGGAGATACCGTCGAAGCTGCCGGGCTCGTTGGCGATCAGGTGAAGCTTGGTTTCCATGCCGGCCATGGAATAGATCTGGCTGCCGAGCTGCGGGATGAAGAAGGAGTTCATCACGGTGTCGGAGGTGATCTTGAAGTTCACCGGGGTGTTGGCCGGGAACGCCAGCTCGTTGACCGTGGCGATCTTCTGTTCCGGGTAGATGAACAGCCACTTCCAGTCCAGCGAAACCACCTCGACGGTGATCGGCGCCTTCTCGTGATCGAGCGGACGGTAGGGGTCCAGGTGATGCGTGGTCTTCCAGGTCAGCACACCGAGGAAGAGGATGATCACGCAGGGCACCAGCCAGACCACGACTTCGATCGAGGTGGAGTGCGCCCACTTCGGCATGAACACGGCTTCCGTGTTGCCGGCGCGGTACTTCCAGGCGAAGTACAGCGTCAACACGATCACCGGGATCACGACGATCAGCATCAGCACCGTGGCGGTGATGATCAGCGACTTCTCGTCGATACCGACCTGTCCTTTGGGATCGAGCAGTGCCCATTTGCAGCCGCTCAGTGGCAGAACGGCCAACCACCACAGCCGTTTCAGATATCCAACGTACTTCTCTTTGATCATCTTGCAGCCTTGAAGGATGAAAAGGAGCTTTCGGCGCCGCCCGGAAAGGCAGCCGTGATTCGCTGTCGCCGTGCACCGCGGAACGGGCCTGGCAACGGGATGGATATGGAAGGTTTCGGAGCGAGCCAGGGGCAGGAAGGCAGCCATCCTGAACATCGCTGATCGAATTCGATCCAGGTGCTGATCCGTTCCGTGTATTTCAGCGCGAATGTACAAACAACGACGTGGAGCGACAGAGCGCTACAGCGTTCGCTACCCGATCGACGAGAAGGTTGCCTACATCGCCACCGCCAGGCACTCAATGCACGGGTTTCCCTTGTTATGGCCAGCCACCACGCGGGGGCCGGCTTGGCGAAGATTCCGAGGGTTTCGAAGGCTTCGTTGGTGTGGGAGTACAGTGAGCGGCCGGTATTACAAAACATTTCCACAACCCTAGACAACCCATGGGAGGCAAAATTCTTTTGCAGCAATGGAACAATCACCTACGGATTGGCGCAAAAAAGACAATAACCACAACAAAATAAAGGTCTTATCCAGCATCGATACGAATGTACAATCCCTTGTGACGCCAGGCCGCAGATGCATCCCACAGACTAGGTCAGCTCAGCCGGCTGCGCATTTCCGAAGTGATCTTTTGCTCGATTTCGTCGATTCCGGCCCAGGGGTCGTCGTCGCCCGACTCGTCGAGACGCTCGAACAGGTTGCGAATGGTCCACTGGTTCGCACCCTTCAGTGCGGCCAGTTCGTCCCGGCGAACGGGCACCGACACCGGCAATCCCTCTCGCGCGCGAACCGAATAAGCCGAAACCGAGGTGGCGCCGCGGCCGTTGCGCAGGTAGTCGATGAAAATCTTGCCAACGCGGTTCTTCGGACCGCTGACGGCGGAGAAATGTTTCGGCAGCAGTTTCGCCATGTGCCTGGCGATCGCCTGGCTGAAATCCTTCACCTCGTCCCAGCGCTCATCTCGGGTGAGCGGCACCACCACGTGCATGCCCTTGCCGCCGCTGGTCTTGAGGAATGACACCAGGCCCAGCTCGTCGAGCAGCGTCTGCACCAGCTGGGTCGCCTCGATCATGCGCTTCCACGGCAGCGCCGGGTCCGGGTCGAGATCCAGCACCAGCCGGTCCGGGGCGTCCAGATGCGGCGTGCGGGCGTTCCAGGCGTGTACTTCGAGCATGCCCATCTGCGCGGCACTGACCAGCGCGATGGCGCTGTCGAGCAACAGCAGCGGCTGTTTTTCGTCCGGATCGTCGAGCTGGGTGACGTGGGGCAGGCTGAGCTTGGTCGAGTGCTTCTGGAAGAACAGCTCGCCGTCGATGCCCTCGGGGGCGCGCACCAGCGCCACCGGCCGCGCCGCGAGATCACGCAGCATCCAGGGTGCGACGCGCCCGTAGTACTGCGCCAGCTCCATCTTGGTGGCACCACTGCTCTTGTCGATGACCCGCTCGGGGTGGGTGATCTTGATTTGCTGCGGATCATCCTTGGCCTTCGCTTTGCTCTTCGTCGCGGCGCTCTTCTTCGACGTGCTGGCGGCGACCTGTTTCGCCGGCTTGGCCTTCTCATGAACGATCGCGTCGGCCGGCTTGTCGTTGCGCAGGCCGTGGAACACCGAATGGCGAATGACCCCGTCGCGGGTCATCTCGGCGAACGCGACTTCGCACATCAGCTCGGGTTTCAGCCAGTGCGCGCCGCGCGCGTCGGCGCCGGTGGGCGGGTTGGCCAGCGCCGGCCTGGCGGCCTGCAACGGTTCGAGTTGCGCGTGGATGGCACGCAGGCTGGCCTCGTTGAAGCCGGTGCCGACCTTGCCGGCATAGCGCAGCTCGCCGCTGTCGGCGTCGTGCAGGCCGAGCAGCAGCGCACCTAAGGCACTTCGCGAGCCCTTCGGATCGGTGTAGCCGACGATGACGAATTCCTGGCGATTCTTGCACTTGATCTTGATCCAGCTACTGCTGCGGCGGGACACGTAGGCGCTGCCGGCGCGCTTGCCGATCAGCCCTTCGAGTTTCATCTGGCAGGCGCTGGCGAGCATGTGGTCAGGATCCTCCTGCAGGTCGGCGGAGAAGCGCAGTGCGTCGCCGCCGTGCTTTTCCAGCAGCGTCGCCAACGCGGTGCGGCGTTCTTCCAGCGGTACCTCGCGCAGATCCATGCCGTTCAGGTAGGGCACGTCGAACAGGTAGTAGAGCATCTGCTCGCTGCCACCTTCGTCGAAGGCATTCTGCAGCGCCTGGAAGTCCGGTACGCCCTCCTCGTTCGGCACCACCACTTCACCATCCAGCCAGGCCGAAGCCAGGCCGAGTTTGGCCAGCGCCTTGGCCTGGCGCGGCATCTTCGCGGTCCAGTCGTGGCCGTTGCGGGTGAACAGGCGCACTTCGCCGTCGTCGATGCGCGCCATGATCCGATAGCCGTCGAACTTGACCTCGTAGCGCCAGTCGCCGTCCGGCGCCGACTCCACCAGCGTCGCCAGCTGCGGTGCGATGCGCTCGGGCAAGGCTGCCTGCCTGGCACCGGAGAGCGTGGCTTCGGCGTTTTTCTTCATCCGCCGCCGTACGGGAGTCTTCACGCTGCGCGCCTTGCCCTCGGCAGCGACCTTGCCCTTCGCGCCGCGCTGGCGGGGAATCAGCGTGCGTTCACTGAGCACGCTGTCGGGCTGTTCGACCAGCACGTCGTAGTCCTTTTCCGCCCGTGCGGCCTCGTCGCCGGACTTGATCAGGAACCACTGTTCGCGCTTGCCGGGCATGTGCGTGCGCACCAGGTTCCATACGCCGGCGAGCTTTTCGCCCTGCAGCTCGAATTTCAGCCGGCCCTTCTCCAGGCTCGCCTGCGGGTCGCCGATCGGGCTCCACACGCCGCGATCCCAGACGATCACCTCGCCGGCGCCGTAATGGCCCTCGGGAATCTGCCCCTCGAAGGAGGCGTAGCTGATCGGGTGGTCCTCGACGTGGACGGCGAGGCGCTTGACCTTCGGGTCCAGGCTCGGCCCCTTGGGCACCGCCCAGCTCTTCAGCGTGCCGTCCAGTTCCAGGCGGAAGTCGTAGTGCAGGTGACTGGCATCGTGCTTCTGGATGCAGAACTGCAGCGCCTGTGCCTCGGCGGCCTTCTTGCGCTTGCGCGCCGGGCTGCCGGCGGGTTCGGGCGTGGCGGAGAAGTTGCGCTTGCTGTTGTACTCGTCCAGTGCCTTGGCCATGGGCTGAACCTCGTGATGGGACCTTCTTCGCGTTAGAAGCAGGCCCACCATGCAGGTTCGCGCAAACCGCCGGACGGATCGCTCAGGGTTTGGGCTCGTCCGGTTCGTCCGGCTCGATGTCCTCCAACTTCAGCTCCAGGCCCCAGGCCGCGGCATCCACCGGCTTCTGCACCGCCGCCGGTCTCGGCGGCGGTGCCACCGCAGCGGGCGCCGGCGCGCCGCCATCCACCTGAAGTTTCAGCTTCAGCCGCAGGTTGTTCGCCGAATCGGCGTTCTTCACCGCCTCGTCCTCGTCGATCGCGCCATCCAGCACCAGGTCGAACAGCGCCTGATCGAAAGTCTGCATGCCGAGGGTCTTGGATTTCTCCATGATTTCCTTGATCGAGCTGAAATCGCTGCGCTTGATCAGGTCACTCACCGTGGCCGTACCAAGCAGCACCTCCACCGCCGCCCGGCGCTTGCCGTCGCGGGTCTTGACCAGGCGCTGGGAGACGAACGCCTTGAGGTTGTTGCCCAGGTCGTTGAGCAGCTGCGGGCGGCGCTCCTCGGGAAAGAAGTTGATGATCCGGTCCAGCGCCTGGTTGGCGTTGTTGGCGTGCAGCGTCGAGATCGCCAGGTGCCCGGTGTCGGCGAAGGCCAGCGCGTGCTCCATGGTCTCGCGGTCGCGGATCTCGCCGATCAGGATCACGTCCGGCGCCTGGCGCAGGGTGTTCTTCAGCGCGGCGTGGAAGCTGCGCGTATCCACGCCGACCTCGCGCTGGTTGATGATCGATTTCTTGTGCCGGTGCACGTATTCCACCGGGTCCTCGATGGTGATGATGTGCCCGCCGCTGTTGCGGTTGCGGTAGTCGATCAGCGCCGCCAGCGAGGTCGACTTGCCCGAGCCGGTGCCGCCGACGAACAGCACCAGGCCGCGCTTCTCCATCACCACCTTGAGCAGCACCTCGGGCAGCTTGAGGTCTTCGAACTTGGGGATGTCCAGCTTGATGTTGCGCGCGACGATGGACACCTCGTTGCGCTGGCGGAAGATGTTGATTCGAAAGCGGCCGATCTGCGGCAACGAGATCGCCAGGTTCATCTCCAGCTCGCGCTCGAACTCGGCGCGCTGCTCGGCATCCATCACCGACTCGGCGATGGCCGCCACCTCGCCGGCGCGCAGCGGCTCGGCCGACAGCGGCTTGAGCACGCCGTTGAACTTGGCGCAGGGCGGCGCGCCAGTGGACAGATAAAGGTCCGAGCCATCCTGGGTGGCGAGGATCTTCAGCATCGATTGGATATCCATTGGGCACGCTCCGCGGCTGACGGCTGTATGAAGCCCGGACGCTCGGGCACAATTGCCTTCAATCTAGCTCAGGAGTCCTTCATGCCAAAAGCCATGGCCCGCCACATCCTGGTCAAGACCGAGGCCGAAGCCGCGCAGCTGAAGAAGCGCCTGGACGGCGGCGAGGCCTTCGACGTGCTGGCGCGCAAGCATTCGATCTGCCCGTCCGGCAAGCGCGGCGGCGATCTCGGCGAGGTACGCCCCGGACAGATGGTGCGCAGCATCGATCAGGTGATCTTCAAGAAGCCCATCCGCACCGTGCATGGTCCGGTGAAGTCGCAATTCGGCTATCACCTGGTGCAAGTCTTCTATCGCGAGTGAAATGCCCTCACGACGCCAGCCCCCGTGCTAGAGCGGCCGCCGAAAGAACTGCCGAATCCTCGCGAAAAATCCCCGCCGCTCAACCTCGAAAATTCACGCAGCCTAGTAAATCGGGCTCATGCTCGCGCCTCGCGTGCCGATAAGCGGGACATCGATGCCTGCGCCGAGGCGCCGTCGAGAAGAACAAATCATAACGACTCCGCATTTGAGGTTTTCCCATGTTTCTTCGGCGTATCAAGATCGCCCCGAGAGCAATACTCAGCTTCTCCATGGTCGCACTGCTGGTGGTGCTGCTCGGGCTCTTCGCCCTGTTCGAGATGCGCATTATCCGTGCGTCGACCGTGGACCTGGTGGAAAACAGCCTGCCCAGCTACCGCGTGCTCGGCGTAATGAACGAGAAGATGCTGCGCATCCGCATCACCGCCTACCGCGTGGTGGTCGACCGCGAAGCTGCCGCACTGAAAAGCTCCGCCGCACGTATCGACGAGCTGTTCGGCCAGTTGAAGGATGCGCAGAACGAGTACGAAGCGCTGATTTCCAGCGACGCCGAGCGCACCCAGTACCAGACCGTGAAAACCGCCCTGGCGGATTACCAGCGCGTCAACCAGCAACTCATCCAGCTTTCCGACCAGGACCGCGTGGATGACATTCGTGCCCTGCTGATGGCCGACTACAAAAAGCTTTCCGACGGCCTGGGCGCCGAATTTGAGAAGCTCCTCGGCATCAACCAGAACTCCAGCAAGGTCTCGGCCGACCGTGCCGAAGCCGAGTTCGGCAATGCCATCACCGGCGTGGTCATCTTCATGGTGGCCGCCGCCGCGCTCACCGCCCTGCTTGCCCTGCTGCTGACGCGCAGCATCGTAACCCCGCTCGGCCAGGCGGTTAAGGTCGCCGAAACGGTAGCTTCGGGCGATCTGACCCACGACATCGTGGTCGACGGCGACGACGAGCCGGCGCAATTGCTCGGCTCGCTGAAAAGCATGCAGCAGAGCCTCAAGCGCACCATCCAGAGCATCGCCGACTCCTCCACCCAGCTGGCCTCGGCCGCCGAGGAGCTGAACGCGGTCACCGAGGATTCGAGCAAGGGCTTGCATCAGCAGAACCAGGAAATCGAGCAGGCCGCCACCGCGGTCAACGAGATGACCACCGCGGTGGACGAAGTGGCGCGCAACGCCGTGGCCACCTCGGAAGCCTCGCGCGATTCCGACCGTACCGCGCGCCAGGGCCAGGAGCAGGTGAACAAGACCGTCGACTCGATCAGCCACCTGGCCGAGGACGTCACCGGCACCGCGCAGCAGGTAGAGCAATTGGCCGAGAAGGTTCGCCACATCAGCACCGTGCTCGACGTGATCCGCTCGATCGCCGAGCAGACCAACCTGCTGGCACTCAACGCCGCCATCGAAGCGGCGCGTGCCGGCGATGCCGGACGCGGGTTCGCCGTGGTCGCCGACGAAGTGCGTGCCCTGGCGCATCGCACCCAGCAGTCGACCCAGGAAATCGAGCAGATGATCAATGGCATCCAGCAGGGTACCGATCAGGCGATGAACTCGATGCAGACCAGCAACGAACGCGCCCACTCCACCCTGGAAGTGGCCCGCGCCGCCGGCGCAGCGCTGCAGCAGATCACCGAAGCGATCAGCCACATCACCGAGCGCAACCTGGTGATCGCCAGCGCCTCGGAAGAACAGGCCCAGGTGGCCCGCGAAGTCGACCGCAACCTGGTCAACATCCGCGACCTGGCCGTGCAGACCTCGGCCGGTGCCAACCAGACCAACGCCGCCAGCCAGGAGCTGTCACGCCTGGCGATCGACCTGAACGGCCTGGTGACGCGCTTCCGCATCTGACCACAGAGCCACGGTGCGCATGGCGCACCCTACAGAGGCCTCGCGCCGGTAGGGTGCGCCGCGGGTACCGGCTTTGCCGGATCGCCTGTTCGACCCGTTCCCTGCCCCGCTGCCCCGCTGCCCCCATACGCCCGCATCCAGGTGCAGGCCGACGGTGCGCATGGCGCACCCTACAGAGGCCCGCGCCGGTAGGGTGCGCCGCGCGCACCGGCTTTGCGGGATCGCCTATTCGACCCGTTCCCCGTCAATCAGCCCCAGTTCGAGTTCGGCTCGATCCACCCAGGCCTCGGCCATCTCGCCCTTCACCGCCACGCCCAGCTGGCGAAAATCGTTGACCTGCTTGACCAGGTTGCCCTTGCCGCTGATCAACTGGTCGCAGGCGCGCCGATAGGCGTCCTGCGCCTTCTCAAGACTGCTGCCTACCGTGTCCATGCTGCCGAGGAAGGTGCGCAGCTTGTCGTAGACCTTACCGGCGCGGTCGGCAAGTTCGGCGGTGTGCTTGTTCTGCTCCTCGAAGCGCCACAGCTGGCGGACGATGTTCAGGCTGGTCAGCAGCGTGGTCGGCGTGGCCACCAGCACGTTGCGTTCGATGGCACGCTGGAACAGCGTCTCGTCGGCCTTCAGCGCCTCGACGAAGGCCGACTCGATGGGGATGAACATGAACACCATCTCCGGCGCGTTGAGTCCCGGCAGGCTGAAGTAATGGCGGTCGGCGAGCTCCTTGATCCGCGCGCCGATGGCGCCGACATGCTCGGCCAGCGCGAGGCGCCGCTCGGCCTCGTCCTCGGCGTTGATGTAGCGCGTGTAGGCGTTCAGCGAGACCTTGGCGTCGATGATCAAGTGCTTGCTCTGCGGCAGGTAGACCAGCACGTCCGGGCGCTTGCGGCCCTCCTCGGTGGTGAAGCTGGCTTCGCGCTTGAAGTCGCGCCCCTCGATCAGCCCGGAACGCTCCAGCACGTTCTCCAGGATCAGCTCGCCCCAGTTGCCCTGGGTCTTCTTCTGCCCTTTCAGCGCGGTGGTCAGGTCCTGGGCTTCCTGGGTGATCTGCCGGTTCAGCTCGTTGAGCTGGACGATTTGCTGCGCCAGGGTCGCCTGCTGCTGGGTGTCCTTGTGGTGGATGTCCTCGACCTTGGCGCGAAAGCCCTCGATCTGCTCGCGGAACGGCTTGAGAAGCGCATCCAGCGATTGCTGGCTGGTCTGGCTGAAGGCCTGGCCCTTGGCTTCGAAGATCTGCCCGGCGAGCTGCTCGAATTCCAGCTTGAGCTGCTCGCGGCTTTCCTTGAGCAGCAGCTGCTGCTCGGCGAAGTGCTGCTGCTTCTGTTCCAGCGTCGAGGCCAGCGTGGCGTGCTCGCGGCTTAGCGTGGCGAAGCGCTCCTGCAGGTTCTGGTTGGCCAGCTCCAGGCGCGCATGGCTCTGCCGCAACTCCTCGTGCTGCAGGCCGAGCTGCTGGCTCTGTGCCTTGGCCGCTTCCGCCTGGCCGGCGAGTTCCTCCTGGCGGCGCTGCTCGAGCAACTGGCGGTTGCGCAGCCCTTCGGTTTCCTCGCGGGCGAAGCTCAGCTGGCGTTGCAGCTGCTCGACGTGCGCCTTCTCCGCACGCACCGCCGATTGCAGCTCCATGCTCTCTAGCATGCGCTGGGTGTCCATGCTCTGTTGCGCATCGAGTTGCCGACGCCCCTCTGCCAACTGCTCATTCAGCCCGCGCAGACGTCCGCCGACGATCACCAGTGCGGCCGCCAGGCCGGCTATCAGCAGTACAGCCGCACCGGCCAAGGCCCAGATCAGGTTCGCTTGCATCGCTGTTTCTCCTTGCTGCGGCGGTGATGGCCGCTTGATCGACCGGGACAAGATATGTAGCTTCAGGCGACACGTCTATCGGCTGGTCGGTAGCCCGTAAAGTTTTCGCACAGGTGGGAGGGGTATGAAGCGATCCATCGAGCAGGTCCGCTGGGACCTGGCGCAACGCTACCGGCTGATCGAAACCGTCGCCTGGTGGGAAGGTCGGCTGACCACCGGGCACCTGATGCAGAGCTTCGGCATCAGCCGCCAGCAGGCATCGAAGGACATCAACGCCTACCTCGGCGAGCACGCCCCGGAAAACCTGGTCTACGACAAGCGCCTGAAGGGCTACAAGCCGGCGCCCGGCTTCGCTCCGCTGTTCATCGATGGTAGCGCCAGCGCCTATCTGCATTTGCTTGATCGCAATCGCGAACGGGCGCCGCACATCGAGGGCCTCGCCCTCGCCTACGCCCATACCGAAGTGCTGCAGGTACCGGACCGCAGCATTCGCCCGGAAATCCTGCGGCCGATCCTGCAGGCCTGCCGCGAGGGTCTGCGCCTGGAGACCGAGTACGTCTCGCTGAGCACGCCGGAGCCGGAATTCCGGGTGATCAGCCCGCACACGCTGGTCTACACCGGCATGCGCTGGCACGTACGCGCCTATTGCGAGAAGAACCGCGACTATCGCGATTTCGTGCTCAGCCGCTTTCGCGGCGAGCCGGAGCACTTCGCCCCGTCCGAACACGGCCGCGAGCAGGACGAAGGCTGGAATACCGCGCTGGAGGTGGTGCTCACCGCCGACCCGCGGCTGTCCGTGGAGCAGAAGGCGATCATCGAGACGGACTACGGCATGCAGGGTGGACAATTGCTGATCCCCAGCCGGGGCGCACTGGTGCAATACGTGTTGCAGCGCTACCAGATCGATCCGACCAAGGTGCAGGCCAAGGCCGCAGCGCAGCAGATCGTGGTGGCCAACCTGGATGAACTGCAGCGCTGGCTGTACCGCTAGCGGGCCTGCTGCCGGGTCAGCCGCGCAACGAGCGCGACCCACTCGGCGCATAGGCCAGCCAGGCCAGGCTGGCCATGAGCGCGAGTACGCTCAGGCTGGCTCCGAGGTTTTCCAGCATCAGTTCGATCGACAGCATGTTCGCGCTCCTTTTGCGGTTTGGCGTGGTGAGCCAGACCTTAGAGCGCGCGGCCCGCAGCGTCGACCTGTCAACTTTTCGCACGTAAACAAATCAGGCGGCAGCTGGCGGCAGAACCTGAAAAAGCCCGGCATCGGACCGGGCTTCTTCGTGCATCGGCAAGGCTCAATCGTCCCTGTCATTTATATCTGCGGCATCGGACTCGACATCGTCGAAGTCCGGGTCTTCGCCGATTTCCTTGTCGCCACCATCGACCATGGTCACGTCCGGCTCGTCGTAGGGTGTTTTCGATCGGCTCTGATCCAGCTCGTTGTTGTTCATGGCTACCTCGCTATGGAACCGTGAAGGGGTTCTCAGGTTCGAGGTCGTTAGCCAGGCAACGTTCGCCGCCGTCGGATTTATTTGCTGCCTGGATCACGCCTCCTCCGCCAGGCTGGCCTGGTAATCCTTGAAGTACGGCTTGGTGAGCGCGCTCTTCTGCTGGTCGGAAAGCAGCTTGCCGGCCATCTGGAAGAATTTGTGCTCCTCCTCCTCCAGATGATGGAAGACCTTCTCCTTGAGCTTGTTCGCCAGCGGCAGCCAGGCCGGGCTGGACGGATCGGTGGCCTCCAGTTCCTCCATCATCTCGTCCATCTCATGGTGCTCGGAAATCGCATGGCGCGACAGATCCACGCCATTGTCGTGCTCCATCAGCGGAATGTAGAAATGCCGCTCCTCCGCGCGCTCATGGGCCACCAGCTCGCTTTTCAGCTGCCGATAGGCCTCGGCGCGCTCCGGCGTGTCGCCATGCGTGCCGATCACGGCGGTGGCGAACTCGCGCTGGCGGTCGTGGCTCTGGCGTAATGCTTCGAAAATTTCCATATCGGCTGTTCCCCTCGGTCAGACGCGGACGGCTCCGCGGCGAATCGGGCAATCGCTGCCCGTTGGGGAAAAGACCCGCGCCGGCAACCGGCGGTTCCGGCGAGCGGACGAAGCAGCGCGACGCTAGGCCAGCAACCGCTGCCAGTAGACGTTCGCCTCACTGATCACCGGCACCGTGTGCGGGTGCTCGCCGCGCAACACGGCCAGCAGCACACGCGTATCGGGCACGTCGAACTGGCGGCCGTGGCGCATCTTCAGCAGGGATTCGGTGATCGCGTAATGCCCGCAGTGATGGCATTCGCATTCGATACCGGCAAACCCATTCTGGAATTCGTGGGCGTCGGCATTGCAGATCAGGCAGTTCATCTGGGTGTCTCCCGTCTCGAAATCGAGTGTCACCGACGGTGGTTGAGGCAGCGCTTCCAGCCGGACTGCAGGCGCTAACGACTGGTATAGCGCAACGCAGCGTGCCATCACCGAGCGCCTGACCAGCGGCCCGGCCGGTTGCGGCAGTGCCAACTGGCGGAAATGAAAAGTCACTGGCCATTCACAAATAACCGTCCAACCCGTTGGGTGATGGCGTCTTTGCCATTATGATTGTGGGCTTGAACGAAGCGCCTGGCGCTTTTCCCCATGCGTTGCCGGAGCTCATCCATGCCCACTCGGTTCGAGGCCGCGAGAACCTTGATCGAATCGTCGTTTACCCCGTTCAACTGCCAGATCACCCTGGAACGCGACAGTTTCAGCGTGAGGATCCACGACACCGCCGACGACACCACTCACCTGGTGGTGACCGGCATTCCGCTGTTCAAGCTGGACACCCCCTCCGGCGCGCAACAGGTCGTCGAAGACATCCGCTCCGAACTGGCGATGACCCGCCTCAGCGCGCCCAATACGCTGTCTCCGTTCTAAGGCTGCATCGCTCAATCCGGGCGATTGACGGGAATACTCCGATGCGCAGGCCGCGCCGCTGTTAGGCTGTGCGGTTCGCGTTGATGAATCGGGAGATTCCGCACATGTCAGTCAAGGGTGTTGTCGTCGGCTATCACCGCAACCTGCCCCGCTACGCCATCCGCACCGACGCCGGCTACGTGGTGCTCGACGTGGAATGGGGCTCGCTGGTGCCGCAGCAGATCGTCTCCGGAGCGCTGGACCAGCAAGGCCCGGGCACGCTGAAGAACGAAACCACCGGCGAGCCGGTCGAGGTAAACATCGAAGTCACCGGTGCGACCAAACAGGCCGCCAGCCTGCTGCTGCGCGAGTGAGCTGGCACGCAACGTCCAGCCCGACTAAGCCGATGACCGCGCCATCGTCGGCGACCCCTTCCCACCCTCCAAGCGGCTCCAGAAATGAAAAAGCCACTTCCCGCCTGCGAAGAAGTGGCTGAAAAAAAAACCGGTCGGGTTTCAGCGCGCAGTGATCACCGCCAGCTTGGTGATGCCCGCACGCTCGATGGCGGCCATGGCGCGGGCCACTTCGCCGTAGTTCACGCCGTCGTCCGCTTGCAGCTGCACGCGCACCTCAGGGTCCTTGGCCTTGGCCTGGGCCAGGTTGAACTCCAGCAGCTCGGCCTGGATTTCGTCCTTGTCGATGAACAGCTTGCCCTGCCCGTCGATGCTCACCACCAGCGGGTCCTTCTGCTCCGGCGGCGCTACCGCTTCGGTCTTCGGCAGGTTGATCGGGATGGCGTTGGTCAGCAGCGGCGCGGTGACGATGAACACCACCAGCAGCACCAGCATCACGTCCACCAACGGGGTGACGTTGATTTCGCTGAGGACTTCGTCGTTGTCCTGGGTCGAGAAAGCCATCAGACCGCCGCCTTGACGCTACCTGGCGCCGGGGCCGCGGCGCGCTTGGCGCCGGGGTGCAGGATGAGTTTGAACGCGCTCTTCTGGGCCAGGCTGTAGAAGTCGTGGGCGAAGTCGTCGAGGTCGGCGGCGGTGAGCTTCAGGCGCCGCAGGAAGTAGTTGTAGACGAGCACCGCAGGCACCGCGACGGCGATGCCGAAGCCGGTGGCGACCAG
>DIEE01000085.1 GCA_002418465.1 Pseudomonas sp. UBA5782 | reverse complement strand
TCTGGGCCGCCGGCGACATCGCGCGTTTCCCGCTGGCCGGCGAGCCGACGCGCATCGAACACTGGCGCCTGGCGCAGCAGCAGGGCCGCATCGCCGCGCAGAACATGCTCGGCGGCGACGCACGCTACGTCGATGTGCCGTTCTTCTGGACCTTCCACTTCGGCAAGCGCATCGACTACATCGGCCACGCCGAGCGCTGGGACGAGGTGGTCTACGAGGGCCAGCCGGAAAGCTTCGAGTTCGTCGCCCTGCTGCGCCAGGGCGACCATGTCGCCGCCGCCATCGGCTGCCAGCGCCAGCGCGCCATGGCGCTGCTCGCCGAACGCCTGCGCCAGCCGCTCGGGGTGGAAGAAGCGCTGCGGCTGATCCGCGCCAACCCGGACCAACCGTAGGGTGGATCGCGCGTCATCGATCCACCGGACGCTACGACGGTGGATGAAAGAGTGTCGGCTACGCGCCCCGCCCCCCGCGTCGGCTGAGACGACCTCTGCGTCCGCTGGGGCGGTGTGCGCAATTCGGTACGGGCAGCGAAAGCGCTGCCAAACAAAAGGGGGAAGACCGCCCGGTCTTCCCCCTTTTACTGCTCGTCCGCTGCTGGCGAGGATATCGCCGCTTTCGTCGCCCGCCTGGTTGGGCGGTGCGGACCCGGGTGCCAGAGCGGCCCGGTGGGACCGTCGGCGCCAACCCGCCGGATTGGGCGGGCCGGATGGACATTTCGTCCGGGCCTTGAAACTGAGGTAAAGCGTACGCCCACCGCGGCGACAGGTGATTGCGAAAATTGCACATCAAGGCATGACTTGCGCAATCAAAGATCGCCCATGCATGATCACCCGCAATAAAACCTAATGGCGCGAGAAAAAATGGACAAACTGGACCGCTATGACCTGCGCATCCTCGCCGAATTGCAGCGCGATGCGCGCATCTCCAACCAGGAACTGGCCGAGCGCATCGGCCTGTCGCCTTCGCCCTGCTCGCGGCGGGTCAAGCAGCTGGAGGACGACGGCTACATCAGCCGCCAAGTGGCGCTGCTGGATCGCAAGAAGCTCGGCCTGACGCTGACCGCCTATGTGCAGGTCGGCATGGACCGGCACACGCCGGAACGCTTCGAGCATTTCCAGGGCATCATCCGCCAGTGCCCGGAAGTGCTCGAGTGCAGCCTGGTCACCGGGATGGACGCCGACTACCAGCTCAAGGTGGTGGTACAGGACATGGAGCACTACCAGAAATTCCTGCTCGGCCAGTTGACCCGCATCGAAGGCGTCACCAGCGTGCGCTCGGCCTTCGTGCTCGATCAGGTGCTCGGCAGCACCGAACTGCCGCTGGGCCATCTGCGCGGCTGAGCCGATGACGGCACGCTTGCCGTATAATCGCCGCGCTTCGCTGTGCCGGTGCGGTCCATGAAGCGTTTCGCCGACCGAGCGAAACCCTCCGCGCCGAGGTCATGAGCACCCTGCCCGCCAGCCGGGCGCGGTCGAGGCACACCCGCCGGAGATCCCGATGCAACCCGAACAGTTCGAAGAAATAATGATGTACGGCCTGGTCACGCTGCTGATCAGCTTCATGGCGTTCATCGTCTGGGACCTGGCGAAGCAATCCAAGGCCGGGCGCTTCGGCACCATGATCCTGTTCCTCGCCCTGGGCCTGGGCGTCGCCGGCTTCCTGATCAAGTCCCTGGTGGTCGCCGGCCTCGAAGGCGGCTTCTAGCCTCCGGTGCGCATGGCGCGCCGTATCCGTAGGGTGCGCCGCGCGCACCGCACCTGCCCTCAGCCCTTGGGCAGCGGCAGGTCTCGCCACTCGCCGGGCTGCAGCCCGTCCAGCGTCCACTCGCCGATCCGCACGCGCACCAGCCTGAGGGTCGGCAGGCCGACCGCGGCGGTCATCCGCCGGACCTGGCGATTGCGCCCCTCGCGGATCACCAGCTCGAGCCAGGCGGTGGGCACGCTCTTGCGAAAGCGCACCGGCGGATGGCGTTCCCAGAGCGTCGGCTCCTCCAAGCGCCGCGCCTCGGCCGGCAGCGTCGGGCCGTCGTTCAGCGCAACGCCGTCGCGCAGACGCTGCAGCTGGTCTTCGCTCGGTTCGCCCTCCACCTGCACCCAGTAGGTCTTGGTCAGCTTGTGCCGCGGGTCGGCGATGCGCGCCTGCAAGCGGCCGTCGTTGGTCAGCAGCAGCAGGCCCTCGCTGTCGCGATCCAGGCGCCCGGCCGGATACACGCCGGGCACCGCGACGAAATCCTTCAGCGTCGCGCGGCCGGCTTCGTCCTGGAACTGGGTGAGCACGTCGAACGGCTTGTTCAGCACGATCAGCCGGGGCTCGGCGGGGGGGGCCTTGGCCACGCGCCGGGGAGCGGGATGCGGACGCGATTGGGGCGAACGAGGCGCGCGGGGCATGCACACTCCGGGGAACTGAAGGGGTGCGCAGTGTAACCGAGCCACGCTCCGATCATTGCCGCTGCTTATGCTGCTGCCTCGCCTGCCAAACGGCCGGCTATGCTGCCCGAACGTTCACTTTCACCGCGAGGGCACTGCATGAACACATCAGAATCCGTACTCGACACCTTCACCGGCTGGGCCGCTATGGCTGCCGGCGAGCCGCTGCAACGCCACGAATTCAGCCCCGGCCCGCTGGGCACCGAGGACGTCGAAGTCGCCGTGGAGTACTGCGGCATCTGCCATTCCGACCAGTCGATGATCGACAACGAATGGGGCAACGCACGCTATCCGTTCGTGCCCGGCCACGAGGTGGTCGGCACCGTAGTCCGCCTCGGCGAGCAGACCCGCGGGCTGAAGCTCGGCCAGCGCGTCGGCATCGGCTGGTACAAGGGCAGCTGCATGCATTGCAGCTCGTGCATGGAAGGCTCGCAGCAGCTCTGCCGCACGGTGAAACCGACCATCGTCGGCAGCAACGGCGGTTTCGCCAACCGCGTGCGCGCACACTGGGCCTGGGCCATCGCCCTGCCCGACGGGCTCGACCCCAGTCTCGCCGGGCCGCTGTTCTGCGCCGGCTCCACGGTATTCAGCCCGCTGCTGGAATTTGGCGTGAAGCCCACCGACCGCGTCGGCGTGGTCGGCATCGGCGGCCTCGGCCACCTGGCGCTGCGCTTCCTCAACGCCTGGGGCTGCGAAGTCACCGCCTTCACCTCGTCGCCGAACAAGCAGGAAGAAGCGCAGCGCCTGGGCGCGCACAAGGTGGTGGCCTCCACCGACAGCCAGGCGATGAAGGCGATCGCCAGCAGCCTGGACTTCCTGCTGGTCACCGCCAGCGCCGATCTGGACTGGAATGCCCTGCTCGGCACGCTCAAGGCCAAGGGCCGCCTGCACTTCGTCGGCATCGTGCCCAGCGCCATCCCGGTGCATGTGTTCGGCCTGATCCCGCAGCAAAAGAGCCTGTCCGGCTCGCCGGTGGGGTCGCCGGCGACCATGGCCAGCATGCTGGAGTTCTGTGCCCGCCACGGCATCGTGCCGCAGGTCGAGCACTTCCCGATGAGCCAGGTGAACGCCGCCATCGACCACTTGCGCGCAGGCAAGGCGCGCTACCGCGTGGTGCTTGACGCCAGCAAGTGACGGCGCCCGGCACCGCGTAGGTTAGGCGCACGGCGGGGATACGGACGTCCGCGCTGATTCACGCCGTAACCCACCGGGCGCGGTCTCGCCGAACTCCGATGCATCTCAGGGTGGGTTAGGCGCACTGCGCCGCTAAGGACATCCGCGGTGACCGGCGCCGTAACCCACCATGCGTGATCCCGCCGAACACCGCTCAACGGAACGGCGGTTCGTCGAAGCTGCGCAGCTTGCGCGAGTGCAGCGAGTCGAGCTGGCTGCGCAGCAGGTCGAGGGCGGCGATGCCGATCTTCAGGTGCTGGCTGACCGCGCGTTCGTAGAACGCGCCGGCCGCGCCGGGCAGCTTGATCTCGCTGTGCAGCGGCTTGTCGGAGACGCACAGCAGCGTGCCGTAGGGCACCCGCAGCCGGTAGCCCTGGGCGGCGATGGTGCCGCTTTCCATGTCCACCGCCACCGCCCGCGAGAGGTTGATCAGCGCCCGCTCGTGGGCCCAGTGCAGTTCCCAGTTGCGGTCGTCGTAGGTCAGCACCGTGCCGGTGCGCAGACGCCGCTTGAGCGCTTCGCCCTTGTCGCCGGTGACCTGCGCGGCGGCTTCCTGCAGCGCCTGCTGCACCTCGGCCAAGGCCGGGATCGGGATGTGCGGCGGTACCACGCGGTCGAGGATGCCGTCGCGGCGCATGTAGGCGTGGGCCAGCACGTAGTCGCCGATGGTCTGCGACTGCCGCAGGCCGCCGCAGTGGCCGATCATCAGCCAGCAGTGCGGACGCAGCACGGCGAGGTGGTCGGTGATGTTCTTCGCGTTGGACGGGCCGACGCCGATGTTCACCAGGGTCACGCCGTGGCCGTCGCTGGCGATCAGGTGGTAGGCCGGCATCTGGTAGCGATGCCAGACCACCGCGTCGGCGACCGCCTGGGCATCTTCCTCGGGCGTGCCGCGTTCGATGATCACGTTGCCCGGCAGCACCATGCGCACGAAGCGCGGGTCGTCGCGCAACTGCTCGAGGCCGTGGCGGATGAACTGGTCGACGTAGCGGTGGTAGTTGGTCAGCAGGATCCACGGCTGTACGTGGCGCCAGTCGCTGCCGGTGTAGTGCTGGATGCGCTTGAGCGAAAAGTCGGTACGCGCGGCGTCGAACAGCGACAGCGGCAGCGTCTCGGTGTCGGTCCAGTCGTAGAGACCGTCGGCCACCGAGTCGGTGGCGGCGGACAGGTCGGTGCTGGGGAACACCCGCGCCAGTTCGGCGGCGGTCACGCCGCTGCCGGCCAGCTCGTCGCCACCCTCGACGACATAGGGATAGGGAATGTTCTGCACGCTGGGGCCGACCTCGACGCGCAGCGTGTAGTCGTTCATCAGCGGGCGCAGCTGGTCGAGCAGGTAGCCGCGGAAGGCTTCCGGGTGGGTCACGGTGACCCGGTACACGCCCGGCACCTGGACCTTGGCGTAGGCACGCGTGGTAGACGCCGCCTCGCCCTGGCAGGCGTAGGTCAGGCGCAGCTCGGGGTAACGGAACAGCGCGCGCTGCTCGGCGTCGGGCTCGGCGCGTTCCTTGATGTAGCGCTTGAGCGCCTGGCTGAGCGAGGTGGCGGCACGCTGGTGCAGCTCGGTGAGCAGGTCGACCGCCTGTTCGGCAGTGGAGGCGACGACGTAATCGCCGGCAACGTGATCGGTCATGCGGGGTTCCTTGTCATGCGATGCGAAGCAATGCCCGCACGCTGCCACCGATTGCCGCTGCTTCGCAAGCGCGCTCGTCCGCTTCGACGAAACCCCAAGGCGGGTACAGCCCGGCTTTTCCATGCGTAGTCGAGCGCCCGCCCGCGGGTTTCACCCGCCCTACAGGCCGTACCGCAGGTGGGCCGGGCAACCATCCGTTTCAGCCCGCCAAACCGCGGGGGAATCGCCGATCACGCGGGTTGCAGCCGCCCTACGGCCACTGCGCGACGACGCGCTCCAGCGCCTGCTTCAGCTCGGCGCGGCTACGCGCGGCGGCCAGACTGATGCGCAGCGCATTCAGCGGCGCATGCCCCACCGCAAACATCTCCGCCGGCGCACCCTCGAC
>DIEE01000086.1 GCA_002418465.1 Pseudomonas sp. UBA5782 | reverse complement strand
TTCGACACGTCGGCGCGGGCGGCGATCTGGTCGACGCTGGTGCCGTGCAGGCCGAACTGGGAGAACAGCGCGATGGCCGCCTCGGTGATCGCCGCGCGCTTGCTTTCCATCTGTCGCTCGCGGCGCGCCAGGGTCGCCGCGCTGGGCGTGCGCGAGGCCTTCTTGCGGCTCGTCGGCGCGCGCTCGGCGCTCGGCGGGTGTTGCTCGGTCATGCTGCCTCCTGATTCAGCCCGCCGGGCGCGTGCGGGCGGCGGCGGGCGAGGGTCGCCACCATAGCCAAAACGGGGAGCGCTGTCAGGCCGCTCTAAATGCGCCCCGCTTGACGGCGATCATGGACAAACCCGGATTCGTGCGTCTTTTTCGGGCGCCGCGCACAAACCAGGTGCTCTAGAGCAGACCATTTGGTCCACGTTAACGCCGCAATTTTATCCAACCCTCTGTTTTCGCTGGATTTTCCATTTCTGGCACAGTCCATGCTCTTATCCCTGCGACACATCGCCGCGAGCGACCGCCGTGATCAGGCCGGCATCGCTCGCCAAAACGCGCAATCAAGGGGTTATTTTTATGAAAGTTGGCGTTTTCATTCCTATCGGCANNCGCCACCGCCGCCACCCTGACCCTGCCGCCGGCCATCGTCGCGCGCATGGCGGCGACCATCGATTCGATCTCGGGTGGCCGCTTCGGCGTCAACCTGGTCACCGGCTGGCAGCGCCCCGAGTATTCGCAGATGGGCATGTGGCCGGGCGACGAGTTCTTCTCCACCCGCTACGAGTACCTCGGCGAATACGCCCAGGTCCTGCGCGACCTGTGGAGCACCGGGCACAGCGACCTCAAGGGCAAGTACTTCACCATGGAAGACTGCCGCGTCAGCCCGAAACCGCAGGCCGACATGAAGATCATCTGCGCCGGCTCGAGCGACGCCGGCATGGCCTTCTCCGCGCAGTACGCCGACTACAACTTCTGCTTCGGCAAGGGCGTGAACACCCCCGCCGCCTTCGCCCCGGCCACCGAGCGCCTGCTCGCGGCCACCGAGAAGACCGGCCGCGAGGTCAATTCCTGCGTGCTGTTCATGGTCATCGCCGAGGAAACCGAGGAAGCCGCCCGCGCCAAGTGGGAGCTGTACAAGGACGGCGCCGACCAGGAAGCGCTGAAGTGGCTGGGCGACCAGGCCGCGGTGGACACCCGCTCCGGCAGCGACACCAACGTGCGGCAGATGTCCGACCCGACCTCGGCGGTGAACATCAACATGGGCACCCTGGTGGGCTCCTTCGAGCAGGTCGCGAAGATGCTCGACGAGGTCGCCGCGGTGCCCGGCACCGAAGGCGTGATGCTGACCTTCGACGACTTCATCGAAGGCGTGGAGAAGTTCGGCCAGCGCATCCAGCCGCTGATGAAGAGCCGCAGCGACGTCGTGGACACCCTGAAGGAGATCGCCTGATGAGCGAGAAAAACGTATCCGGCTACGAACTGCCGGTGGATGCCAGCGCGCCGCTGACCCTGCCGGCACGCCCGGAACCCCTGCAATTGCGGCCGAGCCAGACCGCGCTGATCGTGGTCGACATGCAGAACGCCTATTCGACCCTCGGCGGCTACCTCGACCTGGCCGGTTTCGACGTGTCCTCCACCGGCCCGGTGATCGAGAAGATCCAGGTCGCCCTCGACGCCGCGCGCGCCGCCGGCGTGCAGGTGATCTTCTTCCAGAACGGCTGGGACAAGGAGTACGTCGAGGCCGGTGGCCCCGGCTCGCCGAACTGGCACAAGTCCAACGCGCTGAAGACCATGCGCAAGCGCCCCGAGCTGCAGGGCACGCTGCTGTCCAAGGGCGGCTGGGACTATGACCTGGTCGACCAGCTCAAACCGCTGCCCGGCGACATCGTGATGCCGAAACCGCGCTACAGCGGCTTCTTCAACACGCCGCTGGACAGCATCCTGCGCGCCCGCGGGATCAAGAACCTGGTGTTCACCGGGATCGCCACCAACGTCTGCGTCGAGTCGACCCTGCGCGACGGTTTCTTCCTGGAATACTTCGGCGTGGTCCTCGCCGACGCCACCCACCAGGCCGGCCCGCCGTCGGCCCAGGACGCGGCGCTGTTCAACATCGAGACGTTCTTCGGCTGGGTTTCCTCGGTCGACGACTTCTGCACCACGCTCAAGCACGCCTGACCTCACCTCAAAGCTAAGAAAGGAAGCCTTGCCATGCCCAAGCAATCGATCATCCCGCCGGGAACCGGCAAACCCCTCGCCCCCTACGTACCGGGTTCGCTGGCCGACGGCATCCTCTACGTCGCCGGCACCCTGCCGCTGGACAAGGACGCCAACGTGGTCCACGTCGGCAACGCCACCGAGCAAACCCGCCACGTGCTGGAAACCATCAAGGGCGTCGTCGAGGCCGCTGGCGGCAGCATGGACGACGTCACCTTCAACATGATCATGCTCAAGGACTGGGCCGACTACGCGGCGATCAACGCCGTCTACGCCGAATACTTCGCCGGCGAGAAACCGGCGCGCTACTGCATCCAGTGCGGTCTGGTGAAACCCGAAGCGCTGATCGAGATCGCCTCGATCGCCCACGTCGGCAAGTGACCCGCCGTCCGGCTGCGCCCTGAACGGCGCATCCGGCGGCCTTGAGGACCTTCCATGCACTACGAAATCCACGGCAACCCCGACGCCGAGCAGACCGTCCTGCTGTCCTCCGGGCTCGGCGGTTCCGCGGGCTACTGGACACCGCACCTGGCCGCGCTCGGCGACTTCCGGGTGATCAGCTACGACCAGCGCGGCACCGGGCGCAGCCCCGCCGAACTGGCCGAGGACTACGCCATCGCCGACATGGCCGACGACGTGCTGGAGCTGGCCGACAAACTCGAACTGACGCACTGCGACTTCATCGGCCACGCCCTCGGCGGCCTGGTCGGCCTGCAGGTCGCCCTGCAGCGTCCCGGACTGATCCGCCGCCTGGTGCCGATCAACGCCTGGGCCGCACCCAACGCCCACAGCGCGCGCTGCTTCGACATGCGCATCGCGCTGCTGAAGAACACCGGCGCGGCCGCCTACGTCGCCGCGCAGCCGATCTTCCTCTACCCGCCGAGCTGGATCGTCGCCAACGGCGAACGCCTCGAAGCGGACCTGGCCCACGCCCTGGCGCACTTTCCCGGCGAGGCCAACACGCTGCGGCGGATCGCGGCGCTGCGCGCCTTCGACGTTTCCGCGCGACTGGCGGAAATCGACGTGCCGACGCTGGTCATGGCCAGCCGCGACGACAGCCTGGTGCCCTGGACGCAATCCGTGGCCCTGGCCGAAGGCTTGCCCAACGCGCGCCTGGACGTGCGAGACTTCGGCGGCCACGCCTTCAACCTGACCGAACAAGCGGCGTTCGAAGCCAGCCTGCTGGACTTCCTCCAGCAACCGGCCTGAAGCGCCCGGAGAACGAAATGAGCCTTGCACTCGAAGAAACCACCCTCGCCAGCCTGTTCAGCGAAGCCCGCACCCACGGCTACTGGCGCGACCAGCCGGTGAGCGACGAACAACTGGCGAAACTCTACGAACTGACCCGCATGGGCCCGACCTCGGCCAACTGCAGCCCGGCGCGCTTCGTCTTCGTGCGCAGCGCCGAAGGCAAGGAAAAGCTCAAGCCGACGCTGTCCTCGGGCAACCTGGACAAGACCATGAACGCGCCGGTGACAGTGATCGTCGCCTACGACCGCGAGTTCTACGAAGCGCTGCCGCGGCTGTTCCCGCACGGCGATGCGCGCAGCTGGTTCACCTCCAGCCCGGAATTCGCCGAGCAGACCGCGCTGCGCAACAGCTCGATGCAGGCCGCCTACCTGATCCTCGCCGCCCGCGCGATGGGCCTGGATACCGGACCGATGTCGGGCTTCGATCGCGCCAAGCTGGATGCCGCCTTCTTCGCCGGCAGCACCTGGACCGCCAACCTGCTGATCAACCTCGGCTACGGCAACCCGGAAAAACTCCATCCACGCCTGCCACGCCTGGCCTTCGACGAAGCTTGCACGCTCGCCTGACCGACTCGCCCCGCGGGGCAAGGAGAACCTCATGCTCAGCCATTCCCTCGCCGCCTGCGCCAACGACCTGCCGCCGCTCGTGCTCAAGCACGACTATCGCGACGCCATGGCGCGCCTGGGCGCCGCGGTGAACGTGATCACCACCGACGGCCCCGGCGGGCGCGCCGGCTTCACCGCCTCGGCGGTGTGCAGCGTGACCGACGAGCCGCCCACCCTGCTGGTCTGCCTCAACCGCGGCGCCTCGGTCTACGACGCCTTCGTGGCCAACGGCGTGGTCTGCGTCAACGTGCTCGCCCACGGCCAGGAAGCGCTGTCCAACCTGTTCGGCGGCAAGACCGCAATGGCCGAGCGCTTCGCCGCTGCGCAGTGGAGCGAACTGGTCACCGGCGCGCCGGTGCTCGAAGGCGCGCTGGTCTCCTTCGACTGCCGCGTCGCCGAAACCACCCAGGTCGGCACCCACGACATCCTGTTCTGCGAAGTGGTAGCCATCCGCCACGGCGAACCGGGCAAGGGCCTGATGTATTTCGAGCGCGGCTACCACGGCCTGGGCATCTGAAGCGCCGCCGCCTGGGTAGCCTGTAGGGTGGATAGCGCCTTATCGATCCACCGGGCGGTGTGGCGGTGGATGAAGAAAGCGTCATCCACCCTACGCCCTACAGCCTGGACACGGACACCTCGCCAACCTCCACCCCGATGCCGCGCAGGATCAGCCCCTGCACACTGGCCAGGGCCTGCTCGAAGAACGCAGGATCGTCCAGCGTGCAGCCGGTGATCGAGCGCACCTGGACCGAGAAGTCGGCGTAATGCTGGGTCAGCGCCCAGAGCGAGAAGAACAGGTGATGCGGGTCCACCGGTTGCAGCCGGCCGGCGGCGACCCAGGCGCGGATCACCCCGGCCTTGGCGTCCACCAGTTCGCGCAAGGTGCCTTCCAGCGCCGGCTTCAGCAGCGGCGCACCCTGGATCATTTCCAGGCAGAACAGCCGCGACGCCTGCGGGTGGTCACGCGAATTGATCATCTTCAGGCGGATGTACTGGGCGATCGCCGCGGCCGGGTCCTGCTCCGCATTGATCGCCCGCAACGGCGCCAGCCACAAGTCGAGCAGGTTGCTCAGCAGCTCGATATACAGCTCTTCCTTGGACGCGAAGTAGTACAGCAGGTTGCTTTTCGACAAGCCGGCGAGGCTGGCGACCTGGTCGAGGCTGGTGCCGTGCAGGCCGTAGCGCGAAAACAGATCCAGCGCGGCGGCCTGGATCGCCTCCTGTTTGGGCAACCCGGCAGATAGGTTCTTTTTGCTCACCGTAGAACGTCCTGTACCGCGCGAAGTTCGCCACCGGGAAAGCGGCGAAGTTGTCTTGATGCAGGCTTTGAATAACCCACATCGACGCGGCTAACAACCCTTTTAAATTGTGGGTTAATTATTGAAGAGGTTATCTGCGGATCGATTTCGTGCCACGAAAAGAGACTGGCAACACTTTGGTGCGCGACGGTCCCAACGCGGTGCACACAGCGCCCCGCCGCGGCGCGGCAAAATGCCCCTAAATGGCAAAATAATTCATTTAAAATCAGTCAGATAAGCATTTTTGTCCATTTGGTCAAAATTGGCATACCGGTTGCTATCTCAAGGGGTAGCAAAATTATTAGAAGAGCAACTCGAATAGCCTTAGTCGTGCACTTTAAAGTTCACGTAACTTCAGCTGCCCTCAATCAACTTTCCCATGTAACGGAGAGTAGAAATGACGCTGTTGTATGTGCCCATCATCGACCTCGAACCCTATTTCGAAGGTACCCAGGAAGGGAAAGATAAAGTTGCCAGGGCGGTGGATCAGGCCTGCCGGGATATCGGCTTCCTGATCATCAAGAAACACCGGATTCCCAGCGAACTCATCGAGCGCGTATCGCGCCTGAGCCACGCCTTCTTCGATCTGCCGCTGGCGGAAAAACGCAAGGTCGACCGCCCGCGCCCGGACCAGGTGCGCGGCTTCTCCGCGGTGGCCGAGGAGAGCCTCTCCTACAGCACCGGCGAGGCGGCCCCGGGCGATCTCAAGGAATCCTTCTCGGTCGGCCCGAGCAACGTGCCCGACGAGCCCTACTACAACGGCGCCGAGGCCGGCCCGCACTTCGCGCCGAACGTCTGGCCGGGCACCCTGCCGGGCTTTCGCGAAGCCTATGAAGAGTACTTCGCCGCGATGAGCGAGCTGGCGCTGCACATGATGCGGCTGTTCGCCCTCGCCTTGGAGCTGCCCGAGCACTACTTCGACGACAAGGTCGACCGCCACATCAGCATGTTCCGCGTGCTCAGCTACCCGCGCCTGACGCAGCCGGCCGAGGACGGTCAGTTCCGCGCCAGCCCACACAGCGACTACGGCAGCATGACCATCGTGCTGCCGGACGCCGGCGGCCTGCAGGTGCGCAACAAGGCCGGCGAGTGGGTCGACGTGCCCTTCGAGCCGGACGGCTTCGCGGTGAACATCGGCGACCTGATGATGCAGTGGACCAACGACCGCTGGATCTCCACCGTGCACCGGGTGATCGTTCCCGAGCTGGAGCAGCCGAGCAACGCGCGGCGCCAGTCGCTGGTGTTCTTCCACCAGCCGAACTACGACGCCATGGTCGAATGCCTGCCCAGCTGCCTCGCCGACGGCGAAACGGCGAAGCACGCTCCGATCAGCTCCGGCGATCACCTGCGCTCCAAGTTCGTCAAGCAGACCACCTTCGGCGGCACCAAGAGCGAGGTCGCGTAAGCCATGGCCACGCTCTCCTACGTCAACGTCTTCGCCCGCGACGTGGTTGCCCTCAGCGGCTTCTACCAGACCGTGTTCGGCTTCGCCGAGATCGAGGCGATCCGCTCGCCGATCTTCCGCGGGCTGGACACCGGCAAGTCGTGCATCGGCTTCAACGCCCCGGACGCCTACGAACTGCTCGGCCTCGCCGACCACGCCGACACCCGCGGCATCAAGTTCCTGCTGAACATCGACGTCGACAGCCAGGCGGACGTGGACCGCATGGTGCCGCTGGCCCTGGAAGCCGGCGCGACGCTGATCAAGGCGCCCTACACCACCTACTACAACTGGTACCAGGCGGTGCTGCTCGACCCCGAGGGCAACGTGTTCCGGATCAACTTCATGCTGTAGGCGCGGCCCGCGATCTGTCCCCTCTCCCGTTCACGGGGGAGGGCTATGGAGAGGGTGCTTCACCGGTGCCCTCTCCCCCGGCCCCTCTCCCATGAATGGGAGAGGGGAGGAAATGCACAACACCTTCAACCCTGGAGACGACGCAATGCACAAATGGATTCAGAGAAGCCTCTACAGCGCCGTACTGGTCAGCGTGGCCGGCGTTGCGATGGCCGATGACGGCTTCACCCTGGAAGGCCCGCCGAAGATCGCGATGATCTACTTCGACGCGAAGAACGATGGTGGCTGGACCCAGTCCTTCGACGAGGCACGGGTGAAGATCGAGAAAGAACTCGGGCAGAAGATCCAGTTCGTCGAGAAGGTTCCGGAAAGCGCCTCGGCGATCAAGCCGGCCGCCGAGCGCTTCATCTCGCGCGGCGCCAACATCGTCATCGGCACCGCCTTCGGCTACTCCGACACCTTCAAGGAACTCGCCGAGAAATACCCCAAGGTGGCCTTCCTCAACGGCTCCGGCACCACCAACGGGCATAACCTCGAATCCTTCTACGGCCGCACCTACGAAACCCACTACCTGTGCGGCATGGCGGCCGGCGCGGCGTCGAAGACCGGCAAGCTGGGCTTCGTCGCGGCCAACCCCTTCGGCGTGGTGAACTGGACCGTCAACGCCTACGAGATGGGCGCCAAGCAGATGAACCCGAACGCCACCACCACGGTGATCTACACCGGCGCGTGGAACGACCCGGTGAAGGAACGCGCCGCCGCCATGGCGCTGATCGACCAGGGCGCCGATGTCATCGGCCAGCACGTCGACACCCCGACCCCGCAGATCGTCGCCCAGGAACGCGGCGTGTACAGCACCGGCCACCACCGCGACCTCAGCCAGTTCGCCCCGGACGCGACCATCTGCTCGGCGATCTGGACCTGGGACAAGTTCCTCGTGCCCGAGTTGAAGAAAGTCATGGCCGGCAACTGGAAACCGGCTCCCTACGGCGCCTTCATGACCATCCCCGAGGGCGGCGGCGACATCGCCTTCGGCAAGGTCGGCCTGACCGAGGAAGCCAAGGCCAAGATCATGGCCGAGCGCCAGGCGATCATCGACGGCAAGCACATCTACGCCGGCCCGCTGGTGGACCGCGAAGGCAAGGAACGCGTGCCGGCCGGCAGCGACCTGTCCGACGCCGACCTGTGGAAGATGGACTGGTACGTACCGGGCGTGATCACCCAGAAGTAACCCTCGCCAACGGGGACCGCGCCGCGGTCCCTTTGCCAATGGCCTCACCGCATGCGAAGCCATTCGCAAAGCCGTCCCATGGACGGCCGCAACGCTTCCGCTCTATCCCGAGAATCCAAATGCCCAACGCCCTGCAACTCACCGGCGTCAGCAAGTCCTTCGACGGCTTCAAGGCCCTTTCCGACGCCAGCTTCACCGTCAAATGGGGTGAGGTTCACGCCCTCCTCGGCGAGAACGGCGCCGGCAAATCCTCGNNGCACTTCAAGCTGGTGAAGCCGTTTTCCGTGGCCGAGAACATCCTCCTCGGCCTGCCGAAAACCGAAGGCAGCCACCGCAAGCGCCTGCGCGAGACCGAACGACTGATCGCCGAGAAGGCCGAGCAGATCGGCTTCGCCATCGACCCGAAGAAGAGCGTGGCGGACCTTTCCATCGCCGAGCAGCAACGCGTGGAAATCCTCAAGGTGCTGCTCGCCGGGGCGAAGATCCTGATCCTCGACGAACCGACCGCGGTGCTCACCGACCAGGAAGGCGAACGCCTGCTGTCCACCGTGCAGGGCCTCGCCCGGCAGGGCGCCGCGGTGATCCTGGTGACCCACCGGATGGCCGACGTGAAACGCTTCGCCGACCGCGTGACGGTGATGCGCGGCGGTCGCACGGTGGAAACCCTCGACCCGCAGCAGGTTTCCATCGCCGACCTGGTCAAGCTTACCGTCGGCGAATCGCTGCCAGCGCCGGAGCATGCGCGCAGCGAACCGGGCCCGGCGCTGCTCAAGGTGCGCGGGCTGAAATCCCCCGAGATCGGCGGCCGGCGCATCCTCGACGGCATCGACCTGAGCCTGCGCGGCGGCGAGATCTACGGCATCGCCGGGGTCGGCGGCAACGGCCAGAGCGAACTGGCCAACGTGCTGATGGGGCTGCCCGAACCCTGCGAGGGCGAGATCGCCCTGGAAGGCTTCGGCGACCTGCGCGACGCCGACATGGACCAGCGCCGCGACCTGCGCATCGCTGCGATCCCCGC
>DIEE01000089.1:4668-10403 GCA_002418465.1 Pseudomonas sp. UBA5782 | reverse complement strand
CGCCGAAGTCGGCTGCCAGGGCGAGGTCGGCGTGGCCTGCTCGATGGCCGCCGGCGCGCTCTGCGAAGTCATGGGCGGCAGCGTGCAGCAGGTCGAGAACGCCGCCGAGATCGGCATGGAGCACAACCTCGGGCTGACCTGCGACCCGGTCGGCGGGCTGGTCCAGGTACCCTGCATCGAGCGCAACGCGATGGGCTCGGTGAAGGCGATCAATGCCGTGCGCATGGCGCTGCGCGGCGACGGCCAGCACTTCATCTCGCTGGACAAGGTGATCCGCACCATGCGCCAGACCGGCGCCGACATGAAGAGCAAATACAAGGAAACCGCCCGCGGCGGATTGGCCGTGAACATCATCGAGTGCTGACTTGCCCTCTCCCCCGGCCCCTCTCCCGTGAACGGGAGAGGGGAGAAAAGCGCCGACCAGCCCCTGATCGGACGCCGGCAAAGGATGGGAAAGAACAGTTGATGGAACACACCAATCAATCCCCTCTCCCGTGAACGGGAGAGGGGAGAAAAGCGGCGACCAGCCCCTGATCAGATGCCGGCAAAGGATGGGAAAGAACAGTTGAAGCAACGCACCGATCAATCCCCTCTCCCGCTTGCGGGAGAGGGCCAGGGAGAGGGGCTCTACCCTCCAATCACACTTGTTCAGGAGCACACGACATGACCAGCGAAACCCTGGCGAAAACCCCACTCCACGCCCTGCACCTGGAGCTCGGCGCGCGCATGGTGCCGTTCGCCGGCTACGACATGCCGGTGCAGTACCCCCTCGGGGTGATGAAGGAGCACCTGCACACCCGTGAGCAGGCCGGCCTGTTCGACGTCTCGCACATGGGCCAGATCGTCCTGCGCGGCGCGGATGCCGCGGCGGCGCTGGAAAGCCTGGTGCCGGTGGACATCATCGACCTGCCGCAGGGCATGCAGCGTTACGCGCTGTTCACCGACGACAACGGCGGCATCCTCGACGACCTGATGGTCGCCAACCTCGGCGACGACACGCTGTTTCTGGTGGTCAACGCCGCCTGCAAGGAGCAGGACCTGACGCACCTGCAGCAGCGCATCGGCGCTCGCTGCGATATCGAGAGCCTGTTCGATTCGCGCGCCCTGCTCGCCCTGCAGGGGCCGAAGGCGGTGGACGTGCTGGCGCGCCTGGCGCCGGAGGTCGCGGGCATGACCTTCATGCAGTTCCGCCGCGTGCAGTTGCTGGGCGTCGACTGCTTCGTCAGCCGCTCCGGCTACACCGGAGAGGACGGCTTCGAGATTTCCGTACCCGTGGAGAGTGCCGAGGCGCTGGCCCGCGCGCTGCTCGCCGAGGAAGAAGTCCAGCCGATCGGCCTCGGTGCGCGCGATTCGCTGCGCCTGGAAGCCGGCCTGTGTCTCTATGGGCACGACATGAGCACCGCCACGACGCCGATCGAGGCCAGCCTGCTGTGGGCGATGTCCAAGCCGCGGCGTGCCGATGGTGCGCGTGCCGGCGGCTTCCCTGGTGCCGAGCGGATCTTCGCCCAGCAGCGCGACGGCGTGCTGAACAAGCGCGTCGGCCTGCTGCCGCTGGAGCGCGTACCGGTGCGCGAAGGCGCAGAGATCGTCGATGCCGATGGCCAGGTGATCGGCCTGGTCGGCAGCGGCGGCTTCGGCCCCAGCCTGGGCGCGCCGGTCGCCATGGGCTATGTACAGAGCAGCCACGTGGCGATCGATACCCCGGTGTGGGCCATCGTCCGCGGCAAGCGCGTGCCGATGCGTGTCGCCAAGACCCCGTTCGTAGCGCAACGCTACTACCGCGGCTGACCCTGCTCCCGGCCCCCGACGNNGCGACGTCCGTCGCGGGCCTCCCGGTTCCGGGAATTTCCGCTCAAGATTGTCGACAATCGCCGCAGCCCACCCAACGATGGGCGCAACCGGGCCGCGCGTCTGAACCTCTCCGTCTATTATCAATCACTAAGTAACAACCAGATCGACGCCCCGGACGAAGGAACCGTGCAATCCAGGGCGCCCAGTACTGCAAACCAGTCGGGAATAATGGACATGAACCTTGCATCCCCCAATACCGCCGCCGCCCTTCCCGTCTGTTTCGCCGGGGTAGCTCAATGACCTGCCGCCTGTTGCTCGCCGACGACCATGCCCTGATCCGCGCCGGTGTGCGGGTGATGATCAGTGATCTGGAAGGTTACGAAGTGGTCGGCGAGGCCGAGGACGGCAGCCAGGTCGTCGAAATGGCCCGCGAACTGGAGCCGGACATCATCCTGCTGGACGTGTCGATGCGCGACGTCGGCGGCCTTGAGGCGCTGCAGCAACTGACCCGGCTCGCACCGGGCTGCAAGGTGTTGATGCTGTCGATGCACACCGACCCTGAAACGGTATTCGAATCGCTGCAGAACGGCGCCGCCGGCTACCTGCTCAAGGACGCCGCCATGGCCGAACTGCACCTGGCCCTGCGCGCGGTCGGGCGTGGCGAGCGCTACCTGAGTTCGGCGATTGCCCAGCACGTCATCGACCAGGCGCTGGCGCGCACGCCGATGCCGCCGAGCATGATGCTGACCCAGCGGCAGATCGAGATTCTGCGGCTGATCTCGCGCGGCGCCTCGACCAAGGCCATCGCAAGTGGCCTAGGCCTGAGCGTGAAGACCGTGGAGGCGCACCGCGCGCAAATCATGAAGCGCCTGGAAATCCACGACGTACCGGGGCTGGTGCTCTACGCCGTGCGCGAAGGCATCATCAGCCCCGACGACTGATCACTCGCCCGCCGCGCTGGACAGCGGCAACGCTTGCGTCTGCCCGGCCAGCAGCGGCGAATTCGCCGGCAGATGCACGCGCAGCGCCTGCGGACGCACGCTCAAGCGGATCTTCTCGACCTCGATCGGCTCGCCGTCCAGGTTCAGGTCCAGCCCCTCCGGCGCCTCGATCTCGATCCACGGCAGCCGCGCGCTCACCGACACCGACTCCAGCCCGCGAATCCCGCCGGTGAGCATGGTGGTCAGGGTGCCGACCACGTCCGCCGGCGCCGGTACGATGCAGATGTCCAGCAGGCCGTCATCGGCCAGCGCCTTGGGACACAGCTGATGCCCGCCGCCGGCCTGGCGACCGTTGCCGATGCCGAGGGCGAGGAATTCACCCTCCCAGCTGAAATCCGGCCCCTTGAAGCGGCCGAACGCCGAATGCACCTCGGGAAACTTGGTCAGCCCGGTGAGCAGGTAGGCGCTGCCGCCGAGGACTTTCTTCAGCTCCTCAGGGGTGTTGGCGGTGACCTTCGAGCCGAAGCCGCCGGTGGCCATGTTGAGGAACAGCTGCCCGTCGGCATCACCGATGTCCACCGCGCGCGGCGTGCTGTCCAGCTGATCGAGCGCCTCGCCCGGCGGCAGCGGCACGCCGGCGGCGCGGGCGAAATCGTTCGCCGTGCCCAGCGGCAGCAGCACCAGGCTGGCGTCGGTGTGCTTTTGCGCCATGGCTTCGGCGATGTCGCGCACGGTGCCGTCGCCGCCGCCGGCGATGATGATCGGGTAGCCGGCGTCCAGCGCCTCGCCTACCAGACGCTGGGCATCGCCCGGCTCCCAGGTGACCCGCACGGTCAACTCCCAGCCCTGCTTGCGACGCGCCTCCACCGCAGCGCGGACCTCGTCATTGGCGGCCTGCTTGCCATGCAGGATCAAGAACGCTCTGCGTTCGCTCATCACCGAATTCCCCTGGAATATCCGCACTGCGACGCCCGAATGGGCGCCTGCCTAGATCGGATCGAAAGCCGCCGGGAAAGTTTCTGCGCGGGACATGGCGATGATTTGGTGTAGGCGCTGGGCTGAAACGCAACCTACAGCGGTTTTGTAGGGCGGATGCACTCCGCGTTACGCCCACGCTCACCACCGCGGGTTTCACCCGCCCGACGGCTTCTGCCAGGTGGCCGATGGCGATTTCGTCTAGGCCTATCCCGGATACCCGGTGATCTCGCTGATGCTGCGGTACAGCGGCTGCAACTGCCGGTACATGCGCTGGTAGACCTCGCGATAGAGCCGCTGATAGATCGCCTGCGCCTGCGGGTCGGGCCGGAAGACCTGGCCGACGCGGGTCATCGCGGCGATGGCGCTGGGGAAGTCCGCATGCAGGCCCAGGCCCACCGCGCAGTCGATGGCCGCGCCCAGGCCGGAGGTCTCGTAGAGGTGCGGACGCTCGGCGGGCAGGCCGAAGATGTCGGCAGTGAGCTGCATCGCCGCATCGCTCTGCGAGCCGCCGCCGGATACGCGCAGGCGGGTGATCGGCGTGCCGGAGCGTTTCTCGATGCGCTCGCGGCCCTCGCGCAGCGCGTAGGCAAGCCCTTCGAGGATCGCCCGGTACATGTGCGCCCGCGTGTGAACGTCGCCGAAACCGATGATCGCGCCCTTCGCCTCGAGGCCCGGCTCGCGGATGCCGGGCGTCCAGTAGGGTTGCAGCATCAGGCCCATCGAGCCCGGCGGTACCGTCTTGACCAGCTCGTCGAACAGCGCTTCCGGCTCCACCTCCAACGCCCTGGCGCGCTGGGTTTCCTCCAGGCCGAACTGCTGCTTGAACCAGCTGACCATCCAGTAGCCGCGGTAGATCATCACCTCGCTGTTGTAGTGATCGGGAATCGCCGCCGGGTACGGCGGGATCAGCGGCGTCACCTCCAGGTAACGACTGCGCGTGGTGTTGATGGTGGCCGTGGTGCCGTAGGACAGGCAGGCAGTATCCGCCGCCACGCCGCCGGCACCGATCACCTCGCAGGCCTTGTCCGAGGCCGCGGCGATCAGCGGCAGGCCCTGCGGAATGCCGGTGTGCCGGCTGGCCTCGGCACTGATCGCGCCGAGTGTTTCGCCCGGTTTGTACAGCTCGGCGAGCTGCTCGCGACGCACCGGCATCGCCTGCCATTTCCAGTCGCGCGCAGCGGCCCAGCGCAGGCGCTTGTAGTCGAACGGCAGGTAGCCGACGGTGCAGCCCACCGAGTCGACGAAGCGCCCGGTGAGCCGGTGGGTGAGAAAGCCGGAGAGCAGCAGCAGCTTGTGTGTCTTCGCCCAGACGTCCGGCTGGTTCTGCGCGATCCAGTTGACCTCGGCCTGCGCGCGTACGTGATCCACCGTCGCCTCGGCGCGAATCGCCTTGAACAGCCAGCCCCACGGCCCCCTGATGCGCTCGCGGACCTCGGCGCGGCGCTGGTCGAGCCAGAGGATCGCCGGGCGCAGCGGCTTGCCGTTGACATCGACGTTGATCAGCGTGCCGCGCTGGGTGGTCAGCGCCACGCCACGGATCAGACGGCGGTCGATCTCCGTGCTGTTCCAGAGCCGCTGGCAGGCCTCGCCCAGGCTGGCCCAGAAGTAGTCCGGGTCCTGCTCGGCCCAGCCCGGCTGCGCCGAATAGTAGGGTTCCAGCTCGACCTTGCCCTTGCCGATCAGGTTTCCGGAGAGGTCGAACAGCAAGGCGCGGACACTCTGGGTGCCATTGTCGATGGCCAGCAGGTAGCTTGGTTCGTTCACGATGCACTCACTCGGCACATGTCTTCACTCCAGAGGCAGGCGGTAGCAGCTCTGCCACAGCCGCAGGTAGTCGCTTTCCTCGCGCTGCCAGCGCTCGTCGCTCCAGCCCAGCCGCGCCTGGCACAGCGTGCGGATGCGCGGCAGTTCGGCCTCGGCGCCGTTGGTGAGCAGCAGCCCGAGGCGCGTGCGGCGCAGCAGCAGGTCGTCCAGATGCAGCACCATCTCGTTCTGCGCCGCCCAGGCCAGTTCCGCCCAGAGCCT
>DIEE01000089.1:4469-4644 GCA_002418465.1 Pseudomonas sp. UBA5782 | reverse complement strand
GACGCACTCGCTGCCAACGGTCTCCAGCAGCGCCAGCAGGCCGGGCAGTTCGCGCCCATGCCGCCCGGCCAGACGGCGCTGTTGCGCGGGCGAAAGAGACGGCATCGGCTGTGCCGGCTGCGGGCGAAACACCGCTGCGCCGCGGTCGTCCAGCTCGCGACCGACGAATCCGGCG
>DIEE01000089.1:0-4371 GCA_002418465.1 Pseudomonas sp. UBA5782 | reverse complement strand
GTCCGCCGCGGCAATGCGCGCGCCGGGAAACTGCTGGGCACAGGCGGCGAGCAGGTAGTCGGCCTCGTCGGCGCTGATCCGCGCCTCGCGATCCAGCGACTGCGCATGGTCGAGATCGGTGGTGCCGACCACGGTGGCGCCTTCCCAGGGGAAGACGAACACCGGGCGCCGGTCCTGCGCATGCAGGAAGCTGAACGCATGCGCTACCGGCAGGCGCCAGGCCGGCAGCAGCAGGTGGCTGCCGCGCAACGGGCGGATGCGCTCCTCGCCTCCCTGGCGAAACTGTCCGGCCCAGGCGCCGGTGGCCTGGGCCACGGCGCGGGCACGAAAACGCAGGCGCTGGCCGCTCTCGCGATCCTCGCCGAGCAGGCCGACCACCTTGCCGTCCTCGCGCAGCAGCTCGACCACCTCCACCCCGTTGAGCGCCNNGTGCCGCCGAGCAGGCCGTCCTCCTTCAGGCCCGGCGCCAGGTAGCGCAGCTGCTGCAGCGAATGGAACAGGTGGTTGCGCTTGCCAGCCAGGGCGTCGTACACCGCCAGCACGCCGCCGAACACCTTCGGCCCGGGAAAGCCGCCACGGTAATGCGCCATGATGAAACTCAGCGGTTCCACCAGGCCCGGCGCCTCGGCGAGCAGACGCTGGCGTTCGCGCACCGAGTCGCGGGTCAGGCCGAACTGGCCCTTGGCGATGTAGCGCAGGCCACCGTGGACCATCTTCGACGAACGACTCGAGGTGCCCCAGGCGAAATCGCGCTGCTCCAGCAGCAGGCACTTCCAGCCGCGTCGGGCCGCCTCGCGCAGGATGCCGGCGCCACTGATGCCACCGCCGATCACGATCAGGTCCCACTCGCGGGCGGCCAGGTCGGGTAGCGCGCGCTCACGCCAGGCGGCGTTCCAGGCGCTCATTCTTCCAGCAGCACGCCGGGCGCCAGGCGGCGCTCGGGGTCGAAATGAACCGCCAGCGAGCGCAGCGCGGCGATGCCCAGCGCGCCCTTTTCCAACGCCAGATAGGCTGCGTGATCGCGACCGACGCCGTGCTGGTGGCTGATCGTGCCGCGATTCTCGACGATGCAGCGGCTGGCGGCGTGCTTGAGCTGCTGCCAGCGCTGCAGCGCCTGCGCGTAGCTGACGCCCGGGCGATACACGTAGGTGGTGTAGATGCTGCAGCCCTCGGCGTAGACGTGGGAGAGGTGGGTGAACACGTGCACCGCCTCGCCCTCGTCGGCCAGGCCGTCGCGCAGGCTGGCTTCGACTTTGTTCAGCAGGTCGTCGACGTTGCTCCAGTCGGTGGCGGTTTCCAACGTGTCCACCACGTAGCCGGCGCTCCACAGGCCGTGGCGCAGGTACGGGAAACGGAAGCGGTTCTCGGCCCACTTGCGCCCAAGCAGGGTGCCGGTGAATACCCCGCCGAAGCTGCGCAGCAGCTTCTTCGCCTGCCTCAGCGAAGCGGCGTTCTGCACACGGCTGCCGGTGACGCCGAAGGTCAGCATGCATTTGCCGGCGCGCGCGCCGCGCAGCGCCAGATACTTCTCCAGCAGCGCGATCTGCCCCGGATGACCGGCCAGCGCGAGCTGGGTTTGCGTCTCGACGGCGTTGGACAGGCGCAGCATCGACAGCGGCACCCGCGCCTGCGCCAGGCTGCGGATCGCCTCCAGCGCGCGCGGCCAGTCGGGTAGGAACACCGCGTAGAAGGTTTCCGCCTCGGCCAGCCGGCTGATGCGCACGCGGACCTCGGAAATCACCCCAAAGCGGCCTTCCGAACCCAGCACCATCTCGCGCAGATCGGGCCCGGCCGCCGACGCCGGGAAGCTCGGCAACTGCAACGGGCCGGCGAAGGTCTCCAGGGTGCCGCCGGCGAACAGCTGCTCGATGCGCCCGTAGCGCAACGACTGCTGGCCGCTGGAGCGCGCGGCGACCCAGCCGCCGAGGGTCGACAGCTCCCAAGATTGCGGAAAATGCCCCAGGGTGTAGCCCTGCGCGCGCAGTTGGCTTTCCACCTGCGGGCCGTTGGCGCCGGGGCCGAAGGCGGCGATCAGGCTCGCCGCGTCAATTTCAAGCAGCCGATTCATGCGCTCCAGTGACAGCGTCAGCACCGGCCGCGCGCCCACCTGTGGGTTGATGTGCCCGGCCACCGAAGTGCCGCCGCCGTAGGGAATCAGGACCGCGTCCTGCTCCGCCGCCCAGCCCATCAACTGGCGGATCTGCTCGGCGGTTTCAGGAAAGGCCACGCCATCGGGAAACACGCCGAAGTCGCCGGAGCGCATCGCCAGCCAGTCCGGCAGGCTTTGCCCGCGGGCGTGGCGCAGGCGATCCTCGGGGTCCAGGCTGATCAGCGGATGTGCCGGCAACCGCGACGGCGGCACACGGGCCAGCACCTGTTCGAGCGTCGCATCGGCCAGCGGCTGGCCGGCGCCGATCAGCGCGCGGAGAAAGTCCGCGCCATGCGCCGGCAATTCGACCTCGGTGGTGTCCTCGCCCCAGCCATTCCAGCGTCGCATCCTGCCTCCTTCGTCCGGTATTCCGGAGCTTGTCGTTCGCTGCCTATACTAGCCGGCCGCTGCCCCGCGTCACTGTCGGATCGGGACAGACGAGCTCGCCAAACGCGCCAGCAGAAGAACAAGAAACGCCATGCAAAACCTCGGCTACACCTCGCTACCGGTCCTGCTGAAATACCTGCGCTATGCCGAACACCTCGGCCTGGACTGCGCGCCCGCGCTTGCCGCGGCCGGCATTCCGCCCGACGCTCTGGCCGACAACGGCGCGCGCTTCCCCAGCGAAGTCCACGAAACCCTCCTCGCCCAGCTCGCCAAGCGCTCCGCCGACCCGCTGTTCGGCCTGCACGCCGCGCGCTTCGTGCAGCCCGGCTCGTGGAGCGTGCTCGGCTACATCACCATGAACTGCGCGACGCTGGGCGAAGCCATGGCGCGTATCGTGCCCTACGAAAAACTGGTCGGCGACATGGGCACCAGCCGCGTCGAAAGCGCCGGCGGGCAGGTACGCCTGGTCTGGAATTGCCGGCATCGGCAGGCAGAAATCCGTCGGCACATGGTGGAGAACGTGCTGGCGTCCTGGCTGCTCTATGCGCGCTGGATCGCCGACATGCAGCGCTCGCCGAGCGAGGTCTGGTTCGAGCATGCGCAGCCAGCCGGCACCAGGCAGGCGGAGTACCAGGCGGTGTTCGGCTGCCCGGTGCATTTCGAGCAGGATTGCAGCGCGCTGCTGATACCCCAGGAATACCTCGGCCTGCCGCTGCGCCAGGCCGACGCCAGCCTGCTGCGTACCCTGGAAGCACATGCGCTGGCGCTGATGGCCGAGCTGGATACCGACGAGCCACTGCCGCTGCGGGTGAAGAACCTGTTGCGCCAGTTGTTGCGCGACGGGCTGCCGAGCAAGGAACGCGTCGCGGAGAAACTCCACCTGAGCCTGCGTACCCTGCAACGCCGACTGCAGGAGGCCGGCACCAGCTACCAGCAGGTACTCGACGACCTGCGCCAGGAACTAGCCGAGCATTACCTGCTCGGCAGCCACTTGCCGATCCAGGAAATCGCCATCTACCTGGGCTTCGGCGAGCCGCGCTCGTTCCACCGCAGCTTCAAGGCGTGGACCGGGCAGACACCGGGGGAATTTCGGGAAAGCCGGCGTGCCCTGCAGGAAGCCGGGCGGCCGGCGATCGACTAGCCGAGCAGCTCGCTCAGCGGGATGAAGCGGACCCGATCGCCCTCTTCCAGGGTTTTCCCTTCGCGCACTTCCACCAGGCCGTTGGCCCAGGCGGCACTGCTCAGCACCCCGGAACTCTGGTTTGGATGCAACAGGGCGCGACCGTCCTGCAGACGCGCGCGCAAGTACTCGCGACGGGTGCCGGGCTTGCGCCAGGCAAAGCCGGCGGCCACCTCGAAGCCCAGCGGCGCGACCTCGACCACACCCAGCCGGCGTAGCAGATAAGGCCGCGCCAGCAGGGCGAAGGTCACCAGCGAGGAGCCCGGGTTGCCCGGCAGGCCGATCACCGGCACGCCCTGGCAATGCCCGACGGTCAACGGCTTGCCTGGCTTGAGGGCAAGCTTCCACAGGGTCAGCTCGCCCTCTTCGCGCAGCACTTCGCCAAGGAAATCCGCCTCGCCCACCGACACTCCGCCGGTGGACAGGATCAGGTCGACGTCGCCCAGTTGGCGCAACGCCTGGCGAGTCAGCCCAAGGTCGTCGGCGAGGATGCCGGCGTCCACCACCGCACAGCCCAGACGCTGCAGCCAACCGATCAGCAGCCGGCGATTGCTGTTGTAGATCTGCCCGGCGCCCAGCGGCTGGCCCGGCTCCACCAGCTCGTCGCCAGTAGACAGCACGGCGACCCGCGGCCGGAGGCACACGCCCAGCTGCG
>DIEE01000090.1:24619-24773 GCA_002418465.1 Pseudomonas sp. UBA5782 | reverse complement strand
GCACTGCACCCTGGGCACCGTCGACCACGCTGATGGCGCCTTGCGCGCGAGCCAGCGCCAGCAGTTCGGCCAGCGGCTGCCAGCGGCCGAGCACGTTGGACAGCTGGCTCACCGCGAGCAGCCGCGTGCGCGCGCCGATCAGCACGGCGGCCGC